>JBBRDX010000133.1:0-7349 GCA_038203515.1 Actinomycetales bacterium | reverse complement strand
ATTCGTCGACGAGTGCGTCCACGCCGTTGGCGACGAGCACCTCGAGGGCGGTGTTCTGGGCCGGACGACTGAGAGCATGGGTGTCGCCGCCGATGAACAGCGGACCGGTGATGCCCTGGCCCGCGCGGTACTCCACGATGGCCTGCGTGATCGCCGCGATATGGGTTTCGTTGAAGGCACTGTCGAGGCTGGATCCGCGGTGCCCGGAGGTGCCGAACACCACCTTCTGCTCGGCGATGCTCACATCCGGAACGAGCTCGTAATAGGCCGCAAGCAGTGCGGCGAGGTTGACGAGATCGGAAGTCTGGGCGGGCTGACCGGCACGAGCATTCATGCGCCAAGTCTTGCACCCGAAGACGGCTTCCCCGGTGCTTCGTTGCATAACTCCTGCAGCTTTTGCGGGGCCGGGCGGCTCCACCCGTAGTCCCGGGGATGCCGCACCGGCATTCGCAAAACAGCAGGAGTTATGGCGGGGAGAGAGAGAGGTGGGGCGAGCCAATAAACTCGGCGCTATGCCGCATCCAACGCACCACCACGACACCTACTCCTACCTGGGTCCGGCTGGCACCTTCACCGAGGCCGCGCTCGCCCAGGTGTCGGATGCCGCCGGCAAGACCTGGCAGCCGGTCAACAACGTCGGCCAGGCTCTCGACGATGTCGTGTCGGGGCGCAGCACCGCGGCCATGATCGCGATCGAGAACTCGATCGAGGGCGGCGTGGGCGCGAGCCAGGATGCGCTCGCCAACATCCCGAACCTGCGCATCATCGGCGAGTACCTCGTCCCGGTGAACTTCGTGCTCGTGGCCCGGCCGGGCACCCGGTTGCAGGATGTGCGGGTCGTGAATGCGCATCCGGTGGCCTATGCGCAGTGCCATCTCTGGCTCGATGCCACCCTGCCCGAGCACGGCCACCTGCTGGCCACCTCCAATGTCGCCGCCGCGGCATCGCTGCTGCTGGACCTGACAGCGGATGCCGCGATCGCGCCTCCCGGAATCACCAGCCACTATTCGCTCGAGGTGCTCGCCGGTGAGATCGGCGACAATCCGAACGCGGTCACCCGCTTCGTGCTGGTGAGCCGCACGACCCGCCTGCCCGTGCCGACCGGGTCGGATAAGACCAGCGTGATTGTGGAGCTTCCGGATGACACGGCCGGCCGGCTGCTCGAGATGCTGGAGCAGTTCGCCACCCGCGGAGTCAACATGAGCCTGCTCGCTTCTCGCCCGATCGGCGATGCCCTCGGCCGCTACCGTTTCGTGATCGATCTCGACGGCCACCTCCACGACGAGCGGGTCGCTGACGCCCTCCTCGGCCTCAAGCGATTCAGCCCGAACGTGATCTTCCTCGGGTCGTATCCTCGCGCCGACAAGCTCGCCGTCACGGTGATTCCGCGGTACGACAATCGGGCATTCACCGCCGCTCGCGACTGGCTCGAGGGACTCGACTCCTAGCCGATCCCAGTTTTCTTGCGTGGCGAGGTATCTCGCCCGGGGCGCAGTCCTCCTGTATTGGTAGCGACTCCAATCCGTGGGATCGCCCGTATGGAGGAGCAACTCATGGCCACCGAGCCAGAGAACGAAGCCCGAGCGGCCATCCGCCCGGTCAAGGAACGGGTCGAGGACGCGCTGATCGCCCAACCTGGCGTCGTCGCGGTCGACATCGGCCACAAGGTGTCGAAGGGGGTGAGCACCGGCGAACTGAGCATCGTCGTCTACGTCGACAAGAAGAAGCCGAAGGGCGCGCTGCCCAAGGACCAGGTCATCCCGGGCGAGATAGACGGCATCAAGACGGATGTCAAGGAGCTGACGATCGAATTGCAGCCCGCCCGGGAGCTCGCGGACGGTTCCGCGTTCGTCGACGCCACCGTCTACCCGACGCTCACCGGCGGCATCAGCATGGGGCCGGTGCGCAGCATCCATCTCGATCCGCCTGATGTGACGACGAGCGGCCAGTATGTCTTCTCCGGCACTCTCGGTGCGCTCGTGCGCGACCGGGCATCCGGCGCGACGATGGCTCTCACCAATTTCCACGTGGCCTGTCTCAACAACTCGTGGACTGCGGGGGACCGGATGCTGCAGCCGTCCATCCCGGACGGAGGAGGTTCCGCGGTGCAGTTCGGCAGTCTCGCGCGGGGTTCGCTGACGGACCAGGTGGATGCCGCGGTCATCACCCTTGACGCCGGAAAGGCCTGGGAGCCGACCATCCGCGACATCGGGAACGTTGCCGGCCCGGCCACCGCGATCGTCGGAGAGCCGGTGCGCAAGCGCGGTCGCACGACCGAGCTCACCTTTGGTGGCATCGCGTCGACCGACTTCACGGCGAGCGTCAACTACGGCGGAGCCATCGGCATGCGCACGCTCAAGCACCAGTTGCGCATCAACACCGACATGACGAAGTCGCCGCGGTTCTCGGATCACGGCGACTCCGGATCGATGGTCGTGAACGCGAGTCGGCATGTCGTCGGCCTGCTCTTCGCGGGCTCCAACGACGGATCGATGACGTTCGCCAACCCGATCGCCGCGGCCCTCGACACAATGGGAGTCGACCTGATGGTGCGGGTCATCTCCGTGCCGCTGACCCGCATCCCGGTGCTCTGCCCCACCCGGGTGACCACCACGTGTCTCACCCGGTCGCCCGTGCTGTGCCGGGTCACGCGGTCGGTGATCTGCCTTCCGACACGGCCGATCACCTGCCGGATCACGCGCACCCCGATCTGCGAGCTGGTCTACAGCCGCCCGGCCTGCCCGCCCGGCCCGATCTTCTCGCGCGCATGCAACGATCCCTCCGACCCGTTCAACCCGCGCGGTCCGATCGAAATCCCGGGAGGTCGGATCCTCGGCTTCGAGGCGGACTACTCGGACCCGTACGCCGGGCAGTACTCGACCGGCGAGTTCGAGGATGACACCACCTACTGGGCCGGGTACCTCGCCGCGCTGGAAGACCTGTCGGACGAGGGCACGGAATGACCACCGCTCCGGGACTTGCGGCCGCGGCGATCCGATCCGGCCTCATCCACGCCTCCGACGTGCTCGGCGGATCGGTCGCCGTCGTGCCGCAGTCCCGGAGCAACGTCGTTCATCGGTTCGACCGGGGCGACACCCCCCACGCCTTCGTCAAGCAGCGCGGGCTCGCCTCGCTGCTCGACGGTGACGATGCGATCGAAAACGAGCGGGCGGTGCTGCGGATGCTGCAGGGCCGCCGGTTCGCGCCGGTGCTGATCGAGACGGTCGGCCTTCTCGAAGTGGCCAGCCCCGCCCTCTGGACCTTCGCCGTACCCGGCACCGACCTCGCCGAGTTCGCGCAGGACCCGTTCTCGCTCATCGCGGCGGCGCGGGCGGCCGGTGCGGCGCTGGCGGAACTGCACACCAGCACCCTGGCTGAGGGGTGCCCGAACGCTCCCCGGCCGTGGGCGCTCTCCCCGGATTCCCTTCCCCCGTCGATGGCAACGGATGGCTCGTCACCCGCTCTTGCGTCTGTGATCGCCGCGCTGTCTGAGCCCGGCATCCGGGGTGCCCTCCACGGCGCCGCCGCGAACTGGAACACCGGTCACCTCATCCACGGCGACCTGTCGGCCGGCAATATAGTCGTCGGGTCGCACGCGACCGGCCGCGGCGTAGTGGCGCCTGTCCAGGTGACCCTCATCGACTACGAATCGGCGGGGCGGGGTGACCCGTCCTGGGATCTTGTCTGCGCCGTCACGATGGTGCAGTCCCTCGCGACCGACGAGGTGACCGCCTCTGCCGCGGGCGATGCGCTCGCCGACGCGTATCGCGCCGGCGGAGGCAGCGGTGAGATCGACGCCTCTTTCGCCTGCGTTCGCGCGCTTGCCACCGCGTGGCAGGTCGCCATGGCTCCGGGTTGGGTGGCACGACAGTCGGGGATGCCGGAACCGGATGGCGACGATGCCTCGGCCGGCACCACAGCCGAGGTCGACGCCTGGCTCCACCGGGCGCGCGAGCATGCCGTCGCGTCGTCAGCAACACGGGAGGTGGCACGGTGACCGCGTCGTTCACCTCTCGGTCGTTCGCGCCGGAGCTGCGCGCGCGACTCGACCACGGCATCCGCCTCGGTCTCGACCTTCTTGCCGAGAGCTCCACTCTCTCCACCGACGATCTCGCCGGGGCGCTCTACGGCGGCTGGTACGCGGCTCCAGCCGGAGAGACGCAGGTCGTCGATCCGACCTGGCCACCATTGGCCGGGATGCTGCGGGAGGCGCACGTCGGAGCCCACCTGGTCTCCGATGCCACCGTCATCCGTCGTGGCGCCGCAGGAATCGCGGTGGTCCGGCGCGACGATGGGTCGCTCCATGCGGCGACCCGCGGCGAGTACCTCCACCCCGACGGTTCGCCGAACTTCGGTCTGGTCCCCGCCGTCGGAGAACGACTCACGGTGCTCTCCCGGTTCGGCGCAGCTGTCGCCGACGGGTGGTGGCGCACCTGGGGCGGGGGCTGGGATCCGCGCACCGTCGGCCCCCGCCTCTCCCGCCTGTACCTCGCGCCGCAGCTTGCGCTGCTCCCCGACCTGGTGGCCGCACTGTCCGGCGTGCTTGCGTCGGTGTCGAGCCCCTGGATGTTCAAAGCGGGCATCGACGACTACTCGATCAACCGGGCGGATGCCGTGGTCGTCTACCTCGGGGACGCCGAGGCAGACCTGCGCACGACACTCGCTCACCGGGCGGAGGGGTTCGTGCGCTGGGTGCCCGGACCGCCGTTCACCGAGTGGATCGCCCCGGGCATCAGCTGGTCGGAAGACCCGCAGAATGGCCGCAGTTTCGGAGAGGAGCGCTGCAGGCTGGTCGCAGAGGCACTGGTCGCGGCGACGGACTACCCCCTCGCGGCGGTCGAAAGCGCGTTCGCCCGGGTGGGAATCGATCCGTCGCAGCCGCATCGACGCGCGGTGCGCAGTGAGGAGTTCGGATCATGACATCCGTTCTGGAGACCGCGCTCGACGGCTGCATCGACGCCCTCGTATCCACCGCGATCGACTCCGACGATCGGGTCGGCTGGCTCAGCTGGGAACTGGATGCACAGGGGACGCCCGCGCGCATGGTCGGCGGACGAACGAACCTCTACGACGGCGACGCCGGGGTGGCGTGGGCACTCGCCCAGCTCGCCCGGGCCACCGACCGGAGCGACCTTGACGACCTCGCGCACCGGGCCGCCGCCTCGGCCCTCCGCGCGGTCGAGGGGCAGCCGTTCGGCGGCCTGCTCGACAGTGCCACCGGCGTGGTGCTGGCGGCCGAGAGTATTGGTGTGATGGGCGACTCGGGTGACGCTCTCGCGTCGACCAGCATCGACGTCCCGGCGACCGACCTGACGAGCGGGCTCGCCGGGCTCGTGCTTGCCCAGTCCCGGGGAACGCGCGCCAGCACCCCGGATGCCGTCAGTGGCCTCGCCGCCCGCGCCAGCCGTCATCCGGTCGGCGTCTGCTGGGCGGATCCGCTCGCCACCGAGGAACGCGCTGCCCGTCCGCTACTCGGGCTCGCACACGGCAACAGCGGCATCGCACTCGCGCTGGCGGAGGCCGCGTCCCGTGACGTGCGCACCGCGGATGTCGCCCTCCCGCTGCTGCGGGACGCCTTGCGCTGGGAAGCGGCCTGGTTCGACCCGATCGTCGGAGGCTGGCCGGACCTGCGTAGCGACGAGGGGGGCTACCCGACCATGTGGTGCCATGGTGCCGCCGGCATCGGTGCGGCGCGACTGCGCATGCTGCAGCTCGAAGACGACGGCCTCGACCTCGGGTGGGTAGCGGCATCCGTTCGCGCCGAAGCGGAGGCTGCGGTGCAGGCGTGCGGATCGGAGTTGGCGCGGGCCGCGGCATCCGTTCCGCAATTCGGAGATGTCGCGCTGCTCGGCGGGCTGACCCTGTGCCACGGACTCGGTGCCTCGCTCGATGTGCTGGTTCTCGCCTCGGAGCGCGGAGCTCCCCGGCATCTGGATGCTGCCCGCCGGTTTGCCGAGACGATTGTTGCGGCCCTGCCGGAGGATCCGCTTGCCTGGCCGTCGGGGGTGCGAGCCGAGGGAAGTGTCTCGCTCTTCCTCGGGTTGGCCGGCGCGGCCGTGGTGCTGGCGCGTCTGCTGCATCCGGAGCGGGTCGCGAGCCCAGCGCTTCTGGTGTAGGCCGCGTGCCTGTGCCGCAATCCGTACTTCCTCACAATCCCGCTGTCCGGGGTCGGCCTTATCGTCCTCGGAGGCTGGCTGACCGTCTCCCGGTGGACCGGCATGCCGGCAGACGACGAGGAACCTACGCCGGAACCTTCACCGTGAGTGCACCGGCGTCCACCCAGGCGTGCACGGACTTGGCTTCACCGAACTCGTCGCCGTCGAGCTGGAACCCCTGTGGCTGCTCCACCGTCATCCGCAGGTCGGTTCCGGTGGCGTAGAACACATCTTTCACATCCTTCGTGAGGTCGATGATCGACCGGCCGAGTGCGCTCTTGCGCAGTACGCCGTTCTCCCAGGTCACCTTGTTCCACACCTTCAGCCAGCCGAAGGGCCCGCTCGGCTTGAGCGCGGCGATGTCGAGGATACCGTCGTCGGGCTTCGCATCCGGCATGAGCAGGATGCCTCCGGGCAGGCTCCCGCAGTTGCCGACGATGATCGTGTGGACGCTCGTCGTGCGCTCCGGTGCCCCGTCGATGCTGAGGTGCAGTTTCACCGGCTTGAGGTCGGGAATGGCGCGCACCCCGGCATCGATGTAGGCGAGCCATCCGACCGCCTTCTTGAGCTTCGGGTTGGTGAGCGCGATCATCTTCGCGTCCAGTCCCAGGCCGGCCATCACGACGAAGGTGTGCTCTTCGGAGCTGCCGTCTGCCCGCTCAATCTCTGCGATTCCGAGGTCGATGCGGCGATCGGTGCCCGTGAACGCTGCGCCGATCGACGCGACCGGGTCGGTGAGGGGCAGGTCGAGGTTACGGGCAAGCAGGTTGCCGGTCCCGGAGGGGATGAGCGCCAGGGGAACCCCGGAGTCACGCAACGCCTCGGCCACGGCGCGAACCGTGCCATCGCCGCCGGCAGCGAGCACGACGGCCGCGCCGTGCTCGATGGCGGTCTTCGTCACGCTCTGCCCGGCATCCTCCACCGAGGTGGGGTGCCACTGGGTCGTGCCCCAGCCCGCCGCAGCCTCGGCCTCCGCGACCTGCGCTTCGAGCTTCGGCAGGTCCACTTTGATCGGGTTGTAGACGACAGCGGCGTGGTGGTCCTGGTGGGGCTGCGGGGCGGCGGTCACGTGGTCTACGGTACGGCATTGCTCAATAGACTGGAGGCGTGATTGATCCGCAGCTTCTCCGTGACAATCCCGAGGTTTTCAAGGTATCGCAGCGCGCACGAGGTGAGTCCGACGGGCTCGTCGAC
>JBBRDX010000132.1:0-7581 GCA_038203515.1 Actinomycetales bacterium | reverse complement strand
GGCGTCGCCTCCGCTGGACTTCCACGTATCAGACACCTACTTCGTCGTGGCTCACTTCCATTACGTGGTCTTCGGCACGGTCGTCTTCGCCATGTTCAGTGGCTTCTACTTCTGGTGGCCCAAGTGGACCGGCAAGATGCTCAACGAGCGTCTCGGCAAAATCCACTTCTGGTTGCTGTTCATCGGTTTCCACACCACGTTCCTGGTGCAGCACTGGCTCGGAGTGATGGGGATGCCGCGCCGATACGCGACCTACCAGCCGCAGGACGGGTTCACCTGGATGAACCAGCTGTCCACGGTCGGAGCCATGATCCTCGGTGTGTCGATGGTTCCCTTCATTTTCAACGTCTACATCACGGCTCGCACCGCACCGCGTGTGACGGTGAACGACCCGTGGGGCTATGGACGATCGCTCGAGTGGGCGACCTCCTGCCCGCCGCCGCGTCATAACTTCACCTCGATCCCACGCATCCGTTCCGAGTCCCCGGCCTTCGATTTGAACCACCCCGAGGCCGGTATTCCGGTGGGGATCGGTGGTGTGGGGCAGTTCAAGGACGCCCCGGAAGCCGCGACCTACGATGTCGCCGACGGCCAGGTGAAGTAGGACCATGAACGCACAAGCGAAGATGCTCTGGATCCTCTGTGCTTTCTTCATCACAGCGGACATTCTCTATGTGACCTGGAACATCATCCAGCACAACAACGGGTACGTCACGCAACTTGCCGGAACGGAGGGCAGGGGACAGGGATCGCCCGTCGAATGGGTGGGAGCGTTCGTCATTGGACTGTCCGCCATCCTGTCGGCTTTCGTCGCCTTCTACCTCGGACGCACCAATAAGTCGGTCGGAGGGCTGCTACCCGAGGATCGGCTGGATGCCAACATCGAGGATGGCGACTCGGAGCAGGGATTCTTCAGCCCGTGGAGCTGGTGGCCTATCATGCTCGCAGCTGGTGGCGCCTTCTTGTTCATGGGAATCGCGGTTGGCATATGGATCGCCTTCTTCGGTGCCGCGATCACCCTGATCAGTCTCGTAGGGTGGGTCTATGAGTACTACCGCGGAAACTTCGCCCGTTAGCCCCACTCGAGTGCGGCTGGCATCCGTCGCTGACGTCGATGCCGTATTCGCCCTTGTCGAACAACTCGGTATCGGCGAGAAGCCAATACGCGAGTCGTTCACCGGGGCCTTTGCGCATGCCGTGGAGCCGAGCAGCAACCACATCCTGCTCGTCGCCGAACTGGACGGCGTCGTGTCCGCCTACGCGTATACGACTATCGAGCGCCTGCTCTACACTAACGGCGACTCCGCGCAGCTCCAGGAGCTTGCCGTGAACACGCCTGCCCGCGATCGTGGCCTCGGCAGCCTGCTCGTCGCTGCCATCGAGGACGAGTGCCGGTCACGCGGTGTTCGACAGCTCACCGTCGCCAGCAGTCATGCTGCCCGGTTCTATGAGCGTCTCGATTACCGTTCGACCTCCGATTTCCTGAAGAAGAGCTTCGTCAGCGACTGACCGGGTGGCTAATCGGAGACTGATCCGACTCCGGTTTCCCCCCGCTCAAGGGTCAACTTCGCACCCGAAGGGGCGTTGGGCCCGTGCGAAGTTGTCACTCGAGGCAGCATGACAGGTGCCCGTGCAATGCCAGAAGCCCCGGCCGATCGTGCTGGCCAAGGCTCCTGAGCGGTGCTGGGTCGGTCTAGTGGTGGTCGGAGCGCTCCACCTCGGTCTTCGTGGCCGGCGCGATGCGATCCTCGAAGAACCAGCGGGACAGGGCAGCGCGGGTGCGCTGGGCTCCCGAGATCCGACCGTCGGCATCCGGACGAATCATCAACGGCGTGTACTCGTTGAAGCTCACCAGGCGCCAGCGCTCATAGTCGTCGAGCTGCTCGTGAACCTCGATGTACTCGCCACCGGGGAGTCGCACGATTCGTCCCGACTCGAATCCGTGCAGCGCGATCTCCCGATCCTTCTTCTGCAGGCCGAGGCATACGCGCTTCGTGATGAAGAACGCGAGTACCGGGCCGATGAAGAAGAGCACCTGGAGTACGTGGATGACGCCCTCGATGGTGACCTTGAAGTGAGTGGCCATCAGGTCCGAGCTTGCCGCCGCCCAGAGTATCGCGTAGAACGTGACACCCGCCGCTCCGATCGCAGTGCGGGTGGGCGCGTTGCGGGGGCGTTCGGCGATGTGGTGTTCACGCTTGTCGCCCGTAATCCACGCTTCGACGAAGGGATAGGTCGCGACGATCGCGAGGAACGCAATCAGGATCACGGTGATCACGATGATGTTGAAGGAGTAGGTGTGGTTGAACCACACGACCTCCCACCCCGGGGGAATCAGCCGCAGCATCCCGTCCGCGAATCCGATGTACCAGTCCGGCTGGGTACCAGCGGAGACGGGGGAGGGGTCGTACGGTCCATAGGTCCAGATCGGGTTGATCGTAAAGAACGAAGCGATCAGCACGATCACGCCGAACACTACGAAGAAGAAGCCTCCGGCCTTCGCCGCGAAGATCGGCATGATCGGCACACCCACGACATTGTCGTTGGTGCGGCCAGGGCCAGCGAACTGGGTGTGCTTGTTGACGATCATCAGCAGGAGATGTGCACCGAGGGCCGCGACCAGGATGGCCGGCAACAGCAGGATGTGGATCGAGTAGAACATCGCCACGAGCGTGGTGCCGGGGAACTCCCCACCGAAGAGCAGGTAGGAGATCCAGGTTCCGACGACCGGTATGCCCTTGATGATTCCGTTGATGATCTGCAGACCGTTGCCCGAGAGCAGGTCATCGGGAAGGGAGTATCCTGTGAATCCCTCCGCCATGGCCAGCACGAACAGCACGAAGCCGATGAACCAGTTGATCTCGCGTGGTTTGCGGAAAGCGCCGGTGAAGAACACGCGGAGCATGTGCAGGCCGATAGCGGCTATGAACAGCAGCGCCGCCCAGTGGTGGATCTGGCGGAACAGCAGGCCGCCGCGCACGTCGAAGGAGATGTCCAGCGATGATGCGTACGCCGCCGACATCTGGATGCCCTTGAGCGGCACATAGGAGCCCTGGTAGGTCACCTCCGCCATGGACGGCTGGAAGAAGAATGTGAGGAATGTGCCCGAGAGCAGGATCACGACAAAGCTGTAGAGGGCTACCTCACCGAGCATGAAAGACCAGTGGTCGGGGAAGACCTTGCGACCGAGTTCCTTGACCAGCCCCGAGATGCTGGTTCGTTCGTCGATGTAGTTGGCTGCAGCTCCCGTGAATCGGGCCCCACGACTGGGTGCTGCTGCCGCCGGCGTCCCCGTGACAGTCGGGGATGCAGCGGGCTTGGTTTCAGTGACGGTCATGCTCGCTCCCAGAAACTTGCTCCGACGGGCTCGGTGAAGTCGCTTTGCGCGACGAGGTAGCCCTCGGAGTCGATGGCGATGGGCAACTGGGGCAGCGGTCGTGCCGCCGGGCCGAAGATGACCTCGCATTCATTGGTGACGTCGAAGGTGGAGGAGTGGCACGGGCAGAGCAGATGATGAGTCCGCTGCTCGTACAGTGCCACCGGACATCCGACGTGGGTGCAGATCTTGGAATACGCGACGATACCGTCGTAATTCCAGGATTCACGGCCTGCGGAAATGTTGAGTTCCGAAGGCTTGAGGCGCATTAAGAGAACTGCAGCCTTTGCTTTTTGTTCGAGTCGATCCTCTTTGTCATTGAGCCCCTCGGGGATGACATGGAAGACGGATCCGATGGTGACGTCCGCTGCCCTGATCGGCGTGCCGGACGGGTCATGGGTGAGCCGCATTCCCTTGGCCCACATGGTGTTTTTGAGCTGGGGAACAGGATCTGCGGCGGGAGCCAGGTCACGGAACAGCACGACTGCCGGTAAAGGGAACGCGACGAGTGCGCCGATCAGGCTGTTGCGGATGAGGGTGCGGCGCCCGAAGCCGGATTCCTGGTTTCCCAGTTTGAAGACCTCTACGGCCGTCTCGCGTGTGGCCTCAGTGCCGCGGGTGAGATGACGGGACTCCGTAATTTCATCGCCGCGCATCAGGTTCTTCGACCAGTAGATCGCACCGATACCGAGAGCGAGCAGCCCCAGCGAAATGCCGAGGCCCAGGAAGACAGTGTTCAACCGAACCGAGTTCGTGTTGCCCGGGATGATCGGAAATGCAACGTAGGCGGCCACCGCGAAGACGCTGCCGACGATCGAGAGGAAGAACAGCGTGTAGACGCGACGCTCGGCGACGCGGTCTTTTTGCGGATCGAGGTCGGTGGCGCGCAAGCGATGCGGCGGGAGTCCGGGATTCTCGAAAGCGTCGGAGGGTACGACTGCCGTACCCGCCTTGGCGACTGGGGGTTCACTTCGGACTACGGCCGACCCGGCAGCGGCGTTTGTGCCACCGTCGTCGTGCTGTGCCATTCTGGGTCCTTTCGGTGGTGCAGGGTTTCACTGGTGCAGTGCTGTGGAGCAGGGTGGACCGGGGTCAGTTCGCCCTCGCCGCGATCCAGATGGTCACGGCTACAATCGCGCCGAGCCCGAAAATCCAGATGAAGAGACCCTCGGACACCGGACCGAGGCTTCCGAGGTCGAACCCGCCCGGAGACGGATTCTTGTCAAGGTACTTCAGGTAGGTGATGATGTCGGCCTTCTGCGTGGGCGTCAGGTTCGTGTCGTTGAACACCGGCATGCTCTGCGGACCGGTGACCATGGCTTCGTAGATGTGTACCGGCAGGACGCCGGACAGAGCCGGTGCGAACTTGCCCTCGGTGAGAGCACCCCCTGCGCCTGCCACGTTGTGACACATGGCGCAGTTGATTCGGAACAGCTCTGCTCCGGTCGATGCGTTTCCATCGCCCGCGAGGTACTTCGACGAGGGGATCGCTGGGCCGGGGGAGAGGGAGGCCACGTACTCGGAGAGCGAGGATACCTGGCTCTCGGTGAACTGGACCGGCTTCTTCTCGGCCTGCGGGCCCTGGTTGGCCAGCGGCATGCGCCCGGTGCCGACCTGGAAGCTGACGGAAGCCGCGCCCACGCCATACAGGCTCGGACCGACGCCGTCGACGCCCTGCGCGCTGAGTCCGTGGCAGGTTGCACAGTTGGAGGAGAAGAGCTTCTTGCCCTCATCCGCCGAGGCCTGCGTGTGGACGGACGAGGTCTCTGCCGACGCGGTGCTACTGAACAGCGCGTAGGCACCGCCGGTCGAGAGCAGTCCGATCGCGACCAGCGCGATTGTCGCAAGTGGATGTCGCCGACCGCGACGGCGGGTGCTGCCGGCATTCGCGCTCTTGCTGTTGTTCGCCATGCTGTGGGGTATCCCTGGTTCCTCTGGGTGCATTCGATTTATTTTAGGACGTAGATAACCAGGAACAACCCGATCCAGACCACGTCCACGAAGTGCCAGTAGTACGAGACGACGATTGTCGACGTCGCTTCCTTGTGGCCGAAGTTCTTCACGCTGTAGGCACGACCGATGATGAGCAGCATTGCTATCAGGCCACCGGTCACGTGGAGGGCATGGAATCCAGTGGTGATGTAGAAGGCGGAACCGTACGAGTTGGAGGCAAGAGTGACGTTCTCGCTCACCAGGGTCGCGTACTCGAACACCTGGCCGGTGACGAAGATGGCACCGAGCGCGTAACTTGCGAAGAACCACTCCACCATGCCCCAGTTGACCGGGCTCGCGCCCGTGCGTCTCTTCTGCAACCTCTCGGCGGCGAACACGCCGAACTGGGCGGTGAATGACGAGGCAACGAGGATGATCGTGTTGGTCAGCGCGTAGGGCACGTTGAGCTTGGGAGTCTCCACTGTCCAGAGTTCCGGCGATGTGGAGCGCAGGGTGAAATAAATGGCGAAGAGGCCGGCGAAGAACATGACCTCGCTGCCGAGCCAGACGATCGTGCCAACAGCGACAACGCTCGGTCGGTTGACGACGGGGGCGCTGAGTCCGGGGGAGAAGGAGGTGCTGGTCACCTTTCTATTATGGCTGATGACCGGGGGTTCATTTCTCATTCCCCCTGGTAGTTCGGTCAAATTATCGGGCTCACCACGGCCGATCGCTATGATCGCAGTCATGTCTTCCGACCTGTCCTGGCCCAGTATTCTCAGTGCTCTATTGGACGGTGAAGACCTCGCTATCAGCGAAGCATCATGGGCCATGCGGCAGGTGATGAACGGAGACGCGACTCCCGCCCAGCTTGCGGGTTTCCTCGTCGCCCTGCGCGCCAAGGGGGAGACCGTCGACGAGGTCGTCGGATTCCGGGACGCGATACTCGAGAACGCCTTGCCCCTCGTGGTCGACCCGATGGCGCTCGACATCGTCGGCACTGGTGGGGATCGATTCGGAACGGTGAACATATCCACCATGGCATCGGTCGTGGCTGCGGCCTCTGGAGTGCCTGTCGTCAAGCACGGCAACCGCGCTGCCAGTTCGGCATCCGGATCGTCGGATGTCCTGGCCGCGCTCGGTATCAATCTCGACCTCGACCCCGAGGGTGTCGCTCGCGTGTTCGGGGAGACCGGCATCACCTTCGCCTACGCCGCGCTGTTCCACCCTGGATTCCGCCACGCGGGCCCCACCCGCCGCGAGCTGGGTATCCCGACTGCCTTCAACTTCCTCGGTCCACTCGTGAACCCGGCGCGCTGCGAAGCAAATGCGGTGGGCGTTGCGAATCTCGACAAAGTCCCACTCGTCGTCGGCGTGTTTCGCACTCGCGGGGCGACGGCGCTGGTGTTTCGCGGGGACGACGGGCTGGATGAACTCACGACGACCGGCCACAGCCACATCTGGGAGGTATCGCGCGGGTCCGTCACTGAACACGACCTCGATCCCCTCGAACTCGGGATCGCCCGAGCCCGGATCTCAGACCTACTCGGCGCGGACGGGGCGCACAACGCCGCAATCGCCCGTGCGACCCTGGCCGGGAAGACCGGGCCCGTGCGGGACATCGTGCTGCTCAACGCTGCCGCCGGACTCGTGGCCTTCGACCTGGCACGGGATCCCACGCAGTTACAGCTCGACATCCTCGAGCGGTTCCGGGCGAAGATCGCGATCGCGGCCGAGGCGATCGACTCCGGAGCGGCGATGAAGAAGCTCGACGACTGGGTCGCCGCTACCCACGCCGAGTACCCGATAGTGGCCTGAGCGCTGCGAACCAAAACGAGCCCGCCGAGCGCGATCCGCTGCTGCAGGAGAGTCTCGATGGGCTCGTTCCGTGCTGGTGGTGCTTTATTCCACGTCGTCGTCGATCCGGTCGAAGGTTGTGGTGACGGCTTTTTTCCAGAGGCGGATTCGGCGAGCGCGTTCGTCTTCGTCCAGCGAAAACATCAAACGGGGGAAGGCCAGTCTCGGCTGTTCATCCGGCCGTGCATCCGTTCGCTCTCGTGAGCGTCGTCCCAGTGTGCCGGTCCCAGTATGCCCGGTCGCGGTATGCCTGGTCGCGGTATGCCCGGTCGCTCGAATTCGAATCTGCCCCCGACTTGACCCGAACACCCCCAAAACCCTGACCAGCCTCTAATCGACTTGGTAGTTGTTGTGGGGTGACCGCCCGGGGAGTGGCAACAAAAAACCACTCGATTGGGGCAACGGCCGGGCGCCGG
>JBBRDX010000131.1:0-7594 GCA_038203515.1 Actinomycetales bacterium | reverse complement strand
TGTGGTCGATCATTGCTCCGCCGGTGGTGCGGTCCCCGGTGATCACGTTGAGGACTCCCTTCGGCAGGAACTCCGCAGCGATCTCGGCGAGGAAGAGCGTGGCCGAAGGCGTCGTGTCGGAGGGCTTGAGCACCGTGGTGTTTCCTGCAGCGAGCGCGGGGGCGAACTTCCAGACCGCCATGTTGAGCGGATAGTTCCACGGCGTCACCTGGCCGATCACGCCGATCGGCTCCCGGCGGATCTGCGAGGTGTGGTTCTTCAGGTACTCGCCGGAGGCCATTCCGCTCAAGTGCCGCGCTTCCCCCGCAAAGAAGCGGATCTGATCGACGGAGAGCATGATCTCATCGGCCACCAGAGTCGCCCGCGGCTTTCCGGTGTCTTTCGACTCGAGGTCGGCGAACTTCCCCGCGTTCGCCTCCATCGCGTCGGCGATGCGGAACAGCGCCAGCTGTCGCTCGCTCGGAGTGCTGTCGCCCCACTCTTCGAAGGCCGCGGCCGCGGCGCGGTAGGCGGAGTCGACATCCGCTGCGCTCGAGACCGGGGACGATCCGTACACCTCTTCGGTCGCGGGATCGATCAGGTCAAACGCCGACTCAGCGGTGGCCTGCACGTAGTCGCCGTCGATGAAGTTGCGCAGCTGGGGGGTGGTCATGGTCCCAACATAGCGAGCGACTACGATCGACGCCATGACCAGAGGCTACCGATTCCGCAGCAAACAACCCCTGTGGATGCGGATTCACTTGTGACTACACCGATGCACTGACAGAATCAGGGGATGAGTCCAAATCCCAAGCCGATCCAGCTCGATGAGGTGTCGAAGGCGATCATCGAGCAATTGCAAGCCGACGGTCGTCGCAGCTATGCCGAGATCGGCAAGGCCGTCGGGCTCAGCGAAGCGGCCGTTCGCCAGCGCGTGCAGAAGCTCACCGATTCGGGCGTTATGCAGGTGGTTGCCGTCACGGATCCCATGCAGCTCGGCTTTTACCGCCAGGCAATGATCGGGATCCGCGTGACCGGCGACACGACATCCGTGGCCGAGACCCTTGGCCGCATCAGCGCGGTCGACTACGTGGTACTCACCGCCGGCAGTTTTGACATCCTCGCTGAGGTCGTCTGCGAGAACGATGAAGACCTGATCGAACTTCTCAACAAGGAGATCCGCGGGATCGCCGGTGTGCAGTCGACCGAGACGTTCGTGTATTTGAGACTGCAGAAACAGTTCTATAACTGGGGAACGAGATAAGAGAAATGAAAACCGACAACATGACCGACACCGCCACCGACGCCACCACGCACACCACCACCCACACCGCCACCCACACCGTCAGCCCGGCGAAGACCGTCGGCTCCTCGAAATTCACCGAGGCCGAGTTGCAGCAGAAGGCAAAGGATCATCTCTGGATGCACTTCTCCCGGCAGTCCGTCATGGAAGACGGACCGGGCGTGCCGCTCATCGTCAAGGGTGACGGTCACCACATCTGGGACTCCTCCGGCAAGAAGTACTTCGACGGTCTCAGCGGACTCTTCGTTGTGAACGCTGGCCACGGGCGTCGGCGTCTCGCCGAGGTAGCAGCGAAGCAGGCCGAGGAACTCGCGTTCTTCCCGCTCTGGTCCTACGCGCATCCGAGCGCCATCGAGCTCGCCGACCGCCTGGCGAGCTACGCGCCCGGCGACCTCAACCGAGTCTTCTTCTCCACCAGTGGCGGCGAGGCCGTCGAGACGGCCTTCAAACTCGCCAAGTACTACTGGAAGCTGCAGGGTCGCCCCACCAAGCACAAGGTGATCTCGCGGAACGTCGCGTATCACGGCACCTCCCAGGGGGCACTCGCGATCACCGGCATCCCGGCCATGAAGGAGATGTTCGAGCCGGTGACGCCCGGCGGCTTCCGAGTGCCGAACACCAACTTCTACCGTGCGGCCGAGATGGGTGCCCCGACCGAGGATCTCGAAACCTTCGGGCTGTGGGCCGCCAACCGCATCGAGGAGATGATCCTCTTCGAAGGCCCCGAGACGGTGGCCGCCGTCTTCCTCGAACCGGTGCAGAACTCCGGCGGATGCTTTCCCCCGCCCCCCGGCTACTTCAAGCGGGTGCGTGAGATCTGCGACCAGTACGACGTGCTGCTCGTCAGCGACGAGGTCATCTGCGCGTTCGGACGCATCGGCGAGTTCTTCGCCTGTGACGCCTACGACTACGTGCCCGACATGATCACCTGTGCGAAGGGCATGACGAGCGGATACTCCCCGATCGGCGCCACCATCGTGAGCGACCGCATCTACGAGCCCTTCAAGCACGGCAACACGTCGTTCTATCACGGCTACACCTTCGGCGGTCATCCGGTCTCGTCGGCCGTGGCCCTCGCAAACCTCGATATCTTCGAGGAGGAGAAGCTCAATGAAAACGTGCGCCTCAATTCCCCGGCATTCCGCTCGACTCTCGAGAAGCTGAACGACCTGCCTATCGTTGGCGACGTGCGCGGTGCCGGGTATTTCTTCGGGATCGAGCTCGTGAAAGACAAGGTCACGAAGGAGACCTTCGACGACGACGAGTCGGAGCGACTGCTGCGCGGGTTCCTGTCCAAGGCACTGTACGACGCCGGCCTCTACTGCCGCGCCGATGATCGCGGGGACCCCGTCATCCAGCTCGCGCCCCCGCTCACCATCGGCCAGCCGGAGTTTGACGAGATCGAGCAGATTCTGCGGAATGTGCTCACCGAGGCGTGGACCCGACTCTGAGTAGCCCCTGCTGAACCACCATCCGTTTCATTGTCCGAAATGCAGGATCCCGCGTTACAGGAGTCGATTCACGGTGAACTGCTGCACCACCCACCACGCCCGGTCCTGCATTTCGAACACCGGGTCCCGCAACACCGGTGCTTCGCGCCGGCGATCGAGCAGCAGGAGGAGGGAAGATGGCCGACTATCGCGGGTTGAGTTTCTGGTTCGATTCCCTCCCGGCCACCGGCACTGGCGAGGCGGAGGCGGATGATCTCCGCCCGCGTCCCGCGCTGGCCCGGGCTCTCGACGTGGATGTCGCGATCGTCGGGGGCGGACTCACCGGCCTCTGGACCGCCTACTACCTCTCATCGGCGGAGCCGAACCTGCGCATAGCGGTCCTCGAAAAACACATCGCTGGGTTCGGAGCGTCCGGACGCAATGGCGGATGGTGCTCCGCGCTGTTCCCCGCGTCGACGGCGTCGCTCTCCCGTCGCCACGGTCGAGCCGCGGCGGTGGCGATGCGACAGGCGATGATCGACACCGTCGATGAGGTCGGACGCATTAGCGGCGCGGAGGGCATCGACTGCGACTTCGTCAAGGGCGGCACGGTGAGCCTGGCCCGCGGCGCGGCTCAACTCGCGGCAGCACGCACCGAAGTCGACGAGGCCGGGCGCTGGCGAGTGGACCACCTCGAGTTGAGGGATGCCGTCCACAGCCCGCGCGGTGCGACCGGCACCTTGGGCTCGACCTTCGATCCGGCCTGCGCCCGGCTGCACCCAGCGAAGCTCGTGCGCGGTCTGGCCCGCGTGGTGGAGCGACTCGGGGTCACGATCTATGAAGAGACCGAGGTGCTGTCCTGGCGGTCCGGGGAGGTGCTCACCGAGCACGGTGCGGTGAACGCCGGGACCATCGTCATTGCTCTCGAAGGCTATGGGGCGTCCCTGCCGCAGATCCACCGCCGAGTGCTGCCGCTCTACTCACTCATGATCGCGACCGAGCCTCTCAGCGACGACACGTGGGAAGAGATCGGCATCGAGCACGGCCAGACCTTCGCCGACTTCCGGCACCTACTCGTCTACGGCCAACGCACGGCAGACAATCGCTTCGCCTTCGGGGGCCGAGGTGCCCGGTATCACTGGGGCAGCAGCATCCGCTCCGAGTATGATCGAGTGCCCGCGGTGTTCGACCACCTGGCGCGCACCCTCGGAGACATCTTCCCCGCCGCCCGAGATGTGGCGATCACCCATCGCTGGGGTGGTCCACTCGGCGTGCCGCGCGACTGGCATGCGAGCGCGACGTTCGATCCCGCCACCGGCATCGCGACGGCGGGCGGCTACGTCGGCGACGGCCTCAGCACCACCAATCTGGCCGGGCGCACGCTCACGGACCTCATCCTGCAGCGGGATACAGCGATTTCGCGGCTGCCGTGGGTGAATCACCGCTCGCCCCTCTGGGAGCCCGAGCCGCTGCGTTTCATCGGGGCGAACCTCGGCACGACGGCAATGAACATCGCCGATGCCGAAGAACGTGTGACCGGTCGCGCGTCGATTGCCGCCCGGCTGATGGCGCCCCTCACCGGGCACTAGCATCCCCGGTCACCCCGGGATGGGGCACTGACACCCGGGATGAGGCGCTGGTACGATTTTCGAAGTCGGCCGGGGTGCCGAGCAGAGGCGGGCGATCGGGGATCATGACGCTGTTCGAGCCGGACACCTTCACCCGGCCGTCGACTCCGCGCCGCAGAGGGTGGCTCACTCGGGTGCTTCCCACCGTGCTCGCGCTGGTGCTCGTGACTGCCGGTGTGCTCGCCTTCCTCGGCTTCCAGCGCCTTGTCGACCAGTACACGGTCTCGACTTTTCGCCCGTCGGCTGCTGTTTCGACGCTCATCGGGTCATCCCAGCTGACCGGCGAGGGCCGGTTCATCTTTCTGGCGAGCAAGCCGGTGATCGAATCGTCGACCGTCTTCGCGTCGAGTTGCGCGAGCAAACAGGAGGGCAGTGGGATCCTCGGCTGCTACCTGCCACGGGACCGGTCGATCCATCTCTTCGCGGTGACCGAACCACGGCTGCTCGGCCTGACCGATGTCGTCGCCGCGCACGAGATGCTGCACGCGGTCTGGGATCGCCTCAGCTCCACCGAACAGGACGAGCTAGTACCGCAGCTCGAGCGGGAGGCGACAAAACTCGCGGGAGACCCCGCTTTCCAGGCCCGCCTCGACTATTACGCGAAGAACGAACCCGGTGAACGCGCCAACGAGCTGCACTCGATAATCGGCACGGAGATCGCGTCGATCTCGCCCGAGCTCGAGGCCCACTACTCGAAATGGCTCGGCAACCGTCAGGCCGTCGTGGCGCTCCAGGTGAAGACCGACGCCGTCTTCACGGAACTCGAGAAACGCTCCGCCGACCTCTCGGCATCGATGGATGCTCTCCAGGCAACCATCACCGATGAGTACGCCTCATACACGAGCGGCTACGACCAGCTGAATTCCGAGATCCGTCGATTCAATGCCCGCACTGACTTCACGTCGAAACGGCAGATAGATGTGGCCAAGGGCGCTCTCGAGGCGCGACGCGTCTCGCTCGACGCTCAATATGCCGACATCCTTGCGAGGACCGCCGAGTACAATTCGGAGCTCGCCGAGATGAAAGTGCTCTCCGAGCAGACCGCCGGACTCAACAGCGCTCTCAACCAGGGTCCGGCAGAGACCATCATCCCGACGCCTTCGCCGGCAACCGGCGCTGGCGGCTAGGTGCTGTGAAGCTCCCCACCTGGACCACTCCACGAGTAGCCGGGCGTGCCAGCTGAGCTGCAGCGCAACGGGCGGATCAGCATCTCAGTCTGATCCTTCGTCGACGGCGAGGAGGCGGATGAGGGAGGCAGCCCGGCTCGCGTCGATCCGGAGCCCTCCGGAGTGTTCGGATAGCACCGCGATGACGGGGTTGGAGAGTTCGACACGGGCGTCGGAGCCCGGCGGCCGCCCGTGCATACCCACCGCGGACATGATTCCAAATATGCCCTCGAACCGAGAGCACAGGTGGAAGATGATGTCGTGCACCTGGCGTTCGATCGGCGCCTCCGGATCAATGCCCCGCAGCATCAGGTGGAGGGGCTCCGGATCGAGAAACTTCCCCCGCCGCTGTGACGATCGACCCTTTGTCGCCGAACGCCCTGAACAGCATTCCTTCGGCGATCCCGGCGCTCTCGGCGATCTGTTTCGTCGTGATATCCCGTCCGTATTCACGAAGCAGTGGGATGACGGCGTCCACGATCACGGCCCGCTGGTCGGGGACGGACAACGGGCTCGCACGGGAGACTCTGAGCTGTGTCATCGGGCCAGCATTATGGAGTGAGCACTCACTCACACAGCGGATCATAGACTCGGCACATGTCGCGAATCGTGCAGTACAACCGCTATGGCGGGCCAGAGGTCCTCGACATCGTCGAGGTCGACGAGCCGCACGCGGGGCCCGGCGAGGTGCGCGTCGCGGTGCGGGCCGCGGGCATCAACAACTTCGACTCCAAGGTGCGCCAGTCTCCGGTGATTATGCCGAATCGTGCGCTCCCGAGTGGCCAGGGCGCCGAGTTCGCCGGCGTGATAGACGAGGTGGGCGAAGGCTCCACTACAGCAGCAGTGGGTGACGAGGTGCTCGGGTGGAGCAACTTCGGCGCGCAGGCGGACTTCGTTGTCGTGCCGGCCGACCAGATCGCACCGAAACCCTCCGCCCTCGGATGGGCGGCCGCCGGAGGTCTCGGTCTGGTCGGTAACACGGCAGAGCGCTCGACCCGAGCGGTCACACCACAGCCCGGAGAGACCGTGCTTGTGAGCGCCGCGGCCGGTGGCGTCGGTTTGTTCGCCGCCCAGTTCGCCCTCGCCGACGGGGCGATCGTGATCGGCACGGCCAGCGAAGACAATCACGACTACTTACGCGGCCTCGGTGTCATCCCGGTCGCATACGGGCCGGGATTGATCGACCGACTGCGTGCAGCCGCACCGCACGGGATCGATGCGGTCATCGACAACGCGGGGCAGGAAACGATCGAGGTAGCAATCGAGCTCGGTGTGAATCCGAAGCGCATCAACACGATCGTCTATTTCGAAGGCGCCGCGAAGTACGGAATCTCCACTGTCGGTGGCGGTGGCAAGAAATCCGAGGTTCTCGCCCGACTCGCCCGACTCGTCGCCGACGGCACCATCGTGCTGCCCATCGCGGCGACCTATCCGCTTGCCGAGGTGCGCACCGCCTATGAGGAGCTCGAAACCCGCCACCTCCGCGGCAAGATCGTGCTCACCCTGCCCTGACCGGCCGGGGCGGCTCCTTCCGCCAGCGTCCCCGTGTCGGGTTCCTCAGCTGGGGTCTGTGAACATCGTCGAGATCTCCGCGACCTCCTCGGTCGTCGGCGTCCATTCGGTGGCGGATGCCGCATTCTGGATGATCTGCTCGGGCTTCGTCGCACCGGCGATCACACTGCTGAGTCCGGGCTGGGCCAGCAGCCAGGCCAGCGTCGCGGCGAGCATCGTGATGCCTCGCTCGCTGCAGAAGGCCTCGTACTTCTCGAGCGTGTCCCAGGGCGCGCTCTCGAGCAGGTGCGGTCGCAGGTTCACGATTCGGCTGTCCGCCGGCCCACCCGACCTGCTGAACTTGCCCGTGAACAGGCCGTTGTAGAGCGGGAAGAAGGGAAGGAAGCCGAGCCCGTAGTGGGTCACCGCCGGCAGCACCTCGTCCTCCACTTCCCTCACGAGCAGCGAATATTCGTTCTGTGCTGAGATGAATTTCGGATGACCGCCGAGGATGGCGCGGTACTCGGCATCCGCGATCTGCCAGCCGGTGAGGTTGGAGTGGCCGATGTAGCGCACCTTGCCCTCGGTGATGAGGTC
>JBBRDX010000130.1:0-7677 GCA_038203515.1 Actinomycetales bacterium | reverse complement strand
AGGTACATGCCGGCCTTGCCTTCGCCGAGCAACTGGGCGCCTTCCTGCCAGGTGAGTCCGAGGGCGTTCGGCGACTGGTAGGGCAACATCTGCTTCCAGTTGTCGAAGACATCCTTGACCTTCTTCTGGTCCCAGGACTCTTTGTGAGCCGTGAGGTCCATGTGGAACTGGTAGCCGTTGGTGCGCATGTTGATGTAGTCGAACGTGCCCATTGCGGGCCAGCCGTCCTTGTCCGCGAACGCGATCGGCACGAGCCCGTCGGCCTGCATCTTCTTGGAGAGGGTGATCAGTTCGTCGAACTTGGCCGGCACGGTGTAGCCCTTTGCCGCCCAGACGCTCTTGCGGTAGAAGAAGCCCCAGGGATAGTTGTAGTTCGGCACGAAGTACTTCTTGCCGTCGTCAGCGGTCGATGCCTTGGCCAGGCCCTCGCTGAAGTTGCCACCGATCTTGTCCCACACGTCGTCGATCGGGGCGGCGAGGCCCTTGCTGGCGTAGTAGCGCATGCGGTAGCCGGCGAACCAGGTGAACGAGTCATCCGGGCTGCCCTGCAGGTAGGTGTTGATGTTGTTTTGGAAGTCGTTGTGCGCGACAGTGTTGGTCTTGACCGTGTCGCCGGACTTCTTCTGGAAGGCCTCGACGACGGCCGCGTAGGCACGCTTTGGCACGTCATCCGAAGAACCGGATCCGAAAGTCGTGGTCTTGGAGCCGCTCGCGGGGGTGCTGCCACCCGGGCTGCAGGCGGCCAGCATGCTGATGGCTGCCACGCCGACTCCACCGGAGAGCAGAGCGCGCCGGTTGAGTTGACTTTTGCTGATGTCTCCGAGAACGCTCAACTTGTCTGAGGTCATCGTTATTACTCCTTTGTAATGTGCAGTGCTGTGAAAATCAGGACAGGTACAGACTGGCCCTCCGGTCGTCGGTCTCGCTAGGGACGAGCGCCAATTGAACGTCGATGAACCGGTCAGTGAATTCAATATACGCCCGCGGCGCCCTCTCGTCTACAGCAGTAGATCCGACATACAAATAGTTATATTCCGATCGCATCACGATCGATCAGAGGGGGATGCAGCCGCAGGATTGCCGCACGATCAGCTCGGCGGTGAACGACCGGTGCTCCGGCTTGGCGCCCGCGGGACTGCCGAGCGCGGCTATTGCCGCACGGGCCATCTCGTCGACAGGCTGACGCATCACCGTGAGGGGCGGCCAACTGAATTCCGACTCGGAGGATCCGTCGAAGGAGACGACGGCCATGGATCTCGGAACATCGATGTGAGCCTCGTGGAGAGCACGGAGAAGACCGATCGCCTGGAGGTCGGAGATCGCGTAGACCGCAGTCGGGCGGTCCGGGTCGATGAGGAGCTCCATCCCCGACTGGTATCCGCCGTTGCGTCCCCACTCCCCGCGCACGACGGGCCCGAGGGGCAGATCCGCTGCCCGCAACGCATCCTCCCAGCCGTGCTCCCGGGCCGAAGTGGTCAGGCCTCCCGGTGCTCCCGAGACCAATCCGATGCGACGATGCCCATGCCAGATCAGGTGCTCCACCGCCACACGGGATGCCTCGCGAAAGTCCACTCCGACGCTGGAGAATCCCGGCAGTGGCTCGGAACGGTCGAGCATGACCACCCGCACGTGCGCCTCTTTCGCGCTGGTGAGGTTGGGGTCATCCTCCGTACTCGCGAGCAGGAGTCCATCGACCTGTCGCGAGACCAGCTTCTGCACCTGCATGTGCTCCTGGCCCTGCACCAGCGCGGAGTTCGTGAAGATCACCGAAAGCCCCTTGTCGGTCGCGGCCTTCTCGATCGCTCGAGAGAACTCGGCGAAGTAGGGGTTCGCGTTGTCAGAGAGCACCAGCCCGACGAGTTCGCTGACGCCGAGCTTCAACGCTCGGGCCGCCGCGTTCGGCCGATAGCCGAGATGGCTGATCGACTCGAGCACTCGCGCGCGGGTGGCCGGAGCGACGTTTCGCGGCCCCTCGTTGACGACATAACTCACCACAGCCGTGCTCACTCCGGCATGGTCCGCCACGTCCTTGCGCGTGATCGAGGGGCGATCCTCAGGCTGAGAGGGCATGGCATCCATTTCGACGTTGCGCCGTTTCGACGTTGCGCCATTTCGACTTTGCGCCACTTCGACTTTGCGACTGCGACGTCGCATGGAGGTCATGCACGTCGATTGGCCAAATCCTACCCTCGGCGTGATTCGCGAGTGGTTGCCCGGCGGACAGCTGGCCAAGTCGAGAACGATGCCGTCGAGAACGATGCTGTCGAGGGTTCCGATCATCGCTCCATGACACGGCCGCGTCGTGAGAGCGGGAACCCATCAGTCGGCCGCTATGGGCCTCATCGACCGGTAGATCACCATCACCGCCACGAGCAGCAGTATGACCGCGATGACGGATGTCGCGCCGACGCCGCTGTCGAAGGCGGCCCGCGCCGAGTCGATGAGCGGTAGCGCCGTGGCCGTCGGCAGCGTCTCAGACAGTGCGATGGCGCCACCGAGAGTCTCCCGGGCGGCCGTTGCGGCAGCATCCGCTGATGCAGGAAGGAGCGGCACGACCACGTTGGTGCGATAGAACGCGGAGAGAATCGCGCCGAGCACAGCGGTTCCGAGCACGGCCCCGAGCTCGTAGGCGGTCTCGGAGATTCCGGATGCCGCCCCCGCCTTCTCGGGCGGGACCGACCCGAGAATGGTGTCGTTGGAAATCGTTTCGGCGGTGGCGATGCCCATCGAGAGCACAGCGAAAGCGATTGCGACAACGAGCGCATTCAGGTTGTGCCTCAGCAGAATTATCAGCAAAAACCCGGCGGTGGTCGTCAGAAGTCCGATGATGATGACCTGGCGGCGGGCCACCCGGCGCACCAATACCGCAGCAAGTAATCCGGCCCCGATACCCACGACGGCACCGGGAACGAGCAGCAGGCCAGCAGAGAGCGGTTCGAGTCCGAGCACGAGCTGGAGGTGCTGGGAGATGAAGAACAGAAACCCGACGAGGCTGAAGACCGAGAGAAAATTGGCGAGCACCGAGCCGGCGAACGGACCATGGGCGAAGAGGTCGAGGTCGAGAAGGGGAGTCGGAATACGGCGCTGGCGGCGAACGAAGATGACAGCGCAGACGATCCCGACGAGCAGGGCGATCACCCCGGCAACGCTGACACCGTCGTGGGCGAGGGTCTTGATTGCGAAAATAAACGGGGCAAGCGCGAGGAGGGAGAGCGCAATACTCGGATAGTCGACGCGGCCGGGCTGCGGGTCACACGACTCCGGGATGAGCCACGGCCCGAACCCCAGGAGCGGGATGAGAATCGGTACCGCAATGAGAAAAACCGAACCCCAGGGGAAGTGCTGCAGCAGTAAGCCACCGACGATCGGGCCGAGGCTCGACCCGGCGGCGAACCCACCGGCCCAGACGGCAATCGCCAGGGTGCGCTGCCGTGGGTCGAGAAAGATGCTGCGTAACAGTGACAGGGTCGACGGCATGAGGGCTGCGCCGAAGAGACCCATCATGCCGCGTGCGAGGACGAGAAGCTCGGCAGTTGGCGCGAATGCGCCGGCTGCCGAGATCAGCGCGAAGCCGGTGGCTCCGATGAGCAGCAGGCGCCGGCGGCCGATGCGGTCACCGAGGGTCCCCATCGCCACGAGCAGACCGGCGAGAACAAGGGGATAGATGTCGACGATCCAGAGCAGCGTCGTGCTGCTCGGTCGAAGCTCGAGGCTAATCCCGGGGAGGGCGAAGCTGAGCACGGTGTTGTCCACCGAGATGAGCAGCACCGGAAGCATCAGCAGAACGAGGGCGGTCCACTGGCGGGAGTTCGCCTTCGGCTGCGCGTCGGCCGGGGCGGGTGAAGGACAGGTCATTGAGATCTCTACAGGGTGAATTTTTACTGTACCTATCAGTACAGTGTCATTGCACTATACCAAGGGGTGCAGTAAAATCGACCAATCGAAAAGAGAGTCCATGGCCCAGCATCGCGACAGCGCACGGGAGACCGTACTGACGGCGTATCAGGAACTCCTCATCGAGACGAACGGTCATGGCTCGAGTCTCGATGAGGTGGCCAAGCGTGCCGGCGTAACCAAGGGGGGTCTGCTCTATCACTTCGGATCGCGGGGGGCACTCGACGCGGCGCTGATCGATCGACTCGAGCTGCTCGTGGAAGGGGAATACGAGCGTATGTTGTGCTCCCCCGGGGGTGCCGCGGCCTACTACATCGAACTCGCCCAATACCTGCACAGCCCGCTCGACCGCGCATCCCTGGCCGTGGGAGTGCTTGCCGCGAGCAACCCCCGCGCGCGCGACGTGTTCACCGCGATCCGCGAGCGCTACTGGCAGCTTCTGAGTGATGACCTCGGCGACCCCATCCTGGCCCGCGCCGCGATGCTCATGGCCGACGGCCTCTACTACGAATCGACCACGGCTGGCGGACCGTTCCGTGAAGAACTCGACGTGACCGAATTCCTGCGTCGGATGATCGCCGAGCGCCGCTGACGAACAGGCGCTCACCGCGATCCCCTAACTCCTGCCGCCCATCGGCCATCACGACCGTGACTTCCCATTAAATTGTGCACGATATTATTGTGCACAATAGGATAGGGTGGAATCATGATCGTGAGCGAAGCATCCGCGCCTCGACTCGACGAGCAGATCTGCTTTGCGCTCTACAGCGCATCACGGGCACTCACCGCGCGCTATCGGGAGCTGCTCGCGCCGCTGGGCGTCACCTATCCGCAGTACCTCGTGCTACTCGTGCTGTGGGAGACGGGGGCCATAACGGTATCCGCACTCGGCGCGCGGCTCCAGCTGGACTCCGGCACGCTCTCCCCGCTGCTTCAACGGCTGGAGAAGGCCAAGCTCATCGACCGCACCCGCCGAAGCGATGACGAGCGCAGCGTGCAGATCTCGCTGACCATGGCGGGCAGCGCACTCCGTGGCCCCGCCGCGGCAATCCCCGAGCAGATCTGCGCAGCAACCGGGGTCGACGTCGAACAGATCCGCTCCCTGCAGAACCAGCTCACCGCGATAGCCGACCATGTTCGCGGCTCCCACTAGCTTTCGTGTCGAACCGGGCGGACACGCCGCCCACCATCACAGAAGAGAGAAATCAATGCCCACTCGCACCGCACGTACCGCCTGGAACGGCAGCTTCGAGACCGGCGGGGGGCAGGTCGAGCTCACCAGCTCCGGCATCGGCACCTATGACGTCTCTTTCCCGAAGCGCGCCGCCGACGACGCCAACGGCTTCACCAGTCCCGAGGAACTGCTCGCCGCCGCCCACTCGGCCTGTTACGCAATGCAATTCTCCGCGGCGCTCGGCGCGGCCGGCGGCACCATCGAAGCCCTCGATGTGAAGGTCGACGTGTCTCTCGGTGCAGACCCGACTGGCGGGTTCCGCCTGACCGGCATCCACCTCACCGTGCGCGGAGAAGTGACCGGAATCGACAGTGCGACCTTCATCACGGCCGCGAACGAGGCCAAAGCCGGATGCCCGGTGAGCAAGGCGCTCACCGGTGTGGAGATCACCCTCGACGCCCAGCTCGAAGAGTAGCCCGCGATTCGACTCCCCGGGGGCACGTGCGCCTCAGTCCGCCACGGCAACCGGTGCGGCACTGACGCGGTACCCCCGGGGATCGAAGGTGCCCACCTCGTCGCGAAAGGCGAAGGCAAAATCGGGCCAGAGCAGGGTGAGGCGATCGCTGCGATCATCCACATACCAGCTCGAGCAGCCGCCGGTGAGCCAGACCGTGCTGGCGCTGCGCCGGTCAAGTTCGCTCACCCAGGCGTCCTCCGCCTCCCGGGAGACTTCGAGCACTTCGCCATTCACGATCTCGAGATGGTCGAGCGCACCGAGGATGAAGGCGATCTGGGTTTCGATCATGTGCACGGCCGAATTGTGGCCGAGACTCGCGTTGGGACCGTCGATCACGAAGAGATTGGGGAACCCCGCCACCGTGGTCGAGGCGTGCGCCACCATCCCCCGGCTCCAACGCTCGGACAGCGCGAGGTCTCCCCGACCGAAGACCCTGGTTGCGAACGGCGGCCGGGTCGTGTGAAACCCCGTGGCGAGCACCAGCACGTCGAGTGCGTATTCGGCGCCGCTCGCCGCACTGGCGCGATCGCCGTCGAGGGTTTTAAGCGCAGACGGTTCCAGCCGTACCGCGCCGGACGAGATCGCGGGGTAGAACTCGTCTGAGAGCGCCACCCGCTTGCAGCCGATCTCGTAATCGGGGGTGAGCCGTGCGCGCAACGCCGCGTCGGCGACCTGTGATGCGAGATGCCCGAGCGCGACATCCCGAAACTCCGCAACAGCAGCCGGCAGACCGATGCGCTTGGCGAAACCGGCTTCGGCGTCCCAGAAGAGCTGGGATCGCAGCCGTGCGATCGCCCCGGGAACCCGTGCAAGAACGCGCATCTCGACATCCGAATAGGCGCGATCTGCCCGGGGCACGACGTACGCCGGAGTGCGCTGGAACAGCACGACGGACTCGGCGACACGGGAGATATTCGGTGCGATCTGGATTGCGGATGCCCCGGTGCCGACCACGCCGACGCGCTTGCCGGCGAGATCCACACTGTGATCCCACTCCGAGGAATGGAACACCGGCCCCGCGAAATCCGCCAGCCCGGGGATCTCGGGAATCCGCGGCTCCGACAGCCGACCGGCGGCGACGACGAGCACCCGGCAGTGGTACTGGCCGGTCGTGGTCTCCAGGTACCAGCGCGCCGAGTCGGGCTGCCAGCGCATCTCCAGCACCTCGGTGGCGAATCGCACATGCGGCAGCAGGCCCTCCTGGCGAGCGGAATCCTTCAGGTACTGCTGGATCTCGGCACCATTCGCATAGAACTGCCCCCAGTCGGTCTTGGGCCGGAATGAGAACGAGTAGAGGTGTGAGGGAATGTCGCACGCCACACCGGGATAGGTGTTGTCGCGCCAGGTGCCCCCCACATCATCCGCCCGCTCGAGGATGAGAAACGACCGCTCGCTCTCGCGCGCAAGCCGGATGCCCATGCCGAGGCCCCCGATCCCCGAACCGACGATGATGGTGTCGACCTCCTCGACCGGCTGAAGGCCGCTCATGGTCGTGCTGCTTCCAGCACGGATCCGGCGCGGTGACGCAGGGGATGGGACACGAATTCACGGATGATCGCGAGCACCTCCGCCGGGCGCTCAGCGAGCACCGCGTGACCGCTGTCGATCTCGGCGTAGCGGGCGTTCGGCAGGGACGCGAAGAGCGTCCGGGCCCCCTCGACACCGGCGAGGTCGTCATGGGTGCAGCCCACCACCAGGGTGGGAATGGTGATCCGCGGGAGCGCATCCGTCAGCTCGGTCTCGGCGAACAGCTCGAACTGGGCAGCACTGATCACGCCAGCCGGGAACGGCTCGGGACTGTGCTCCTCCAGGAAGGTCGAACTGTAGGCAGAAAAAATATCGAGGCTGCGAAGTGCCGTGGGGTCGCCCGCAGACAGGGTCGAGCGCAATGCCGCCAGCAGTCGATGTCGATTCGACGCCCGCAGAACCGGAGTTACCAACACCAGGGATGCGACCCCGGGGTTCTGGGCGGCGGGGTTCTGGGCGGCGGGGTTCTGGGCGGCGGGGTTCTGGGCGGCGGGGTTCTGGGCGGCGGGGGTCTGGGCGGCGGGGTTCTGGGCGGCGGCGTTCGGGGCGGCGGGGTTCTGGTCGG
>JBBRDX010000129.1:0-7792 GCA_038203515.1 Actinomycetales bacterium | reverse complement strand
CGCGGATATCGCGCACGAGAACACCGTTCCACTCATCGTCGACAACACGATCGCGACACCGTACCTGATCCGGCCGTTCGAGCACGGAGCCGATATCATCGTCCACTCCGCCACCAAATTCCTCGGCGGTCACGGCACGGTCATCGGTGGCGTCGTCGTCGACGGCGGCACGTTCCCATGGTCCAAGAACGTCGCGAAGTTCCCGGGCCTCACCGAGCCCGACCCGTCATACCACGGCGCGAGCTACACCACGGTGCTGGGCGACGGCATCGCTTACATCATCAAGGCTCGCGTACAGCTGCTGCGCGACCTGGGATCGGCGATCGCTCCGGCAAGCGCCTGGCAGCTCATCCAGGGCATCGAGACCCTGAGCCTCCGCATCGAGCGCCATGTGCAGAACGCCCAAGCCGTGGCCGAGTGGCTCGACAACCAGGAGGACGTCGCCTCGGTCAACTACTCCGGACTCCCCTCGAGCCCGTGGTACGCCGCGGCCAACAAATACGCTCCCAAAGGCGTCGGCGCGGTGCTCTCGTTCGAACTCAAGGGTGGAGTGGATGCCGGAGCGGCCCTCGTCGACAGCGTCACGCTGTTCAGCCACCTCGCCAATATCGGAGACGTGCGCAGCCTCATCATCCACCCGGCGTCGACCACGCACTCGCAGCTCACCCCGGAGCAGCAGCTGACCTCGGGAGTCACGCCCGGGCTGGTGCGCCTCTCGGTCGGCCTCGAGAACATCGACGACATCATCGCCGACCTCGCCGCCGGACTCGCCGCTGCCCGCGCCGTCACGAAGGCCGCGCAGAGCGCATAACAGGATCTGCCGGTCGAGCGGCGCGCGTCGGCGCGCTGCTCGACCGTGGGCGGCATCAACTGGACCGTAACAGCCGGGTCGTAGCAGTCGGGCCGTAACAAACGTCGCAGCCCCCACAGAACCTTGCGATACTTGGCTAGACATGGATTGGCAGACATCCGCGGACACGGTCCCATCGAGCTTCGTCACCGAAGCAAACACCCGGGCGATCAACGGCAAGCCGCCGGCCACGGGAGCGTGGCGCGAGGGTGATCACCCCGGTGACCGGCTCTTCGTCTCCATCGGGGCCCAGCAGTTCGAGCGGGGTGGTGGCATCCCCTCCGGCCGCATCGCCTACGAGACCTGGGGCGAACTGGACGAGGATCGCGGCAACGCCATTCTGGTGCTGCACGCACTGACGGGTGACAGTCACGTGGTCGGATCCGCAGGCCCGGGACATCCGACCGCCGGATGGTGGTCTGGCATCATCGGCCCGGGTAAATCCATCGATACTGATCGCTGGTTCGTTGTGGCTCCCAACATGCTCGGGGGCTGCCAGGGCAGCACAGGCCCCGCCTCCCTTGCTCCGGATGGGCGCGAATGGGGCGCCCGTTTTCCCTACCTCACGATCCGCGACCAGGTCTCGGCGCAGGTCGCTTTCTCCGACGCCATCGGAATCGAGCGCTGGGCGGCGGTCGTCGGGGGATCCATGGGAGGGATGCAGGCTCTCGAATGGGCCATCGGCCACCCCGATCGGCTCGATCGTGTTGCGGTGATCGCCGCACCGACCATCTCCAGCGCGGACCAGATCGCGCTCAATTCGGTGCAGATCGAAGCCATTATGATGGATCCGCGCTTCGCCGATGGCGACTATTACGAGAGCGCAGATGGCGATGGACCGTACCGCGGGCTGGCGCTGGCCCGCCGCATGGCCCTGCTCAACTACCGCTCGCCCACCGAGCTCAACGACCGTTTCGAACGCAGTTGGCAGTCGAGCGTGAGCCCACTCGGCGCCGAGGGCAAATTCGCAGTGGAGAGCTATCTCGACTTCCACGGCAACAAGTTCACCCGGCGATTCGATGCGAACAGCTATGTTCTGCTCGTGCAGGCGATGAATTCGCATGACATCGGGCGCGACCGCGGGGGCGTGGCCGCGGCCCTCTCCCGCGTGAGCGCACAGAACGTCGTTCTCGGTATCGACAGCGACCGGCTGTTCCCCGTGGTCAACCAGGTGACGATCGCGGCCGGTGTCTCCGGCAATATCGACGACGGCCTGGCGGTGGTCATCCACTCCGAGTTCGGTCACGACGGATTCCTGATCGAAGACGAGCTCGTCGGCCCAGAACTCGCCCGGCTGCTGGGGTCGTAGGCGGGCCGTTCTGGGGGTATGCCCCGGCACACGAGCGACTGTCAGCTTGAGTATGCTGGGTATACAGAGTGGTCTGTGCCAGCACCCGAGCCGGCCCGTCCACGGGGGAAAGTCGGTGCCAGTGGCTCACAAGACAGAGAAGGCTGCCCAGATCCGAGTTGCGATCGTCGACGATCACCGGCTCGTCGTGGACGGACTCGTCGCCCATCTGCATTCGCGGCGCCACGGCATCCATGTCGCCATCGGTGTTTCGAGCTGGGCCGCGCTGTTGGCGGACTCCGAATTCCCCGTCGACGTGGTGGTACTCGATCTCAATCTCGACGATAACGTCTCGATCGGTGCGAAAGTGCGAGCGCTCAGCGCCGCCGGCTCGGGCACCATCGTGATGAGCCGCCACGCGGAATCGTCTTCTGTGCACGGCGCCATCCGGGCTGGCGCACTCGCTTTCGTGCCGAAAACCGAACCGGCCGACGAGTTGGTGCGCGCAATCCTGTCCGCGGCCGCCGGACAGCGCTATGTGAATGGTCCTCTTGCCGGCGCGCTGTCGAGCGACGGCAAGACTCTCGAGCCTGGGCTTGGACGCCAGGAACTCCGGGCGATCACGCTCTACGCCTCCGGACGGTCCATCCGCGAGGTCGCGGGAGACATGGGAACGACCGAAGAGACGGTCAAGTCCTATATCAAGCGCGCTCGGCGAAAGTATCGCGATGTCGGGCTCGATCTGGGTACCAAAATCCTCCTCAGGCGCCACGGCATTCGCGAAGGCTGGCTCACTCCGGAGTAGCGGCCCATCGGGTAGGCGTGTCGCATACGGCGTCGCGCCCCACACCGGGTGCGGATGTGTGACTATTGCCCTGTGGAACTCATCGCCAAGGAGCGCGATCGAATTCTGCAGCGATCCGCCCGCTTCATCGGCCTCGGCTCGACAGTGGTGGCCCTTTTTTGCTTCTCGGTGCCGGGAGTGCTGCACCTGACGACGCTGCTTTCCGCCCTCCCCCTGTTCGTGGTGCTCGCGTTCAGCCTGTACCGGGTCGGGGTGAACCAGTCTCTCTTCTGGATCGTGCTCGGTATCCTCTCGGGGCTCGGCATCCTGGTCGTGGTCCAACTTCCCGGTGAAGCCCAGGCGAGCCCCGCCCTCGGCACGGCGATCGTTCCACTTGCCGCGGGTGCAATCGCATCGTTCGCGGTCGTTCTCACAGCCGGCGTCGGCCGACTCATTCTGCTCGTGGTCGGATTCGTGGCTACAGTCGTGCTCGCCGATCTCGCCATCCCCGGCCCCGTTTCCGTGCAGGATGCCCAGATCGTGATGGGCTGGGTGCTCACCGCCGTCTTCGGGTACTGGCTCTCGGCGAGTATCCCGCGTGCCGCGCGCCGCATCTACAGCATCGGGCGAGCTCACCGTGCAGAACGCCAGGCCAGCGAGACCGAGGCCCAGCGCCGCCAGGGCGCTCGACTGCTCCACGACACTGTGCTCGCCACCCTCACCCTGCTCGCCCACTCCGGTATCGGTGTCGCGGCCTCCGCGCTTCAGCAGCAGGCGGGTGAGGACGCGCGGTTGCTGCGCCAGCTGAGGCTCGGAGCAACGCCCGTGCCACAGTCTTCCGGCGTCTACAACCTCGAGCCCGTCGAGGAGACCGCGCTCGGCACCACCCTCGAATCCGTGAAGCAACGATTCGGGCGAATGGGGCTCGAGGTCAGCTGGCACGGCACCGGCCAGGTGCTCCTCCCGAGCGACGTGCTCGACGCCTTCCTCCTCGCCCTCGCCGAGTGCCTCGAGAACGTGCGCCGTCATGCCGGAGTCACCGACGCGCACGTCACCATCACCGACGACGAGTCCACGGTCCGCGCCATGGTAACGGATGCCGGCGTCGGCTTCAATATCTCCGACATCGATGAGGCGCGCCTCGGCTTCAAAGACTCCGTCGTCGCGAGGCTCAAAGACGTCGGCGGCAACGCCAGGCTCTTCTCCTCCCCGGGAGCCGGCACCACCGTCGTTCTGGAGGTGCCCAAGTGACCGACTACGCCCGCCCCGAGGAGAACACTCTCGGTGTGATCGTCGGCAAGACCAACCGGGTCGGCGTGCCAGCCGGGTCGACCGCGGGGCGCGCCATGCGCCAGGCGAGTGCTCGCGGGGGGAGCCTCGGCACCGGCTACCTCGGCGTTGGTGCGAGCCTCCTCGCGGCGCTGCAGGCCGTCTACGGCATCGCCAGGTTCGTGAGCCATGCGGGCGACTATCCCAACATCCTTCCGGCGGCGCTTGCCTGGGCGGTCTACGCGCTCACGCTCATCGGGGTGGCCACGACCATCGCCACGCGAGGCGAACAGATGCCCGACTGGCTGTTCGGCACATTCCTGATCGGCCTCGCCGGCGTCGTGGCATTCGACCTCATCGCCGTCTGGTCGCTGCACGACGTCGGGCGCTACGCCACGGCGGCGGCATCCGCCGGTTTCGGACTTCTCGCCGCCCTCACCCTGCGTCGCAGCCGGGAGTTGCTCGCTGTCGCGTCCATTCTCGGTATGACCCTGCTGGTCGCCGTGCTGTTGACGACGAAACTGACCCCCGGGAACATCCCCACCCAGATCCTGCTCATCGCGACGGCCGTGATGCCGGCGGTGTTCGGCATCTACGTCGTGCGACGGTTCCGCCGGATCGTGCAACTCGAGCTCGACCGCGTGCTCGTGCAGAGCACGGTTTCTGCACCCCGTTTCGCCGTCGGAATGCTCGCTTCCGAAGAGCTCGCACGGCTCGACCTCGCCGCCGAAGAGCTTCTCGAGTCCGTTGCGACGGGACGCACGAAACTGCCCCTCTCCCCCAAGACGGCGTCGACGGCAGCGTCCCTCGCCACCGAGCTGCGCCTGCACCTCATCGAAGGCCGTCGCGAGACCTGGCTGTACCACGCGATCACGGAATCCGAGCAGCTGGGCAAGTCCGTGACGCTTGCCGATCGCGGAAGTCTCGCGGGCCTGCTCTCTCCGCAACAGCGAGACGGGCTGCTTGCGGCAGTCTGGTTGCTCGTGAGCGACCAGAGCAAGACCACCCCGACCGCCCAACTCACCATCGGTCCGGTCACGGCGATTCCGGAGCCCGGGTCGAAGACGATCACCGTGCCACTGGTCATCACGACCACCGCCGTGCCGCGCAGCCGGGTGGATCCCGCCACCTGGGATGCGATCGGCAAAGTCGGTCGATTCCTCGACTCCACCCAGAACTCGAGCCTGCGTGTCGAGATCGAGTGCATCGTCACGAACCCCGCCGACCAATAGAATCGAATAAGACGTGTCGACAGAATGGAAAGCCCCGTGCCAGACAGCCCCTTCCCACAGACTGACGATCGCATCCGCCTCGCACTGGTCGACGACCACAAGATGCTGCTCGGTGCGCTCACCGAGTGGATCCGGAATGCCGCATCGGACATCAACATGGTCGCAGCCGTGTCCACCTGGCCGGACCTGCTGACGCATCGCGAGTTTCCGGTCGACGTCGTGTTGCTCGACCTCGATCTCAAAGACAACATCCCGATCTCGCTCAAGATCTCGACACTCAAGACCACCGGTGTGAAGACGGTGCTCATGAGCACCTATTCCGAACCGAACGTCGTGCGCGAGGCTCTCGCGGCCGGAGCCCTCGGCTACCTCGTGAAGAGCGAGGATGCCGAGATGATCGTCGAGGCCATCCGGGCTGCCGCGAAGGGTGACTCGTTCGTCTCCGCCGAACTCGACCTCGCCCTCAATGCCAGTGATGTCGGTGGTGCCCCCAAGCTGAGCGCCCAGGAGCGCCGGGTAATGGCCCTGTATGGCGGCGGCGAACCGGTGAAGGCGGTCGCCTTCCAGCTCGGCATCTCCGAGGAGACGGCCAAGAGCTACCTCAAGCGCATCCGCGAGAAGTACCGTGTTGCCGGAATCGACGTGGGCACCAAAGTGGCGCTTCGTCGGCGAGCGATCCAGGACGGCATCCTCATTTCCACGGACACGCCGAACAGCTTCTAGCGCCCCGAACAGGTTCTAGCGCGTTACGCGGTCACCCTACTCGGCACCGAGCGGCACCACGGGTTGCTCCCGCCGGCTCGCGAGAGACCCGCCCCGGCTTCTCTGCAGCAGCACGCTCCAGGTCACGAGCGCCACCCCCGGCACGCACAACATGAGGCCGACCCACACCGGCGAGACGTAGCCGAGCCCGGCGGCGACCGTGAGCCCACCGAGGTAGGCGCCGAGGCTGTTGCCGATGTTGAGAGCCGAGTGATTGGCCGCCGCGGCCAGCGTCTGGCTGTCGCCGGCGACATCCATCAGTCTGGTCTGAATCGCCGGGGAGAGGCCGGCAGCAGCCACCCCGACCAGGAACACGAAGATGAACAGCCCGGGTACCGTCTGTGTCGTCATGGCGAGTCCGGCCAGCGATACAACAAAGAGTGCGAAGAAAACGAAGATCGACCGTACGACATTCGTGTCGGCCGCGCGGCCACCGATGAGGTTGCCGATGGTCATTCCCAGTCCCACAACCATCAGCACAATCGGCACGAAGATCGCCGGCAGCCCCGCCAGGTCGGTGGAGATCGGCGAGATGAAGGTGTAAAGGCAGAAGAATCCGCCGAAGCCGATCGCGCCGGTGAGGAGGGTGAGCCAGACCTGCGAGCGACCGAAGGCCTCGAGTTCACGCTTCATCGTCGCCGAGGCATCCCCCGGTTGATTCGGCAGCAGCAGGGCCAGCGCCACGAAGGTGAGGCCGAAGATGACCGCGACGGCAAGGTAGGCCACGCGCCAGCCGGCGTGCTGCCCGAGGAAAGTGATGGCCGGCACGCCGATCACGTTGGCAATCGTGAGTCCCGACAGCACGTAGGCGACACCGGCGCCGCGTTTGCCCGGCCCCATGAGGGACGCTGCCACAAGGGAGGCGATGCCGAAGTATGCGCCGTGCGGAAGTCCGGCGAGAAACCGTGCCGCGAGCACGAGGCCGAAGGTGGGGAGCACCGCAGAGAGCACCGTGCCCACGGTGAATGCAGCGGCCAGCACGAGCAATAGCTTCTTACGCGGGAACCGTGCGGCGAACGCGGCAATCGTTGGTGCGCCGACCACGACACCGAGGGCGTAGGAGGAGGCGAGCCAGCCAGCCTGGGCATTCGCTACCTCCGGCGACCTGCGGTAGAGCTCCGGAAGAAGATCGTGTGCGATGTTGGGAAGCAAGCCGAGAACGACGAACTCGGTGGATCCGATTCCGAATCCCCCGAGAGCCAGGGCAAGCAGGGCGAGGCGGGTGCGGGCGGGAGAAAGGGCTTTCACTGGATGACGCGACCGTTCGAGATCTGAGGGAGTGCGAAGACTCACCGTCGAGCATCGTGGGGCGCGTGAATGACAGGCCCGGGGTCTACTGTAGGACGCCGATGCATCGCACAGGTGCCTGGGGGACGCTGCGCCTCAGCCCTGCGCCTCAGCCCAGCGCCTCAGCCCTGCGCCTCAGCCCTGCGCCTCAGCTCAGCCCTGCGCATCGATCGCCCGCTCGAGGCGCTCGACCTTGCCCCTGAGCTCCCCCGAATGGCCGGGACGGATGTCGGCCTTGAGCACAAGCGACACCCGCGTACCGAAAGCGCCAACTGCTTCTGTCGCGCGCTTCACCACATCGAATACCTCGTCCCAGTCCC
>JBBRDX010000128.1:0-7794 GCA_038203515.1 Actinomycetales bacterium | reverse complement strand
GGACACGAAACGACCCTGTGTGGCTGCTTCTGCCCTTGACGTGGTTTCTCCGGCCGTGGTGAGAATCGAAAACGAATACCTGAGGATTTCAGGCCGCGAATTGTCGTCACTGACTTTTACAAATGACAACCGCTGGCCAGTGAGGCGACGATTCGGCACCGATCCGAAGGCGGCCAGCGACGGCGTCCCGCGCCGACTCCAGGTTCGGCTACTCAGCCAGAATGTTCAAAGTACGAGGCGCGTTGCTTCGTTTCCTCGGGAATTCTTCGGCATGATCAGTTCCGCCCGTCCAGACTCAAAAGGAAGCGGCATCAGACAAGGGCCGGTTCAGACTCCCGGAACCGCTGCCAGGCAGATGGAATTCTTCCCAGCGACCCCTGCTCTGGTGGAAATGCCTCGCGAATGGACATACTCACGCCCAGACCACCCAGAACCGGCGCAGCTCCGACGGATGCCCGAGGTGCAAACCGGAAGACCTCATCCTGTTCAGAGTTCGCGAGGCAATCGCCGCCTGAATCTGCCCGTGTCCATTCCTGCTCCTCCCGACGCGGCCGAACCCGACCACAGCAGAGACGGTCGTCGCACCGAGGAGCAGTTCGGCTCGGTGCGGTCAGGCGATCAGGGTATGAAGGTCGACGCCGAAGATTACGATCGGCCAGAGCACAATAGCCACCAGGCCTTCGATGATGTTCCCGGGGATGTTCCAGCCCACCAGGTATCCGTTGGTACCGGCCACCACGAGCCCGATCACCAGGTATATGACTCCTGCGATACTGATTCCTCGTCCGCGCATCGAGTCACGACCTATCCTGTGTATCCTTCGTGCCCCCAAGTAGGGGAATAGCCAAAGCCTAGTTGCGGTGGGGGGACCGGGGAAGGGAGCGTGTCCTTTCCGTTCTCGCGGATGGTGAGACAGGGGTCCGATTTCGGGCGCGCGAGCGTGCCGCCGGCAAAGATCTCCTTGACCATGTGGACGGCCCGGTCTGTGAGTGCGTCGCCAGGGTACAACGCCTCGTAGAGATCCTCGGCTTTCGCAAGCGACTCGACGTCGCGCAGGCCGAGCAGCATCCGGATGTCCCGCGTATCGCGTCCTGGCGGTGGCGCTGTCGGGAAGGAACACACGTTGAAGCGGCCAAGGCTCAACGTGCGCAGCTATGGCGTGCGCTCGTCGAGTTCCTGGATGGCTTCGACCGCCGCACCGAGCACCGCGTCGACCTCATTTATCTTGCGGTTGAGAGTATTCGGACCCGACGCGTAGAGCTCGCCCGCCTTGTCGACCGCGGCCTGGAGCTTGCTGCTGACGCTGGTGTCCTGTACCTGGTCGTTGATCGTCATGGCTGAACCGTCCTCCGGGAGATGAACAGAATAGATGAGAGGCCTGCTGTGATGTGGAAAATTCTAATCGTCCGCCGCCGAAAAAGGCAGTCAGCCGCTCCCCCGCAATTGCGCCGAGAGCAGAGCGCTGAAGGTGACGAAGGCCAAGACGTTGAGCACGACCGTGCCCCAGAATGCCGAGCGGAAGCCCACCTTGCGTGTCTTGTGACGAAACAGCTGCTGGCCGACGATCGCTCCCGGCCATCCCCCGACGATGCCGAGGGCGAGCAACGAGCTTTCCGAGATGCGCCAGCCTCCGGTCGTGGCGGCCTTCTTGTCGGCCGCGTACACGATGAACGACAGGATGCTCGTCACCAGGTAGACCCCGAGCACCCACGGCGGCATCGGCCAGAGCACGCTGACGAACACGTAGACCAGGAAGAATCCGATGATCGCCAGATAGTCGAATGACGCGGGGCGGCGGCCGGCGAGCAACCGCTGCGTGGCAGACAACCGAGGCGAAGAGACAGGGTCGCGCGAGGGCGTAGCGCCAGACATCCGCTCGGCGGTGACGTGGGGCGGGACAGTGATGTGACACGCGATGGATCTGCCGTCGGAGGCGGTCTCGATCTCGAAACTGAGCGAGTCACCGAGCACCGGGCGGCCGGCGGCACGCGGAAACGCTGAGATGTGCGTGAATATCCGGCGATCGCCGGCGTCAGTGGTGATGAAACCGAAGCCGCGGTCATCGTTCCACGAGGTCAGGGTTCCGTCGACGCGGGGGTGCTCGTCGTCGTCGGCCATTCCTCGATGCTAACCGCGAGAAGCACAGCCGTTCGACTCGACCGCGCCTGGCTATGGCGACGTCATCCGAGACCCGGGCATGCCAGAGTGGGATCATGGCTCTCTCCGACGTGGAATCCCAAGTACTCGAGCACGTTGACGAACAGTTTCTCGTCGACAGTCTTGTCGCCGTCATCCGGGTGCCGAGCGTGACCGGGTCGGATGCCGAGTCCGACCTGCAGCATGCTCACGCGAAGATGCTGGGCGACGCCGGCCTCGACGTCGACACCTGGAAATTCGACATGGCGGCGCTGCGAGCCGACGACCGTTTTCCCGGCGAGGAGACCGGCCGCAGTGAGGGCTACGGGGTGGTCGGAATGACGGGCCCGGGATACCCCGCGCTGGTGTTGCAAGGGCATGTCGATGTGGTTCCGACGGGTGATCTCGAGCGGTGGCACGACGGCGATCCGTTCAGCGGAGCGATCCGGGGAGGCGCGGTTCACGGGCGCGGAGCGTGCGACATGAAGGCCGGCGTCATCGCGAATCTGGCGGTGTTGCGCGCGATCCGGGCATCCGGGGTGACGCTCGAACGTCCGTTGGCCATCCATTCGGTGATCAGCGAAGAAGACGGCGGACTCGGCGCCTTTGGCACGATGCTTCGCGGCCACGGCGGCGACGTCGCGGTGATCACAGAGCCGACGAGCAATCGCATCGTCACGGCCTGCGCCGGCGCCCTCACGTTTGCGATCTCCGTGCCGGGACGGGCAGCGCACGGCAGTACCCGGTTGCAGGGAGTAAGCGCATTCGACGCGTTTCTGCCGCTCACCGTGGTGATCGCCGCCCTGGAGGCAGAGCGCAACGCGCGGCCGGATCCGCGGTTCCTCACGACCGTGCTGCCCTATCCGATCTCCATCGGGCGCATCAGGGCCGGTGATTGGGCCTCGAGTGTTCCCGACCTGCTCGTCGCGGAGGGACGCCTCGGCGTGATCCTCGACGAGGACCCGGCGGCGGCCCGGGCGGACTTCGAGCGTGCGATCGCGGGCGCCTGCGCTGCGGATCCATGGCTTCGGGATCACCCGGCCACGGTCACCTGGCCCGGTGGTCAGTTCGCGAGCGGTCGGATCGCGGACGACCACGCCTTCATCGACGAGATGTCGAATGCGATAGCGAGTCTTCGCGGTGGCGCAGTACCCGAGCGCACGGCCGCTCCCTACGGAAGCGACCTGCGACTGTATTCGGGGCTCGGGGGCATCCCGACTCTTCACTACGGTCCGGGAGACGTGAACTTCGCGCACGCGCCGCGCGAGCAGGTGGTGCTGTCGGAGCTCTTCGCCGTGGCGCGATCGTTGACCCTGTTGGCCGTCCGTCGCTGTGGGGCACACTTCTAAACTCTGTCTGACCGGACGCTGCGCCAGCCGAGCGCACCGGTTAGCATCGGGGCGTGACCGCGAGCATGCCCCTGAAGATCGTGATCGCCCCCGACTCGTTCAAAGGCTCGCTCGGGGCGCGAGAAGTCGCCGTGGCGATCACGGCCGGCTGGTCGTCGGTGCGGCCCGGGGATGTGGTCACGCAGATCCCCCAGGCGGACGGCGGCGAAGGCACCCTCGACGCGATCGAGGCGGCCGTGCCCGGTGCGCTTCGGCGTGATGCCGGGCCGGTGTCCGGTCCGGACGGGCGGCCGACCCCCGGTGTCTGGCTCGAGCTGCCCGACGGCACCGCGGTTGTCGAGTTGGCACAGATGTGCGGCCTTCCGCTCATGGCGAGTCTCGATCCGCTCGGCGCATCGACGGTTGGGCTCGGAGAGGTGATCCGTTCAGCACGGGCGGCGGGAGCCTCTCGGCTCGTGATCGGGCTTGGCGGGTCTGCGTCGACGGACGGTGCGGCCGGCGCCCTCGCCTCCCTCGGCCTACGCGGGGACGCGTCCCTCACTGCGGGTGGCGGTGCCCTCGGAGAGCTCAGGTCCCTCGACGCGTCACAGCTCATCGCACCACCGCCCGGTGGTGTCACACTGCTAACGGATGTCGCGGCTCCCCTGCTCGGACCTGCCGGAGCCGCAGCGGTCTTCGGCCCGCAGAAGGGCGCCACGCCCGCCGGAATCATGCTGCTCGACGCTGGCCTCGCCCATTTCGCCGCGCTGCTCGGCGGCGACCCGAGCCTGCCGGGAACCGGAGCGGCCGGAGGCGCGGGCTACGGATTCGTTGCCGCCTGGGGCGCGCGCATCGAGCCGGGTGCTGACTATCTTGGCGCTCTCACCGGGATGCCCGAGGCGGTCGCTGGAGCAGATCTGCTCATCACCGGCGAGGGCCGGTTCGACGCGACATCCAGCACCGGAAAGCTCGTCGGCTCACTCATCGGCCTGGCGGGCAGGCATTCGGTGCGGGTCGCCATCATCGCGGGGCAGCTTGCGGTGCCGCCGCTCGGCTCCGACGGCAGCCCGCTCTGGGCATCCGCAATCGCGGATCTCGCGGGCTCGACCGAGGCCGCGATGGCCAATCCGTCCCGGTGGCTGCGGGCGGCAGGGGCGGCCGCAGCGAGAGCGCTTGCGACGCGCAGCGACTAGTGCCCGATGCGCCGGCGTCCGATCTGCGGGTTCCGATCCGCGGGCGTCCGATCCACCCGGCTTTCGATCCGCCGGCGTCCGCCGTGGCGGGGGTTACCTCGCCTCGCGGAGAGCTGACGGCCTCGCGGAGGGAGTCATGACTCCCTCCGCGAGGCGTTGTCACCGCCGTGGCGTCCTGAGGTCGCATGCACAGCGGGCTGCGGGGCCACGGAGCACCTACTCCCCCGAATGCGCCTCGAGGAACGCGTAGAGCTCGGAGTCGTCGACCCCCGGGAAGGTGCCGGACGGCAGCGGAGCGAGGATGTGCGCGTGCAGCTTGGCGCTCGGCCAGGCCTTGTGCGCCCAGCGCTTCGACAGCTCGGTGTCGGGCCGTCGACAGCAGCTCGCGTCGGGGCAGCGTGAGGTCACCCGGTTGGTCGCATCGCGCCCGCGGAACCACTTCGCATCGGCGAAGGGCACGCCGAAGGTGATGGAGAACTCCTCGTTGCTTGAGGTGCCGGTCTGGGTCGAGCACCAGTAGGTGCCGGTGGGAGTATCGGTGTACTGGTAGAACTCGTTCGTGCGGTTCGGCCGCCAGAACGCGGTGCGGGCACTCCAGTGGCGGCAGACCAGCTGGCCCTCTGTCGAGCCGGTGACATCCGTCGGTAATTGCAGTCCGTCATTCTCATAGCCCTTATGGAGTGCGCCGTCTTCGCCCACCCTCAGAAAGTGCACGGGCATACCCAGGTGCTCGGTGGCGAGGTTAGTGAACCGCAGGGCTGCCGCTTCGTGAGTGACACCGAAGGCATCCCGAAAGTCTTCGACAGCGAGGTTGCGCTCCGTCTTCGCCCGGTTGAGGAACGCCACGGACTGGGTGAGAGGCATGAGACAGGCCGCCGCGAAGTAGTTGATCTCCAACCGCTGGTGCAGGAACTCGGCGTAGCTCTCCGGCTCGTGGTGCTCAAGCAGACGGTGTGCGAGCGCCTGGAGTGCCATGGAGCGCAGCCCGTGACCACCGGGGATCGACGCGGGCGGCAGGTAGATACGACCGTTCGCGAGGTCGGTGACGGAGCGGGTGGAGTGTGGAAGGTCATTGACGAAGATCAGTTCGAAGCCGAGCTTCTTGGCCATGAGGTTGACCGCCCGGTGGGTGAGCGCACCTCCGACATAGCCCACTCCGCGCACCGCCTCCTCGGCCAGCTCCTCGATCGCGGGCATGTAGTTGTCTTGCGTGCGCATGTGCTGGCGCAACTCGGTATTGGCGCGCCGGGCCTCTTCTGGCGTCGCGATCGCCTCTCGCGCCCGGCGCGCCAGTTCTCGGTGCAGGCCGACGAGCGACTCGAGGGTCTCCTCCGGCATCGCGCGGGACGGTCGGATGGCCGGAAGACCGAGGCCCTGGTAGACGGCGGACTTCTGCATCCGGTCCAGTTCGATCTCGAGGGCCGCACGCGGGGTGGGGGGCGCATCATCGAGCAGTTGCGACACGGGGATGCCCACGGTGCCTGCGATCCCCTGCAGCAGGGAGAGCCGCGGTTCGCGTCGCCCGTTCTCCATGAGGGAGAGCTGGCTGCCGGCGATGCCGACCCGCTCGCCAAGCTGGTCGAGGGTGAGTCCCGCTTCGTTGCGGAAATATCGGATGCGCTGGCCCAGCGTCGCAAGATCGGTCATGCAATTGACATTAGTGAAAGATTAGGTGTTTTTACCAGATGGTTCACCGGAAATCACGCCGAAATTGGCGCAATATTGATCCATGGCCGGAAATTGCAGCCTGCGCCAACCAGATCAGATGAATGAAACGGACGAGACATGACCATCACCTCAGCCCGACCGACCACCATCTCCACCACGCCGGATGCCGCAGGCGTCGCACCGCTGAACGCCGATGCCGGTGTCGTCGCGTGGGTCGCGTCCATCGCCGCCATTACTACTCCGGACGCCGTCGTATGGTGCGACGGATCGCTCGATGAGAATGACCGCCTGACCAGCCTCATGGTCGACTCCGGCACGCTGTTGCGGCTCAATGCCGAGCACCGTCCCAACAGCTTCCTCGCCCGGAGCGACCCGAGCGACGTCGCCCGTGTCGAGGCCCGCACCTTCATCTGCTCCGAAACCGAGGATGCCGCGGGACCGACGAACAATTGGCGCGAGCCCGCGGAGATGCGAGCGACTCTCGCTGGAGTGTTCTCCGGCAGTATGCGCGGCCGCACGATGTACGTCGTGCCCTTCTCCATGGGACCACTCGGGAGCCCCCTCGCTAAGCTCGGGGTACAGATCACCGACTCGCCCTACGTGGTCGTCAGCACCCGCATCATGACCCGGATGGGCTCGGATGCCCTGTCACTCATCGGCCCCGATACCGAGTGGGTGCCGGCGGTGCACAGCGTCGGTGCACCCCTGGCGGAGGGCGCGAAGGACGTACCGTGGCCCTGTAACGAGACGAAATACATCTCGCACTTCCCGGAGACACGAGAGATCTGGTCGTTCGGCTCCGCCTACGGCGGAAATGCACTGCTCGCCAAGAAATCATTCGCCCTGCGCATCGCCTCGGTGCTCGCCCGCGACGAGGGTTGGCTTGCCGAGCACATGCTCATCCTCAAGGTGACGAATCCCCGCGGCAAGGTATTCCACGTCGTGGCCGCGTTCCCTTCGGCCTGCGGCAAGACCAACCTCGCCATGCTCAGGCCATCGATCCCCGGGTGGAAGGTGGAGACGATCGGTGACGACATCGCGTGGCTGCGGCCCGGCCCGGACGGCCGCCTGCGCGCGATCAACCCCGAGGCCGGATTCTTCGGCGTCGCTCCCGGCACCGGTCGATCCACCAACGCGACCGCCATCGACACCCTCTGGGGCAACACGATCTTCACCAACGTGGCGCTGCGCGAAGACGGCGACGTGTGGTGGGAGGGGCTGAGCGAGAAGGCTCCCGCGAACCTACTGGACTGGCAGGGCAAGGTCTGGAGCGCGAGATCCGGATCCCCCGCCGCCCACCCGAATTCCCGGTTCACGGTGGCCGCCGCCCAGTGCCCGGCGATCGCCGACGACTGGGACGACCCGCAGGGAGTGGTGATCGACGCGATCATCTTCGGCGGACGCCGTGCCACGAACGTTCCACTGGTCACCGAAGCCCGCGGCTGGGAGCACGGAGTGTTCGTGGGAGC
>JBBRDX010000127.1:0-8179 GCA_038203515.1 Actinomycetales bacterium | reverse complement strand
CTCCACTACTTCAAGAACAAGGACCCCGGCGCCTTTCTGAGCACCTCCGGCGGCGGCGTGCTGAAGACGGCGAAGAACCCGGTCGCGGCACAGGCTTTCCTCGCGTTCATTACCGGAAAAGGCGGGCAGGGCGTCCTGCAGACCGGCAGTTCCTTCGAATACCCCGACGCGAGTGCGGTTGGCGCGAACAAGGCCCTCGTGCCGCTCATCGACCTGGATGCCCCGGTGCTCGATCCGTCGAAGCTCGACAGCCGCCGGGTCACCGACCTCATGACCGCAGCCGGACTCCTCTGACTCGGTATGGATAGCCACGGCAGGAATGGACTCGGCATGAATGGACTCGTCCGGTGACCCGACTCCGACAACGCTCCCAGGGGGCCATCATCGCGATGGCCGCCGGGGTTTCGCTGTTGGGTCTGGTGCCGCTCGGCTACGTCGCGGTCACCGCGATCCTCACCGGTGCCCCCAGCCTCGCAGCCCTCATCTTCCGTGCGCGCGTCGGCGAACTTCTCGCCAATACCGCCGGGCTCGTGCTGATCACCGTGCCACTCTGTGCTCTGGTCGGCGTCGCGGCGGCCTGGCTGGTGGAGCGCACGCGGCTCGCCGGTTTCCGTGCCTTCGCAATCCTGCTCGTCGTTCCCCTCGCCATCCCCGCTTTCGTGAACAGCTACGGCTGGGTCAGTGCCGTACCGTCGCTCAACGGACTGTGGTCCGGAGTGCTCGTGGCCGGTCTCTCCTATTTTCCGCTTGTCTACCTCCCGACCGTCGTGGCCCTTCGACGACTCGACCCCGCCGTCGAAGAGTCCGCTCGCTCCCTCGGGGTCGCACCGCTCGGGGTCTTCCTTCGCGTGGTACTTCCTCAACTGCGACTCCCCATCCTCGGCGGCTCGCTGATCATCGGCCTCCACCTGCTGTCGGAGTACGGGGCCTTCGCACTGATCCGTTTCGACACCTTCACGACCGCGATCGTGGAGCAGTTCCGGTCCACTTTCAACGGCCCCGCCGCCAATGCACTGGCCGGAGTGCTGGTGCTGTGCTGCCTGTTCCTGCTCGTGGGGGAGTCCGGCGCCCGCGGTGGAGCCCGCTACGCGCGAATCGGTGCGGGATCGGCGCGGCCCGCCGAGCGGTCCCGCCTCGGCGCATGGACACTGGCCGCCTACCTCTTTCTCGGCCTTCTCGTGCTGCTGTCGGTGGCCGTTCCCGTCGCGAGCGTCGGTCGCTGGCTCATCTCCGGGGGCCTCGCCGCTTGGTCCGATCGCTATCTTTTTACAGCCCTCGGCCAGACCATCGGGTACGGTATCGTCGGCGCGCTGGTCACCTGCCTGCTCGCCTTCCCGATCGCTCTCCTCGCGGTGCGCTTTCCCGGTCGCACCGCCCGCATCCTCGAGTCGATCAACTACGTGACGAGCTCGCTGCCCGGGCTCGTGACGGCTCTCGCCTTCGTTACCGTGGCCATCCGCCTCGTGCCGGCCCTCTACCAGAGCGCCGCGCTGGTAATCGTGGTCTACCTGCTGATGTTCCTCCCCCGGGCGATCGTGAACCTCCGCTCCGGCCTCGCCCAGGTGCCGCCTAACCTCGAGGAAGCCGCTCGCTCGCTCGGTCGCCGTCCACTGGTCGCCTTCGCCACGGTGACCCTGCGGTTCGTGATGCCGTCGGCCCTCGCCGGCGCGGCACTGGTCTTCCTGGGTATTGTCACAGAGCTGACATCAACCCTGCTCCTCGCGCCAAACGGCACGCGCACGCTCGCCATCCAGTTCTGGTCACGGGTGAATGACATCGATTATGCAGGGGCAGCGCCGTATGCGACCCTCATGATCCTGCTCTCGTTGCCGGTCACCTACCTGCTCTTCGCGAGATCTCGATCGGAGGCAATGGCGGTGAACAGCCTGTGACCGAAACATCCCCACGCTCGATCGAACACAGCGCGATCGAAAGCAGCGCCATCGAAATGCGTGGAATCGGAAAGCGCTACGGCCCGACCCCGGTGCTCGAGTCCATCGACCTCGTCGTGCCGGCGGGGTCGAAGACCGTGATAGTGGGATCTTCCGGGTCGGGCAAGACCACGCTCCTGCGACTGCTCAGCGGCTTTGACTTTCCGGATGCCGGCACCATCCGCATCGGGTCGGAGATCGTCGTCGGTCCGGGGGTGGTGGTGCCGGCGCATCGCCGCGGAATCGGCCATGTCGCCCAGGACGGCGCACTGTTCCCGCATCTCACGGTGGGGCAGAACGTGGCCTTCGGCCTCGATCGGCATGATCGTGGCGATCGCACCGCGATCGTGGCGGACCTCCTCGGTCTCGTCTCCCTCGATCCGTCGCTCGCGTCCCGCCGCCCGGATGAACTCTCGGGAGGACAGCAGCAGCGGGTCGCCCTCGCGCGTGCCATGGCGCGAAAGCCGGGCGTGATGCTGCTCGACGAGCCGTTCTCCGCTCTCGACACAGGTTTGCGGGCGGCGACTCGCGAGCTGGTCGCGGCAGCGCTCAGCTCGGCTGGCGTCACGACGGTGCTCGTCACCCACGACCGCGAAGAAGCCCTGACCTTCGGCGACCAGGTGGCGGTGCTGCGCGACGGAAGACTGGCGCAGGTCGGCACCCCGGCCACGCTCTATTCCGCTCCGGCCGACCTGGCGACCGCGCGATTCCTCGGCGCGGCGGTGGTTTTCGATGCGCTGGCCTCCGCTGGGAAGGTGCACTGCGCGCTCGGACTCGTCGCCCTATCCAGCTCGCTCGAGGGAGCGTGCACGGCCCTGTTCCGCCCCGAACAGCTGGTTGTCGAGACGACGGCGACCGGAGCGGATGCCGCAGGCTGCATCGCTCGCATCACGGCGATCGAGTTTCAGGGGGCAACCCAGTTGCTCACGCTCGAACTCGCCGGCGCTCGAGCGATCGAAGTGCCGGTGACCAGCGGGGCCACCTATCGCCCCGGAGACCTGGTCGTGTTGCGCGCGCTCGGCGACGCTGTCGTCTTCGCCGCGAGCTGAGCTCGTGTCACTGGGCGCTACTCCGACAGCACCCTGACGATCCGCTGCAGCGACACCGGTTCGGCCGTGCCGAGGTGCTGGGCGAACAGGCTGATTCGCAACTCCTCGAGCAGCCACCGTGCGTGCACCAGCGAGACCGTCGAGTCCGGCCGCAGTGGGAGGCGGCCACCGGCGAGCTCGTAGCGCGCCGTCGCGGTCTGTACCTCCGTCATCCAGACCCGGTCGCGTCCGAGATTCTCCCCGAGCTTGCCGATTCGATGCACGATGCCCGCGAGGTATACCGGCAGCCGGCGCAACTGCGTGAGGCCCGTCTCCGAGGCAAAACCGGGATAGACCAGGGATGACAGCTGCTCGCGGGTATCCGCAAGCGGGCTGAGCATGGCGATGTTCGAGGCGGCCTTGATCGCCTTTTCGGCGTCCCGGGAACCGGCGACCACTTTCGTGAGCAGCGACACCGTGTGGAACAGTGCGTCCATGATCGTGGTGGAGATCTCGTTGCGAACGGCCTCGAATTCCGTGCGTGTCCAGACCTCGCGTTCGGCGACGACGGCATCGATGCAGACCGCCATGCAGTCTGCGAAGAGCTCGGCTGTCGTGCGGTAGGGGCTTCGCGCGAGGGTGAGCTTCTCCGTCTGAGTGAGGTGGTCCTGCACGTAGGACACGGGCGAGGGGGTGGTGAGAAGGAGCATCCGTCGCACTCCGCGCCGTTGCTCCCTCGCCTGGTCATCGGGCGTTGTCATGAGCCGGATGGCCACGCTCGCGCCTTCATCGACGAGGGCCGGATATGCCCTGATCGTGTTGCCACCCTGCTTCGTGTCGAGCGTGCGAGGGAGTTCGTCGAAGTCCCAGGTCGTGAGCCCTGCTCGCTCGAGGTCGCTCCGGGGAGTGACGGATGCCCGCGCCACGCTCTCCCTCACCGTGGACTTGAGCTGCTCCTGGAGTGCACGCAGGTCCGTTCCACTGGCGACCGTGCGCGAGCGCTCATCGATGACGGCGAAGCTCATGCGCAGGTGCGACGGGATACGGGACTCGTCGAAATCGGTCACCGCGACCGGCACATAGGTGAGGCGGGTGATCGTGATGGCGAGGGCCGCCCGCAGGGAACGTCCGTCGCCAGAGTCGGGGAGTTCGGCGAGCAGCCGCCTGGCCCAGTCGTTCGCCGGAACGACACTGCGACGGATCGACTTCGGCAACGACTTCAGCAGCGCCGTCACGAGCTCCTCCCGAAAGCCAGGTACCTGCCAGTCGAAGCCCTCCGGGTCGAGTCGCGCGAGCAGGGCGATCGGCACCTGCACGGTGACTCCGTCATCGTCGCTGCCCGGCTCGAACCGGTAGCCCAGCGACAACTGCTGGTCGCCCTGCCTCCAGGTCTTCGGGTAGGAAGTCTCCACGAGTTCGGCCACCGGGGCGGCTTCATCCTCATCGATCAGGTTCTCGGCGGTCATCGTGAGCAACTCGGGAGTCTTGAGGCGCGCTGTGCGCCACCAGGTCTCGAAGAGTCTCTGGCTGGTGATCTCGGCCGGGATGCGCCGCTGGTAGAAGTCGAACACGGCCTCGTCGTCGTAGAGCAGATCGCGTCTGCGCGTGCGTTCCTCGAGTTCGGCGAGTTTCGTGCGTAGCGCGCGGTTCGCACGGTCGAAGGCGCTTACCCGCCGGTCGAGGCGGTCGAGATCCCAGTCACCGTCCACCAGGGCGTGACGGATGAACAGCTCGCGCGCGTAGGCCGGGTCGACCTTCGAGAACTGGGCCCGCCGACGCGCGACGATCGGCACGCCGTAGAGAGTCACCCGCTCCCAGGCGACGGCGGAGCCCTGTTTCTTCTCCCAGTGCGGCTCGCTGTAGCTGCGCTTCACGAGATCGCCGGCGATGGGTTCAGCCCAGGACAGGTCAATGGCCGCATTGGTCCGGGCGAACAGCCGGCTCGTCTCCACGAGCTCGGCACTCATCACCTCGGCGGGCTGCTTCTTCGCCAGCGCGGAGCCGGGAAACACGCTGAACCGCACCTGCCGGGCACCGATGTAGTCCTTCTTCACCGCATCCCGGGTGCCGAGCTGGCTCAGTAACCCGGCAAGAATCGAGCGGTGGATGCCGTTCGGGTTCGTCGACGCACCGCCAACTACGAGTCCGAGTGGCTTCGCCATCCGCTCGAGCTGGCGGAAGACATCCTTCCACTCCCGCACCCGCAGGTAGTTGAGGTATTCACCACGACAGAGGCGACGGAACTGGTTGCCACTGAGCTCCTTCTCCCTCTCCCTCAGGTAATTCCAGAGATTGAGCAGAGTGAGGAAGTCGCTTGTCGGGTCTACGAAGCGGGCGTGCGACTGGTCGGCCTGGGGGCGGCGGTCGAGCGGTCGCTCCCGGGGATCCTGGATACTGAGGCCGGCGACGATCGCCATCACTTCGCGGGTGACTCCGTGCTGCTTCGATTCCACGACCATGCGCGCGAGTCGGGGGTCGATCGGCAACTGGGTGAGCTGCGTGCCGGTGCGGGTGATGGCCGGGTCGCCTGTGCCTGTCCCGGAGACCGCTCCGAGTTCACGCAACAGGTCGAGCCCGTCCTTGATGCCGCGCGAGTCCGGCGGTTGAAGGAAGGGGAAGTTCGCGATATCACCGAGCCCGAGAGAGATCATCTGGAGGATCACGGCGGCGAGATTGGTGCGTAGGATCTCCGGTTCGGTATATTCCGGCCGGCGCATGAAGTCCTGCTCGGAGTAGAGGCGGATGGCGATACCGTCGCTCGTGCGGCCGCTTCGGCCCGACCGCTGGTTGGCACTGGCCTGGCTGATCGGCTCGATCGGCAGTCGCTGCACCTTCGAGCGCACGCTGTAGCGCGAGATGCGCGCCGTGCCCGCATCGATCACGTAGGTGATGCCCGGCACGGTGAGGCTCGTCTCGGCCACGTTGGTGGCGAGCACGATGCGACGACGGATGCCGGGGGCTCGCCCGGTCTCGAAGACCCGGTGTTGTTCGGCCGAGCTCAGCCGACCGTAGAGGGGCAGCACCTCGGTGAATGGCAGGTTGCGACCGCCGATCGCCTCCTCGGCATCCCGGATCTCGTTCTCCCCACTGAGGAAGACCAGAACGTCACCGTTCGATTCGCGGGCGAGTTCGTCGAGGGCCGCGTTGATGCCCTCCATTGGGTCGAGGTCTGCTTCCGCTTCGGCCTCATCCTCATCGTCCTCGATTGGCGCCTCGGCCACGAGTGGGCGATATCGCACCTCCACGGGGAAGGTTCGACCGCTCACCTGCACGATGGGCGCGCCGATGCCCGCGGCATCCGCGAAGTGACGGGAGAAGCTTTCCGGGTCAATGGTCGCTGAGGTCACGATGATGCTGAGATCGGGGCGCTGCGGCATCAGCTGTTTGAGATAGCCGATCAGAAAGTCGATGGTGAGGCTGCGTTCGTGCGCCTCGTCGATGATGATCGCGTCGTATTTGCGCAGCAGCCGGTCCCGGTGGATCTCGTTGAGCAGAATGCCGTCGGTCATCAGCTTGATCCGGGTGTCGGGACCCACGGTATCGGTGAATCTCACCTGGTACCCGACGAGCCCGCCGAGAGGAGTCCCGAGCTCATCCGAGATGCGTTCGGCGATCGTGCGCGCGGCGATACGTCTCGGCTGGGTGTGGCCGATGCTCGTCTTGCCGAGCTCGAGCAGGATCTTCGGCAGCTGTGTGGTCTTGCCCGACCCGGTCTCTCCCGCGATGATCACAACCTGGTGATCGCGGATTGCGGCGGCGATGTCCTCGCGGCGCTGGCTGACCGGGAGGTCTTCCGGATAGGAGATCCGGTAGTCGGTGGTCGCGTCCGAGGTCGAGTCAGTCATGGGCGGCTCGAGTCTACCGACCGTGCCTGCGCACCGGTGCCTGCACAATAAGTCACGTGCACCCGCATGCCAGCGCGGTTCCCCGTCACCAGCTCGGCACAACTCCTGCAGTTTCCGGTGAGCGGGTGAATGGGCGCCGGAAACTCGGCCCAGTGGCGACACCGTGGCTGAGTCTGCAGGAGTTATGAAAGCTGACTACAGCCCACATGCACGACTCGGAGGCCAGCGCTGGTCCAGGTGCGCGCTACTCGAAAGCGGAGATCCAGGCGATTGCGTCGGCATATCTCCTGCAGTTTCAGGTGAGCAGGTTATTTGGCCCCGGAAACTTGGTGCGGGGAAGACCCACCGGCCGAGATTGCAGGAGTTATGAAAGCTATGTGCTGCCCACACGAGCTGCTCCGAGGCTCGCGCCAACCGAACATGCGCCAACCGAGCGGTCGTGCCACTCACGAGCGGGCAGGACACTCAAGAACTCGCGCTGCTCGGAGGTGCCCGCTACTCGAGAGCTCGCGCTGCTCGAGAGCTCGCGCTGCTCGAGAGCTCGCGCTACTCGAAGGCTCGCGCTACTCGAAGGCTCGCGCTACTCGAAGGCTCGCGCTACTCGAAGGCTCGCGCAACTCGAAGGCTCGCGCTACTCGAAGGCTCGCGCTACTCGAAGGCGGAGATCCCCGTGATCGCCCGACCGACCAACAGTGTGTTGATCTCGTAGCTTCCCTCGTAGCTGTAGACCGCTTCGGCATCGGCGAAGATCCGCGCCATCCCGAAGTCGGTCGAGATACCATTGCCGCCGAGGATCCCGCGCGCCATCGCCACCGACTCGCGCATGCGAGCGCTGCCGGAGGCCTTTGCCATGGCCGCGTGCTCGGAGCGCAGGGTGCCGTTCTGCTGCAGCTGCGCGATGCGCACCATCGTGCCGAGTGAGGCCGTAGCGTTCTCGAGGATGCGCACGAGTTTCTCCTGTACCAGCTGGAACGAGGCGATCGGCTTGCCGAACTGATGACGCTCGAGCGCGTAGGCGAGCGCGTGGTCGTAGGCGGCGAGCTGCAGGCCGACGGTCTGCCAGGCGACCCACACCCGGGAGTCGGTGAGTAGGGCGCTCGCATCACGGAACGAGCTCGCTCCGGGCAGTCGAGCCGACTCGTCGACTCGCACGTCGTCGAGCAGGATGTCCGCGTTCTGCACGATACGCAGCGAAATCTTGTTCTCGATCTTTTCCGTGCGCAGCCCTGGGGTGTCCCGGTCGACGATAAAGGCCTTGATCTCGCCGTCGGCGGTATCCCGCGCCCAGAGGATGATGTGGTCTGCCATGGTGCCGTTGCCGATCCAACGTTTCGCACCGGAGAGCCTCCAGGTATCGCCGCGCCGGGTGGCCGTG
>JBBRDX010000126.1:0-8423 GCA_038203515.1 Actinomycetales bacterium | reverse complement strand
TGGACGGTCGGCGTGCAAGCGGTCCTCGACGAGTTCGCAGTTCCGTGGCAGGTCACACAACTGGGCGCGCGCTCGGAATACAGCTTCAGGGACACGGCGCCCCACGATGGCGCGGAGGCTGCGGATGCCGACGACTTCGAGTTGCAGCAGTACCTCCACCTCCATGCCCTGAACCGGGGCATCCTGATAACGCCGTTCCACAACATGGCGTTGATGGCGCCGAGCACCACAGCCGCCGATGTCGAGCGGCACACGGTCGCCTTCCGTGAGGCCGTGGTGAGCCTCTACGCCTGAGCGACCCCTACCCCTGCGCCCCTACCCCTGAGCGACCCCTACTCCTGTGCCCCTACGCCGCAGCCCTGTCCCACGATTGTTCCCCGTCGTCAGGGTTGGTGTGGTTCGCCCGCGCACAATCGTGTCGCAGGGGAACAGGTGCAGGGGAACAGGTGCAGGGGAACAGGCGCAGGGGAACAGGCGCAGGGGACTACTCGCCGCGCACGAGCTCCGACACGCGGATGTCTCCCACCGGGAGCCCTCCGCCGAGCACCCTCTCCGTGGTCAGGGCTCCGACCCGGTCGAAATCCTCCACCGTGATCGCCCCGACCGAGGCGAGCAGCCCGAGGGCTACAAGTGAGGTCGCGCGGGCACTGCCGTCCAGCATCTTGAGTGCCACGGCCGTGCCGTTGGGGGCAGCCATCACGATGACGCCCTCCGCTCCGCCCTTGGTGAGTAGGCCGAGCTGTTCGATCACGATGGTGTTCGCCCGACCCGGACCGTCGATGGCCCAGGGCTCAGCGAGAACTGCCGCCGTGAGCAGCGCAGCCGCGTTATCGCGTGCCGCCGAGACGCGGCCGACCGCCGTCGCGAGACCGCGCAGGGTGGTCGCAAACACTGGCGCGCCGCAGCCGTCGACTCCCACGTGCCCGACCGGTTGCCCGGTGAATTCCTCCACGGTGTCGCGGATCAGCTGTTGAAGCGGATGCGCCGGTTCGAGGTAGCTCGCGGTGGGCCAGCCGTTCTGTACGCAGGCCAGCAGGAACGCGGCGTGTTTGCCCGAGCAGTTCATCGTGACTCGGGCGGGAGCGGATGCCGCGGACCGCGATGCGCTGTCGAGCGGCCAGTCAAGCGGACACTGGAGGGCATCCTCACCGAGATCGGCCCGCGCCAGTAGCGCGCGCACGACAGCCACGTGTTCCGGGGTGCCCGCATGGCTCGCCGTCGCGAGCACGAGTTGTGCGCCCTCGAGAGCTACTTCCGATCGCAGTACGGCGATGGCCTGGAAGAACTTGAGTGACGATCTTCCATAGACGAGGGCGTCCACGTCGCCAAGCGATCGTGCGATCGTGCCGTCCGGTGACACGACCACCGCAGCACCGAGATGGCACGACTCGTCCAGCCCCGATCGCGAGAGGATCGCCAGTTCCACGACGCCGGTGTGGTCGAGGGGATGGCTCACAGCGCCGCGAGAGCGTCGTCGAGAACCTGGAGGGCCTCATCCAGCAGCTCGTTCGAGATCGCGAGGGAGGGCAGGAAACGGATGATGTTGCCGTAGGTGCCGGCGCTGAGCACCAGCACCCCGTGCTGGGCTGCGAACGCTGTGATCGCGGAGACGGCCGCCGCGTTCGGGGTGTGGGTGCCCGGCTCGACCAGCTCGATCGCGATCATCGCACCGATGCCTCGCACATCGCCGATCACGGGATACCGCTCCTGCAGCGCGAGTAGGGCGGGCTTCAGGACGCCCTCGATGCGCCCACCCTCAGCGAGGAGGTTCTTCGACTCGATCTCGTCGAAGACGGCGATCGCGGCCGCGGCTGCGACAGGATTGCCCGCGAAGGTGCCACCGAGGCCACCGGGGTGGGAGGCATCCATGATGTCCGCACGACCGGTCACTCCGGCGATCGGAAGCCCACCGGCGATGCCCTTGGCGCTCAGCACCATGTCGGGCACGACGCCGAAGTGTTCGATCGCGAAGTACCTGCCCGTGCGGGCCATTCCGCTCTGGATCTCATCCGCGACGAAGACGATGCCGTTGGCGGTACACCACTCGCGAAGGGCCGCGAAGTAGCCGTCGGCGGCCACGACGAAGCCGCCCTCGCCCTGGATCGGCTCGACGACGAGGCAGGCGAGATCGCTGGCACCGACGGACTTCTCGAGGTAGGAGATGGTGTGCGCCGCGGCATCCGCTCCGCTCAGTCCGTCGTGGAACGGGTAGGAGTTCGGCGCATGGTGCACATCGCTCGCAAAGGGCCCGAAGCCGAGCTTGTACGGCATCGCCTTGAAGGTCATCGCCATGGTCAGGTTGGTGCGGCCGTGGTAGGCATGCTCGAGCACGGCGACGCCGGTGCGGCCCGTGTACTTGCGCGCGATCTTCACTGCGTTCTCCACCGCTTCGGCGCCGGAATTGAGCAGCACGGTCTTCTTCGCGAAGTCGCCGGGGGTGTGTTCGGCGAGCAACTCGGCAACCCGCACGTAGCCCTCGTACGGGGTCACGGTGAACATCACGTGCGTGAACGCGGCGAGCTGGGCGGATGCCGCGGCAACGACGGCGGCATCGGTGTGGCCGATCGTCATGACGCCGATCCCGGCGCCGAGGTCGATGAACTGGTTGCCGTCGACGTCCACCACGATCGCACCGTGGGCCCGCTCAATGAATACGGGAAGGGCGGACGCGACACCGACCGGGATCACCGCGAGTCGTCGCTCCTGCAGCGCCTTCGACCGCGGTCCGGGAATCGCCGTGACGATGCGACGCTCCTGGGCGATTGAGTCGACGAACGAAGCGGGAGTGAGGGTGTCAGTCATAGTTCTCAGATTCTATCTCCGACCGGGCGTAGCGTTCAGAGTGTGAATCACAAACACCACTTCGCCGTCTCGCTCGAATGGACAGGAAATCGTGGAACCGGCACCAGCGACTACAAGGCCTACGGGCGCGATCATGTCGTGCGTGCCGAGGGCAAGCACGAGATCAGCGGGTCGTCAGACCGGGTCTTCCACGGCGATGCCGATCGGTGGAATCCCGAGGAACTCCTCATCGCAGCGCTCAGCCAGTGCCACCTGCTCAGCTACCTCCATGTCGCGGCGAGCAACGGCGTTGTAGTGACGGACTATACGGACGACGCGCTCGGCATCATGGAGCAGACGGCGGATGGTGGCGGACATTTCACCGGAGTGACCCTCCGTCCGGTCGTGACGATCTCTGCTGGCGACCCGGACCTGGCCCTCTCCCTTCACCATGAGGCGAGTCTCAAATGCTTCATCGCCAACTCGATGAACTTTCCGGTTGCGCACGAGCCCCGGGTGCGTCTTCGCTGAAAAGAAGGACGAATAGTCGGTCGAATCCAGTCGGTCGAATCCGCGACGTTCAGGGTTTGGTCAGCTTGATCAGGGGGTCTGCCCCCACACTTGACCGGTGAAGAAAACTCTCCCGGCGAAGAAAACACTGTCCGTTCTGGCCATTGCCACGCTCGCCTTCTCGTTGGCGGCCTGCAGCTCCTCCACCTCGGCGGACGGCTGTTCCCCGACGGCGTCCGGAGCGAATTCGAGCAAGGTGACAGTGACCGGCAAGTTCGGCGATGCACCAACGGTCAAGTTCACCAAGGGGCTCAGCACCAAGAAGACCGAACGCTCTGTCGTGATCGAGGGCAAGGGCGCCGTCGCCAAGACGAATGGCACGGTCGAGGTGGACTACACCGCCTACGACGCGGCATCGGGCAAGAAGATCGACGCGACGACCTACCAGAAGGGCGCGACGACGGCGTTCCAGCTCAAGAACTCCAGCATCCTGCCCGGCATGATCAAGGGTCTCAAGTGCTCGCCCGCCGGCAGCCGCGTCGTCGCGGTGATCCCCCCGGCAGATGCCTTCAAGTCCGCAGGCTCCCAGGGACTCGGCGTCAAGGGCACCGACTCGCTTGTCTTCGTCTTCGACGTTGTGAAGGTGATGTCCCCGGTGAAGGTCCTTCCGAAGGCAAATGGCGCCGCCCAGAAGCCGGTCGCCGGCCTCCCCACGGTCAAACTCGCCCCGAACGGCGAACCCACCGTGACCGTGCCGAAGGCCGTTGCGCCCACTGATCTCAGGATCGCGGATCTCGAGAAGGGTACCGGAACCACAGTCAAGTCCGGAGACACTGTCACCGTGCACTACACCGGGCTCATCTGGGCCACGGGCAAGGTGTTCGACTCCAGCTGGACCCGCGGGCAACCCGCGAGCTTCGCCACGACGGGAGTCATTCCCGGCTTCGGGAAGGCGCTCGTCGGCCAGAAGGTCGGATCCCAGGTCATCGCGGTCATCCCTCCGGCGGATGGCTACGGTACGGGCGGACAGGCTTCGGCAGGCATCAGCGGCACCGACACCCTCGTGTTCGTCGTCGATATCCTCGCCACCTCCTAGACCGATCCGTCGGCGAACGGGCTAGCCTGACCGCATGCGTCGCGTCATCATCCTCGGTTCGACCGGATCGATCGGCGTGCAAGCGCTCCAGGTGATCGCGGCGAACCGAGAGCGCTTCGACGTGGTCGGCCTGGCCGCCGGCTCCCGGCGCGCCGCGCTAATGGAACAGGCGGCGACGTTTGGAGTCGAGCATGTTGCCCTCGGCGAGATCGAGGCGGAGCAGCTCGTGCGGTCTGTTTCGGCGGATGTCGTACTCAACGGCATCACCGGATCGGTGGGGCTCGGTCCCACCCTTGCCGCGCTCGAGGTAGGGGCAACTCTCGCCCTCGCCAACAAGGAGAGCCTGATCGTCGGCGGGGAGCTCGTGATGGGTGCCGCGTCCCCCGGCCAGCTGGTGCCGGTCGACTCGGAGCACTCGGCCATTGCGCAAGCGCTCAGGTCCGGCACGGCGGGCGAGGTCCGTCGACTCGTGCTCACCGCATCCGGCGGACCGTTCCGCGGACGAACCCGGGAGTCCCTTCGGGATGTCACGCCGCGCGAGGCGCTCGCGCACCCCACCTGGGACATGGGCCTCGTGATCACCACCAACTCGTCGACCCTCGTGAACAAGGGGCTCGAGATCATCGAGGCCCACTACCTTTTCGACGTGCCCTACGACCGCATCGACGTGACGGTGCATCCGCAGTCCATCGTGCATTCGATGGTCGAGTTCGTGGATGGCTCGACCATCGCCCAGTGCTCACCACCGAACATGCGGCTGCCGATCTCCCTCGGGCTCGATTGGCCGAACCGCGTTGCCGGGGCGGGTGCGCCCCTCGACTGGACCACTGCGAGCACCTGGACGTTCGAACCTCTCGACGCCGAAGCCTTCCCGGCGGTCGATCTCGCAAAACGTGTGGGGCGTGAGGGTGGCACCTATCCCGCTGTGTTCAACGCGGCCAACGAGCAGGCGGTTTTGGCCTTCCACGCCGGACAGATCGGCTACCTCGATATTGTCGAGACCGTTGCGGCAGTCGTGGACGCGCACTCGTCATCCGGTGCTCTCACCCGCGAATCCCTCGTCGAGGCCGAACGCTGGGCACGCGCCGACGCGGACCGCCGAATCGCCCGCCGCTAATCACCCGCCGCTATAGACCCGCCGCCGGACACCCACCGCTAGCCGTTCTCTCCGTCTTTGCCCTTGCCGGGTTTGTCCGTGTTGCCGGGCTTCTGGGCGGCGACTGCCGCCACAAGGTCGGCCCGCACGAGGGCAATGGACGCCGAGATGCTGTCGAAGCGCGCAGTCGTCACCGCACCCCGGGCGCGCGCATCCGCGAGGGTCGCCGTCAGTTCGTCGAGTCGATTCAGTGCCGCCGTCGGGTCGCCGCCTGCGGCAGAGGAGGTCACGGCCAACACGCGGGCCTGGAGCTCAGAGGCAACGCTCGAGGAGTAGGGGGATGCCGTCGGAGTCGCGGTCGGGTCACTGCCTCCGGCGCAGCCGGTGAGCACCAGCGCGCACGCCACTACGCCGGCTGAGAGCACCGTGGTGAGGGTGCGCGCGCGCCTCATGGTGCCACGCTCCGCTGCAATTGGCCCAGGTGCTCTCCGAGCGTGCCGGAGACAACGGGATAGGAGACGCTCGACGTCCTGGGTGATGGAGACGGCGAGGAGGTGGATGCCGCGGGGCCAGTCGCAACGCCGCGGGAGAGCGACACGGCGATCACGACCGCGACGATAGCGGCCACCACGGCGGCCCCGAGGAGGCCGAGGCGCCGGTGTCGGCGGGATGGCGCTTCGGGCAACGCGGTCGCCGCCGGCGCGGTGAACGCTGTCGTCTGAGCAGTCCTTTCCGGTGCGAGATATTCCGGGGCGGGCAGCAGCTTCGTGGGATCCAAGAGCTCTGGTTCCCGCAGCGCGGTCGCGGGCGGGGCTGTGTCGAACGGCTGGGTGGCCTCCGTCCCCGGCTCGAGGGAAGACGGCTCGAGGAAATACGGCTCGCTGAGTGTCGCGGCGACACTTGCGGCGTCAGGTCGGTCCTCGGGTCGGCGCGCTGTCATCGCGGTGAGGAGGCTTCGCCAAGGATCGGCCAGGGTATCCGGGATCTCGGGATCGCGGGCAAGCCGTGCGAGCACCGCCTCGATCGCGGTGCCGGGGAAGGCCCGCTGGCCGGTGAGGCTCTCGAGGAGCACGAGTCCGAGGGAGTAGACGTCGCTCGCCGTCCCGACAGTCGCGCCCTCCGCCTGCTCGGGACTCAGGTACGTCGCGGTGCCGATCACGGTTCCGGTGGCCGTCATGCGGGCGTCGTCGAGAAGCCGGGCGATGCCGAAATCGGCGAGCTTCGCGAGCGGCGCGCCGGGCATGGAATGGTCGTGGGGAAGCAGGATGTTGCCGGGCTTCACGTCGCGGTGCACGACTCCCCTGGCGTGGATATAGGAGAGGGCGGCCGCGACATCCGACCCGATCCGGGCCATCAGGTGTTCATCGGGCACGCCCTGGGTAAGCCGTGTACGCAGGTCGACCCCGTCCACGAATTCGAGAACGAGGAAAGCACGACCGTGGTCGCCGACACCACCCTCGGCGATGGCGTCGAACAGCGTCACGAGCCCCGGGGCATTGAGCGAGGCGAGCAGCTGTACCTCGTCACGCTGCCGACGAACGTCGTCGGCATCCGCGAGTTCGGAGCGGAACACCTTGAGGGCGACCGTGCGACCGAGGGCCTCATCACGAGCCCGGTAGACGGTCGCCATGCCGCCGACACCGACCGTCGATTCGATACGGAACCGATCACCGACAAGGTCGCCGGCAGCGAGCCCGGGGGTGGGCGATCTATTCGGATCGGTACTCATCACTCCATTGTGCGTCATAGGAGATCGCGCGTTGGTGCACCGGTGACCTCCAGCCTCGTGCGGATACGCTGATCAACGTGGAAACCGTTCTGCTCTACATCCTCGGCATCGTCGTTGTCGTCATCGGCATCGCCCTGTCGATCGCGCTGCACGAGCTCGGGCATCTCGTGCCGGCGAAACTCTTCAAGGTGCGCGTGGGACAGTACATGATCGGCTTCGGTCCGACCATCTTCTCGCGCAAGAAAGGTGAGACCGAATACGGAATCAAGGCCATTCCGCTCGGGGGCTATATCTCGATGGCCGGCATGTACCCGCCCGCAAGGAAAGGCGAACCGTCGCGCACATCCGGCACCGACGCCTTCGCGATCGAGTCGGAATACGAGACGGAGTCGGCGGGCCGCAGTGCCAGCACCGGCTTCTTCCAGGCCATGGTGCAGGATGCCCGCACCCAGAGCGAGGACACGATCGAAGCCGGCCACGAAGACCGCGTCTTTTACAAGCTCTCCGTCTGGAAGCGCGTCATCATCATGCTCGGCGGTCCGGCGATGAACGTCGTCCTTGCGGTCGTGCTCTTCGCGATCGTGCTGTCAGGGATCGGGACCCCGGGCTACAGCACGACCATCAGCTCAGTCAGCGCATGCGTCATCCCCGCGACCGGCACGAGCCAGAAATGCACGGCCAGCGACCCGGTCGCGCCGGCTGCGGCCGCGGGGATCAAGCCCGGCGACAGCATCGTCTCGATAGACGGAATCGCGGTCACGAGCTGGGCGCAGGGGACCGCGATAATCAAGCGCTCAGCCGGAAAAGACCTGGTTGTCGTCGTCGAGCGCGGCGGAAGAAACGTGTCTCTCACCGCATCCCCGGTCGCCTCGAAACGCTACGTCGTCGACGCGACGGGCAAGGTCGTTACCAACTCCGCGGGTAAGGAACAGACCAGCACCGTCGGCTTCCTCGGCATCGTGCCGAGCGTGACCCTGCAGAAGCAGCCGCTGACCGCCGTGTTTCCCGCTGTCGGCTCGACCATCGCTGCCGATGCCAGACTCATCGCGAACCTGCCGTCCAAGCTGTACGGTGTCGTCCAGGCGCTGGCCGGCACGGAGAAGCGCGATGCGAACGGTCCGATGAGCGTTGTTGGCGCCGGTCGGATCGCGGGGGAGATCGCCTCGACCACCCGGATCCCGTTCGCGGAACGGTTCTCCTATCTGCTCGGC
>JBBRDX010000125.1:0-8462 GCA_038203515.1 Actinomycetales bacterium | reverse complement strand
AATTCCGGGGTGCTCATCGTGGGGCCGTCCCGCTCGTTCCTGCAGTACATCGAGGCGGTGCTTCCCTCGCTCGGTGAGACCGGCGTCGTGCTCGCGAGCGTTGGCCAGCTCTACCCCGACGTCGAGGCCACGCGGGAGGATGCCCCCGCCACCGCCGCGATCAAGGGTCTGGCGTCGATGGCCGGGCTCATCGCCCGCGCGGTCCGTTCCCGCCAGCGCGTGCCATCTGCACCGCAGGATCTCGATGTGAACGGAGACCGGGTCACCCTGGATCCCCGTCTCATCGCACATGCGATCGGGCGTGCCCGCGAGAGCAACAGGTCTCACAACGAGGCGCGCGTGGTGTTCGTTAAGAATGCGCTCGGCGCGCTGTCGCGCCAGTGGCTTACCCAACTCCAGGACGCCGGCAACTCCATGGATGACACCGACCTGCCGATGCTGCGGGAAGACCTGCGGTCGGCCGAAGACGTGCGCGTGGCACTCAACACCGCCTGGCTTCCCCTCACTCCCCAGAAGCTGCTGCAGGACCTCTATGCTCGCCCCCAGTGGCTCGCCGCGCTGACCCCCGGATGGAGCGATGCCGAGCGGGCGCTGCTGCATCGCGACCGGGAGGCCGAATTCACGATCGCCGACATCCCTCTGCTCGATGAAGCCGCCGAGCATCTCGGCGAATACAGCGTCGCGGATGCCGCGCTGAAGCGTGAGGCGAAGCAACAGCGCAAGCGGGACATCGAGAACGCCGAACACGCGATCGAGAACATGCAGGTCGGGGGACTGGTGAACGCCAAGGCCCTCGCCGACAACTTCGCAGAGCTCGGGGATCGGGCCACGACGGCCGAGAAGGCCGCGGCCGATCGTACCTGGACGTACGGGCACGTGGTCGTCGACGAAGCCCAGGAGCTCTCTCCGATGCAATGGAGACTGCTTCTGCGCCGAGGACCGCAGCGCTCGTTCACGATCGTCGGTGACATCGCACAGGCCGCATCCGCGTCCGCCGCCTCCAACTGGAAGGACGCGCTCGACCCCCTGCTCGCGGACTCTCCGGAGTCGGAGCGGTGGCGGCTCGAAGAACTCACGGTGAACTACCGCACCCCCAGCCAGATCGCCGCAGCCGCCGAATCGATGGCGATCGCCAACGGCCTGCAGGTGACCGAATCCCGCGCGGTTCGCTCGAGCGAATGGCCGATCACCGTCGTCGCCGATGCCGTGGAGGCGGTGCGGATCGATCGCGCACCCGATGGTGCGGGTGGCACACTCGCCGTGATCGTGCTCGAGTCGGGCATCCGCGAGCTCACGGATCGTCTCGTGGCCGAGTTCGGCGACGCCGTTGGGCTCGGTGCGGCCGGACTCACCCGCGACATTGCCGTAATCACCCCACAGGACGCGAAGGGACTCGAGTTCGACTCGGTCGTCGTCGTGGATCCGGTGGCTATCCTGGCGTCATCCGAGCGCGGGGCCGGGGCACTCTACGTCGCAATGACCCGCGCCACCCAGCGACTCACCCTCGTGGCCGAGGGGGAGTTGCCCGTCGGCACCCTTCCAGTGGTGTAGCCGGCCCGGTGGTCGAGTGGGCCGCCTGCGGCTTCCGGTGGTCGAGTGGGCCGCCCGCGGCTTCCGGTGGTCGAGTGGGCCGCCCGCGGCCGTATCGAGACCGGGCTCACCTCGCACGACCTCGTTCCTCAGTCGCTGCTTGTCCAACAGTGCCATGCTTGAACTGTGACCTTATTGACTGACGAACTGCTGGCTCGCATCCATGAACGGGCACCCGGCTATGACCGTGACAACGTCTTCTTCACCGAAGACCTCGCCGGGCTCGCCGCCGTTGGCTACCTCCGTGCGCTCGTTCCGCACGCCTTCGGCGGCCTCGGACTGAGTCTTCAGCAGGTGGCCCACGAGCAGGTGCGCCTCGCGATGGCCGCCCCAGCCACGGCGCTCGCCGTGAACATGCACCTGGTCTGGACTGGCGTCGCGAAGACCCTGCACGACCGCGGGGACGACTCACTCGACTTCGTGCTTCGGGATGCCGCGGCAGGGGAGATCTACGCCTTTGCGATCAGTGAAGCCGGCAACGATCTCGTTCTATTCGACAGCACGACGGATGCCCGCCCGCTGGCCGGCGGCGGCTATGCGTTCAGCGGTACCAAGATATTCACCAGCCTCTCGCCGGCGTGGACCCGGCTCGGTCTCTTCGGACTGGACACGGTCTCCGCAGATGCGCCGAAGCTTGTGCACGCAGTGGTCACCCGCGAATCACCGGGAATCACCATCGCCGAGGACTGGAACACTCTCGGCATGCGGGCGAGCCAGAGCAACACCACCCACCTCGACTCGGTGGCCGCAACATCCGACCGGGTGTTCCGCCGTCTCGATCCCGGTCCGAGCCGCGACGCCCTCATCTTCGCCATCTTCGCCAACTTCGAGATCCTCATCTCCTCCGTCTACGTGGGAATAGGCCAGCGCGCCCTGGAGCTCGCCGTCGAATCCGCCCGCTCGCGAGGCTCCCGACGCACGGGACTCGGCCGCGACCAGGACCCGAACGTGCGTTGGAAGATCGCGGATGCCGCGCTCGCCCAGGACGCGTTGCTCCCGCAACTCGACGCGCTCGCGATGGACCTCGACTGCGGGGTCGATCGTGGTGGCCAGTGGTTCCGTGCGCTCGTCGGACTCAAGTCACGCTCCACCCGCACGGCGCGCTACGTCGTCGACCAGGCCATCGCGGTCACGGGCGGGGCGGCGTTCTCGGCGACGAGTGAACTCTCGCGGTTGTATCGGGACGTGCTCGCGGGTGGATTCCACCCCAGCAACGAGGACTCGGTGCATTCCACGGTTGCGGCTGCGCTGCTCGGGCCGATCATCGATGACCCGGATACCCTGAGATAATGACCTCTTCGCTTGGGATCGATCCCTCTGTTGTCGTCTGGTCCGTTCCGGAAGGCTCGCGCGAGCAGGAGCTCGCGACGCGTCCCCTGCTGGTGCTCATGCACGGTCGCGGCTCGCACGAAGAGGACCTCTTCGCGCTCGTCCCGCTGCTTCCCCCGCAGTTCGTGATCGCCGCGCTTCGCGCGCCGCTCGAGCTAGCCCCGGGGTCGTACTCCTGGTTTCCGGTGGGGGAGCCCGGGCGACCGAGCTCCGTGGCCGCAGATGCCGCCGTAATGGCTCTCTTCGAGTGGCTGGATTCCGTGCCCTCCACCGTCTCGGTCTCGCTTCTCGGATTCTCCCAGGGTGGTGCGATGACCCTTCACGCCCTGCGACACGCTCCCGGACGCTTCGCCGCGTTCGTGAATCTCGCCGGCTTCGTTATCGGTGGGGATGCCCCCGCCGACGACTCGCTCGAGGAACTGCGTCCCCCGGTGTTCTGGGGCAGTGATCCGGTGGATCCGGTTATCCCCGCCGAAGCGATCGCCCGGACCGCAGAGTGGCTGCCCGCGCACTCGACTCTCACCGAGCGTCATTACGACGGCATCGGACACTCGATCTCGCGCGAAGAACTCAACGATGTGAGCAGCTTCTTGCAGAGCACCGCCCTGCAGCGCGCTGCTCTGTAGCGCGCTGCCCTACAGAGCGCCAGCGCGAGGGCCGCCGTCTGGGGCAGTGCCCTCTACACAGACTCGTCGCCCGGTGCGGCACTTGGTGCGGCTCTTCCGGGCGACGGGTTGTTCTATTCACAGCATGCTCCTCGCAAGGGCCCGAGCGCAAGACCCCCGTTGTCCCAATCGGCAGTGTCCCCATCGGCAGTGTCCCAATCGGCAGTGTCCCAATCGGCAGTGTCCCCATCGGGATTGCCGCAATACCCAGTACCGCCATCGGCACCTGCGCGGGGCGATCAGGCCGCGCGCGCGCGCCGGGCCACCCGCAGCGCGCTGTCGAACTCTGACAGGAACCGGTCGGCGTCGGCCAGGCTGAAGCAGAGAGGTGGCCGGATCTTCAGCGTGTTCCGGGCTGCTCCGGATGCCCCGACCAGCACTCCCCGGCGGCGCAGCTCGTTCACCACGACGAGGGTCGTCTTCTCGTCGGGGGATTCCTCGTGCACGAGGTCGACCCCGAGGAAAAGGCCTACCCCGCGCACCTCGCCGAGCGCGTCGTGGAAGCCAGACAGCATGGCGAGTCCGGCCGCGAGGTAGTCGCCGATGACCCGCGCATTCTCGACCAGGCCCTCGTCCCGAACGATGTCGAGCACCGCCTGGGCGGCCGCGATCGATACCGCCGTGCCGCCGAAGGTGCTGAAGTAGCGGCCGTGGGCGGCGAAGGTGTCCACGAGCTCGCGACGGGCGATCACCGCACCGATCGGCATGCCGTTGCCCATCGGTTTGCCGACCGTCATGATGTCGGGCACCATCACCCCGAGAGCGGAGTCGTGACGGGTGAAGCCCCACAGGCCGTGGCCGAGGCGACCGAAGCCGGCCTGCACCTCATCGGCGATGTAGAGTCCGTCCGCGTCGTGCACGATGTCGCTGATGCGTCCGAGGAACGCGGCACTGCCCGGCTGCACGCCGTCGGAGGCGAAGATCGAGTCCGCGACGAGTGCGGCGAACCCGTGCTCGGAGGCACTGAGCTCGGCGGCCGCTGCGACCACCGCATCCGCGAACGCCGCGCCGTCGCCGGTCGGTGCATCCACCAGGCGTACCCACGGGGCGATGCTGTCGACGCCGCCGAGGGAGGGCGAGATCGCGGCGGTCTCGGAAGAGACACCATGGTAGGCGTTGCGGGTGACGATCACGCCCCGTCTGCCGGTCACGGTCGTCGCGATTCGCACGGCAAGGTCGTTTGCCTCGGAGCCGGTGCAGGTATACATCACGTTCTGGAGGGCACGCGGCAGCGTGCCGAGCAGGTCTTCGGAGTAGTCGACCAGTGCACGGTCCAGGTAACGGGTATTCGTGTTCACGAGAGCGGCCTGGCGGGAGATGGCCTCGACCACGCGCGGATGGGAGTGGCCCACCGAAGGCACATTGTTGTAGACGTCGAGGAACTCGGTACCCGCTGCATCCCAGAGCTTCGTGCCGAGGCCGCGCACGATCTCGACCGGCTCGTCGTAGAACAGCCGATAGGCCGCCCCGAGACTGCGGTTGCGGCGTTCCACCAGCAAGCGAGTCGGCTCGCTCAGCGTGTCGAGACGGTCATTACTGAAGTACGTGCTCGGTCCTGGCATGATCCGACCCTACTGGCGCACCCCACCCACCGGGAGGGACGATTGTCGAAGCCTCATGAACTGCCGCCAGGTCGCCTCGAGATTGCGGGCGGTGTACTCCGAGTTCTCGGGCCGCGCCGTGGCGAGCCAGGAGGCGAGGAGCAGCCGCTGGGCGAGACGACCGAGCACGAGGTGCGGAAGGAGCGCGACTTCGTCCGCTGACAGTGAGACAACGTCGCGATAGCCCGTTGCGAGGGCACTAGCGAGAGCCCACGGTTCGCCATTTGTCGGTGAGGTCGCCGTTGCGTATGACATCGCGATGGCGAGATCGGCGCACCGATGGCTTCGCACCACATCGCCGAAGTCGAGGATGCCGGTCACGAAGTTGCGCGCGTGCGGGCTGACGACGACGTTGCCGCCGTGGAAGTCATTGTGAACCACCTGCCGCGGTGTTCGACGCAGGGCCGGCAGGGTGTTCGCTGTGATATCCGCGAGCACGGAGGCGACCGCCATGCGTCTCTCGTCGTCCGGAAGAAACAGCACCAGCTCCAACAACTGGTCGAGCTGCGCCAGGTCCCAAGCGAGCCAGCGGTCGGCTGCCGGGTGGTCGAAGTCGGCGAGCGCGGCGGTGAGGCGTGCGAGCATCCTTCCGACCGCTCGCCACTGGACCTGAGATGCTCCGGTATCGCTGAGCAGCCGGCCCGGGAGGTAGTGGAGCAGCCTCACTGCGCGGCCGCCATGGGTTGGCGAGGGAGTCAACGGTGTCACGAATGTCTGGAGGGGAAGCGAGGCATCCCGTGCCGACGCGTGCGCGATGACGGCGGCCTGGAGCTCGATTTCCGCCGGATCTTCGCCGGGTGGTGAGATCTTGAGCACGAACCCGTGGGTGTCGCCGGCGACGGCCACCCGGAAGCTGTCATCGCGCTCGGTGGCGAGCCTGGTGACGGAGGAGGCCGTCACCCCGAAACACCGCAGTGGGATGGCGACAGCCTCGGCCGGCGGGGTACGGCCGAACGGGGTGCCGAGCCCGGTACTGAGACGATGCGTCAACGGGGTTGTCGGGAGTGCCTCATCCATCCATCGAGTCTGGTGCATGGGCGCCGATGTGAGCAGCCCGAAGCCGCCAGTTGTGGGCTCACCTGTTGTGGGCTCACCTGTTTTGGGGAGTTCACCGCGTGTGCCCCTGTAGATAGATTCGTCCCAGAGGCCGCAGCACGCGAGCGGCACGGGCAAAACATCCCGGGCACGGCATCTATCGGTGGGGGACGGAATCATTTTTACGGGGGATGATCGATCGACACTCCCTGAGCGGCAAGCCCAGGTCGGGGACTCGATCGTTCCTGCCCACTGGATGCCGTCGAATAACGCGCTGCGGGAGTGCCTTGCACTTCAGGAAGAGGCTGCGCCCCTGTCGCTGCTCTCGCGCCTCTTCGGGGCCGATCCGCTCTCACGAGATGCGCGGCGATCCTATAGTGGAGCGCTCGCCGAAATCGCGCTCGCAGACTCCCTCGCTGCCCTCGGGCCCGACTGGACCGTCGTGCATTCGGTGCCCGTCGGTGGCGCTCTCCCCGGGCAGCACCTGGCCATCGATCATCTGGTGATCGGCCCGGCTGGGATCTTCACGATCACCCTTCACAGTCACGCCGGACAGGAGATCTGGGTCGGGGAACGCACCTTCCTGGTCGATGACGAACGACTCGGTCACCTTCCCGTGGCCGAGGAGTCGGCATTGGCCGCTTCCGGGCTGTTGGAGGCTGCGCTCGCGGTCGGGGGAACGGCGGTGGATGTCCTAGTGACCCCCTGCATCGTGGTTGACTCGCCCGCGACAATGCGGATCCGCCAGAGCACCGGTCGCATCCAGGTGACCACCGCGCGAGATTTCACCGCCTGGCTCGCGTCACTGCCCCGGCTGTCCTCGCCCGCGGTCGTCGACACCCTGTCAGCGGTCGCTCTCCAGGCGTCAACCTGGCCAGCAAGCGCCGCAGTGCAGAGCCGCGGTGTCCATCACCAGCGCGACGACTTCGATCGACTGCGCCTCCACATCGCTTCAGCTCGCCTCCGTCGCCTGATCTGGACCGGACTCGGCGTCATCGCGAGCTACGCCGCTGTGATCGTGAACTTGAGCGGCCAGTCGGCACTTGAGCTCATATTGGCACTGGGTAGGTAGCTCAGCCTGCCACGACCTCGGCGAGTTCGAAGCTGTGTCGCCGCCTGGTCGGTTGTGGCCGTCGGGAGCTGCCGTCGACCGTCCCCCCGGTTTATCCGGTTCTCTTCTGGTGGTGTTTGGTGAGTGCGCGGCTTCTCGAGTGTATGCGGATGGGCTGTCGTTCCCTGTCGATGTCGGGTGGGGGGATTAGCCAGTAGGTGGTGTCGTGGCGGTGGATTTCCCAGCCGTTGTTGTGGAGGAGGAGGTGGTGGTGTCGGCAGAGGAGGATTCCGTCCGATATAAATTGCTAGTCTGCCCGTATGTCTTCCAGTGCCCAGGCCGCCATTTATGCCCGCATTTCCCGCGACGTTTCAGGCGAGGGGCTTGGCGTCGAACGGCAACTGGCGGACTGTAGAACGATTGCAGAACTGCGCGGTTGGACAGTCGCGGAGGAGTACGTCGATAACGATATTTCCGCTTTCGGTGGGAAGCATCGTCCCGCCTACGATCGGATGCTCGAGGATATCGCGGCGGGTCAGCGTGATGCAGTGATCGTGTACAACGCGGATCGACTTCATCGCCAACCAATTGAGTTCGAGCAATTCTCGGTCATCTGCTTAGCTGCCGGACTGACGCAGGTAGCTACGATCACCGGGGACCTGGATTTGGGCAACGACGACGGCATGTTCCTTGCAAGAATCCTGACGGCGGCTGCCGCGAAGGAGTCAGCCAGGAAGTCGGCACGATTGAAGCGAAAGGCACTCGAAACTGCCGAAGCCGGTAAACCCAATGGAGGACGCCGACCATTCGGTTACACGCAGGATCAACTCGTGGTTGTTGAATCCGAGGCCATCGTGATCCGCGAAATGGCTGCCAGATATTTGGCGGGCGAATCGCTCGGCTCGCTCACTCTTTGGCTTCAAGACAACGAAGTGCCGACCGTTTACGGTGGGGAGTGGCACACGAGCACGATTCGGCAGACGTTGAAAAATCCGCGGATCGCGGGCTTGCGCGCGCACAACGGTGTGATTATCGGGTCAGCTATGTGGCCGGCGATAATCAGTCCCGAGCAGCAGCGGCAGTTGGTGGCGATGTTCGAGCGCAAAGCGTCGTCGAATCGGCGGGTACCGCGACGATATCTGCTGTCGGGTTTGCTGCGGTGCGGGAAGTGTGGCGGCAAACTGTTCAGTT
>JBBRDX010000124.1:0-8558 GCA_038203515.1 Actinomycetales bacterium | reverse complement strand
AGTCCCCGGTGGTCGAGTAGCGAGCGACCAAACAGCAGTCCCCGGTGGTCGAGTAGCGAGCGACCAAACAGCAGTCCCCGGTGGTCGAGTAGCGAGCGCCAGCGAGCGTATCGAGACTCCGGCACCCTCCAGCGCGCCCCCGGGCCCCGTCTACGGGTTCAGCGCGGCCTCGACACCCGCACCCGAGCCGACTCCAGTCGCTGCCGTCATCCCCGGCGTCGTCACCTTCCAGCAGGTGAAGGACAGCTGGCCCGAGATTCTCGAGCGGGTCGAGAAAGCCAAGCGCACCGCGTGGATGGTCGTTTACACGGCAACGCCGCTTGCGCTCCGCGACGGTAACATCCTCGACCTCTCATTCGCGAGCCAGACGGATGTCGACGCGCTCAAGCAGCGCACGACACCCGGCGAGGGCATCTCCGACTTCCTCAAGCAGGCGGTCTATGACGTTCTCGGATTCCGCCCGCTGCTCACGGCCCGAGCGGAAGTGGCCCGGGCGGAAGCGGCCCGCGCGGGAGCGGCCCGGGCGGAAGAGCCTGTCGGACTGACCCGTGCCGCCGAGCCATCCGCACCACCCACGGCGGCGAGGCCACCGGTCGCCGACAAGCCGCCCACCGCGCAGGACCCGCAGGACGCGCAGGACGCGCCCGAGCCGACCGAGCCCGACATCGAGCCTCCCGTCCCCTCCGGTGCCACGTGGGAGACCGCGGTGATCACGGATGCCGAGCCAGAAACGAAGCGAAGGCCCGAGACTAAGCGGGCGCCCGAGCCGGTCGTCACGAAGGCCGACAAGCCGGCGGTTCCGGTCGCCGCAGAGACGGCTGCACCGAAACGTGCGGCTCCCGTCGCGCTGGCCAACGGCAAGCAGCGCTATGGCGAATCCGTGGTGCGCGAGATCCTCGGCGCAAACTTTATCGAAGAACAGCCCGTGACCCCCCGGGTCGCCCCGAGAGAGCAGTAGGCGTGTACGACGGAATCGTCCAGGAACTGATCGACGAACTCGGGCGCCTGCCCGGCATCGGGCCGAAGTCGGCGCAGCGCATCGCCTTCCACATCCTGCAGACCGAGACATTCGATGTCACCCACCTGGCTGAGGTACTCATGACAGTGAAGGAGAAGGTGCGGTTCTGCGATGTCTGCGGCAATGTCACCGAGCAGGAGCTCTGCAATATCTGCCGCGATCCACGTCGTTCCCCCGCCACGATCTGCGTGGACGAGGAGGCGAAGGATGTTGTCGCGATCGAGCGCACGCGCGAGTTCAAGGGGCTCTATCACGTGCTCGGCGGAGCCATCAGCCCGATCGACGGCATCGGACCGGACGACCTGCGCATCCGCCAGCTGATGCGGCGCCTCGCCGATGGCATCGTCACCGAGGTGATCATTGCCACCGACCCCAACCTCGAGGGTGAGGCGACGGCCACCTATCTCTCACGAATGCTCATGCACCTCGACCTCAGAGTCACCCGACTCGCATCCGGACTTCCCGTGGGGGGAGACCTCGAATACGCCGACGAGGTGACCCTTGGCCGTGCGTTCGAAGGTCGCCGCCTTGTCGAAAACTAGCACCGCGCCCGCTAGTGACACGCGCGCCAGGACGTGCGGGCGCGGGTGTCACTAAACGGTGCGAAGCTGCGTCTGACCGAGGGGGCGTCACATAGCTGGCACACTCCCGGGCAGCATTTAGGATGAGAAGTCGGCCAGTAGTCGGCATCCCGATCCCCAGGAGAACCCAGTGAGCCTGATCGTGCAGAAGTACGGCGGCTCGTCGCTCGCCGATGCGGAGAGCATCAAGCGAGTGGCCAAGCGCATCGTCGAAACCCGCAAGGCAGGCCACGATGTCGTCGTGGTGGTCTCGGCGATGGGCGACACCACGGACGAACTGCTCGACCTCGCCAAACAGGTCACCCCGCTCGCCACCGGCCGGGAACTCGACATGCTGCTCACCGCGGGGGAGCGCATCTCCATGGCGCTGCTGGCCATGTCCATCAAGAGCATGGGCCAGGAGGCGCGCTCCTATACCGGCAGCCAGGCCGGTCTCAGTACCGACGCCAGGCACGGCAGCGCCAGGATCGTGGATGTCGCCCCCACGCGCGTGCGCGCCGCTCTCGACGCGGGAGCGATCGCCATCGTCGCCGGCTTCCAAGGTTTCAACCGCGGAACCGGTGACATCACGACCCTCGGCCGCGGTGGATCGGACACAACCGCCGTCGCCCTCGCCGCTGCCCTCCAGGCCGAGGTCTGTGAGATCTACACCGACGTGGACGGCATCTTCACCGCCGACCCGCGCGTCGTGCCGACCGCCCGAAAGATCGATCGGATCACGAGCGAAGAGATGCTCGAACTCGCCGCCGCCGGTGCCAAGATTCTGTATATTCGCGCGGTGGAATATGCCCGCCGCCATGGCGTTACGCTTCATGTGCGTTCGTCGTTCAATAACAACGAGGGCACCCTCGTGGTCAATCCGAAAGAAGGCGAAACCGTGGAAGAGCCGATCATCGCCGGCGTGGCCGTCGATTTGAGCGAAGCGAAGATCACCGTGGTGGGAGTGCCCGACGTTCCGGGCAAGGCCGCCCAGATCTTCACGATCGTCGCGTCGACCGATGCGAACATCGACATGATCGTGCAGAACGTCTCGACGAGCGCGACCGGCCTCGCCGATATCTCCTTCACCCTTCCCAAGTCCGACGGGGCGAAGGTGCTGAAGGCACTCGAAGACAACAAGACGGCATCCGGATTCACGTCGCTCCAGTACGACGACCAGATCGGCAAACTCGCTCTCGTCGGTGCCGGCATGCGCACCAACGCCGGTGTCTCGGCGAAGCTGTTCACCGCACTGTTCGAGGCGGGAATCAACATCGAGATGATCTCCACGAGCGAGATCCGCATCAGCGTCGTCACGCGCGCAGACACGATCAATGAGGCGGTGCGCGTCGTGCACAGCGCGTTCGACCTCGACGGCGACGAAGAGGCGAAGGTTCACGGGGGCACCGGACGATGACTGAAGGATTGAACAGTGCGGGATCGACCAGGGCAGGAGTGAACAGTGGAGGAGTGAACATCGGCGTCGTCGGCGCCACCGGCCAGGTTGGTGCCGTGGTGCGTCGGTTGCTGGAGGAGCGCGGCTTCCCGGCGCTCGACATCCGCTTCTTCGCCTCCGCACGGTCCGCCGGCAGCACGCTGTCGTTCAAGGGCGAAGACATCGTCGTCGAGGACGCATCCACGGCCGACCCCACCGGCCTCGACATCGCCATCTTCTCAGCCGGTGCCATCACATCGAAGGCCCAGGCCCCGCGCTTTGCCGCGGCGGGTGTCACGGTCATCGACAACTCCTCCGGATTCCGCATGGACCCCGATGTGCCGCTCGTCGTGAGCGAGGTCAATCCGCACGCGATCGCCGAGGCACGCAAGGGGATCATCGCGAACCCCAACTGCACCACCATGGCGGCGATGCCGATCCTCAAGGTCCTGGATGCCGAGGCCGGCCTCCAGCGCCTCATCGTGAGCACCTACCAGGCGGTGTCCGGCGCCGGCCTCGTCGGCGGCGAGGAGCTCTACACCCAGGCCAGGGCCGCCATCGAGCAGGATCCGCGGGGCCTCGTGCACGACGGATTGGCCGTCGACTTCCCGGCCGCAACCACCTTCCCGAAGACGATCGCGTTCGATGTGATCCCGTTCGCCGGCAATCTCGTCGACGACGGCCTGTTCGAGACCGACGAGGAGAAGAAGCTCCGCAACGAGAGCCGCAAGATTCTGGAACTGCCCGAGCTGCTGGTGAGCGGCACCTGCGTGCGGGTGCCCGTCTTCACCGGCCACTCGCTGTCGATCAACGCTGAGTTCGCGAACCCGCTGAGCGTGGCGCGAGCCAAGGAACTGCTGGCGGATGCTCCGGGGGTGGTGCTCACCGACATCCCGACCCCGCTCGAGGCGGCCGGCACCGACCCGAGCTATGTGGGACGCATCCGACAAGACGAGGGCGTGCCGAACGGACGCGGCCTCGCCCTGTTCATCAGCAACGACAACCTGCGTAAGGGCGCGGCGCTCAACGCCGTGCGGATCGCGGAGCTTGTTGCGGCCAGCATGGCGCATTCCTGACCCGCATCCCTGGCTTTCGGCCCGGCCGCAGCGGGCAACCGTGCCGGTTCCGCGGCTTCGGAATGGGTGACTGCACCTCGCGCGTGATCGCGTGCCGTGTTTTCCCCGGCAGGAAGGGCGCCTCCGCGACGCGATAGAAGCCGAACGCGACAGCGACCGACAGGACGCCCCCAAGCGACCATGTTCGAGCGCGGGGTGATCGTGCGCCCGCAGACGGTGGGTTGCCCGGAGTCTGCGGAGATCTGGCACAAGAGCTTCCGAAGACGAAGTCCTGGAGCAGAAGCGGATATGCGACACAGCCCGGCCCGGTGATCGGAACCGCCACATACCAGTGGGTGCCGGTGTGTTCAGGAATCACCGAGAGTGCCAGCGGGAGCGTGACCGCGAGGGCGATCCGGTACGGCAGCACGATCCGCCCGAAACGTCGATAGAAGAAATCTCCTCTTCTCCGTGCTGACCGATCGGATGGCCCTGGTGCATCCGCCATGATCGTGAGCGCAATAGAAGGGGTGCCCTTCCCCCATGGTTGTGGGGGAGGATGTCACCAGAGCCATCGTTCGAAGGAGAACCCCATGTCCATAGTCGTCGTCGCGACGATCACCCCCCAGGGCGGAAAGCTGGCCGAGTTGACCGCGGCATTCGAGGAGGCCACCCCCCTTGTGCAGCACGAGCCGGGATGCGAGCAGTACGCCCTCTACTCGGATGGCTCCGTAATCGTCACCATCGAGCGGTGGGAGAGCCGGGAGGCGCTCGATGCCCATATGAGGGCTCCGGCGGTCACGGCACTGCTCGCCCGGTCGGGCTCGCTTCTCGCGGCGGCACCGGAGATCCGAACCATCTCAGCCCTCGGTTTCGGTGACGCCGTCAAGGGGGGCTGAGACGAAGCACCGCAACCGTCTTTAAGAATGCGGTCCTTTAACAGTGCTCGGGGCACGCCCACGGAGAGCGGGCAGATTCCCCACCGTAAACTGGACGCGTGACACTATCAGGCAAACCCGTCGACGTCGCGCTGATCGGCGGCGGCATCATGAGCGCCACCCTCGGCGCGTTCATCAAGCAGCTCCAACCCGACTGGAGTATCCAGATCTTCGAAAGACTCGGGGATGTCGCGCTTGAGAGCTCTAACCCGTGGAACAACGCCGGCACCGGCCACTCTGCCCTGTGCGAGCTCAACTACACGCCAGAAAAGGCCGACGGGTCGATAGATATCTCGGGCGCCGTGAAAGTGAACGAGCAATTCCAGGTGTCGCGCCAATTCTGGGCCTACTTTATCGGCAAGGACCTACTGCCCGATCCGCAGGCCTTCATCAATCCCGTGCCGCACATGAGTTTCGTCTGGGGTACCGAGAATGTCGACTACCTGCGCCGTCGGCAGGAGGCGCTCGCCGGGCATCCGCTGTTCGCGGGTATGGAGTTCAGCGACGATCCGAAGGTGATCCGTAGTTGGGTGCCCGCCATGATCCCTGGACGTCGCAAGGATCAGCCCATCGCGGCTACCCGCATCGACGCGGGCACCGACGTCGATTTCGGGGCCCTCACACACGGACTGCTCGACTACCTCACCTCCAACGGCGCCGCCCTGCTCACCGAGCACACGATCACGAACATCACTCGCCAGCGGGATGGCCTGTGGCGCCTGCGCGTCGTACACGAGATCGGAGGCACACCACAGGATGTGCGCGCCCGTTTCGTCTTCGTCGGCGCCGGCGGAGGCGCACTGAAGCTCCTGCAGAAGTCCGGAATCCCCGAGATCAAAGGCTTCGGCGGCTTCCCGGTGAGCGGAGAGTTCCTTCGCACCGACAATCCAGAGGTCGTCGCGCGCCACCAGGCGAAGGTCTACGGTAAGCCCGCGCTGGGCGCTCCGCCGATGTCGATGCCCCACCTCGACACTCGGGTTGTTGACGGCGAAGCGAGCCTCATGTTCGGGCCCTACGCGGGATTCAACACCAAGTTCCTCAAGAACGGATCGTGGTTCGACCTGTTCGCTACGATCCGCCCACACAACATCGTTCCCATGATCGCGGCCGGTGCGTCGAATCTCGGACTCGTGCGCTATTTGATTGCGCAGCTTGCGGCATCCAAGTCGGCGAAGTTCAAGGAGCTGCAGGAGTTCATGCCCACCGCTGACCCGAAGGACTGGTACAGCATCACCGCCGGCCAGCGGGTGCAGGTGATCAAGAAGGACAGGGAGAAGGGCGGGGTGCTGCAGTTCGGCACCGAGGTCATCACCTCCGCCGATGGCTCCATCGCCGGCCTGCTCGGCGCATCGCCCGGGGCATCCACCGCCGTTCCGATCATGCTCGATGTGCTGACGCGCTGCTTCCCCGACCGCATCGCCAGCTGGACACCGAAGCTGCTCGAGATGGTGCCGACCTATGGGCAGCTGCTCTCGGAGGATCCAAAGCTGGCCAAGAAGACTCTCGGATCCACGCAGAAAGTCCTGGAGATCGCCCAGTAACGCCTGCGAGCGCCACACATCGGAACACCTGTCGGGTGGACGATTCCAGTGAGTTGAACCGGGTGCGAATGGCCATCTTCGCACCGCGGTGTTCTGTCGGACTCCGTGATCGGCCCCATCCCTTCGTAGAGGGGACATGTAGTAGCGGACAGGGTTGCACCTACCTCCGCGAGCGATGGAAGCCGCCGCGAGTCGGCGCGTCCCCCGCCACGAGGAAAATTCGGACATCGCGCGCTGCACCGGTGACGGCTCGTTGATCGATTCGCAGCTCGCCGACCCGGTGTCTGGTCCACGACCCACGCGGTGCTAAAACTGAGGAATCACGCAGGTTTGGGAGTCGAAGGGGGAGGTTTTCATCCAAATCTGCGCGTATTCGCAAGAATTCGTCGCGCATCGGGGTACAAACGCGTCAGGCTCGATGAGATACTGAATTTTGGGCGTCCAACGGAGGGAACTGCATGTCTCTCGGATTGCCGTCCCATCTAGCGATGCGCACAGTGAGCCGGTCGTTCGGTCGCGCTCTCAACGCCGTGGCCTACACGTGCCTGATCTCTGCACTCCTTGTGACCGTCGCCTTCCAGTTCTTCCGTTCCTCCGCGGTTCTCTGGCCCGCGATGGTCGCGATCGCGCCGATGCTCCTTCTGCTCTACCTGAGTGCCCGCACGCGCGACACCCTCTATTCCATTGCATACCTGGTGGTGGGAGCAGCCTGCACGTACTGGTTTGTGCTCACCTTCTACTCTCAGAGTCCCGTGATCCTCGAAAGCGACGCACTGTCCCTCGCCCTCCCCAAGATCGCACTGGTCATGGTGGGAGGATCAGCTCCCCACATCGTGCCGAGGCTGGCATGGTGCACCGCCGGTTACATCGCCGCCGAGGTCTCCGCCGGCGCCGCCATCTTCGTGAGCGCGCAGCGCTTCGAGTTTGATGTCACGACCGTGCTGGCCTACGCAGTTACCTCGGTCATTTTCATCGTCGGCAGCCTCAGTCGGCGCAGCTCGCGCCGCACCCAGCCCATGCTGCATCGAGCCGCCCGCGATGAGCAACTCGCAACGATGCGCCACCGCATCGAGGTGAAGGCTGCTTCGCTGTTGCACGACACAGTGCTGAGTCACCTTGCCGCTATCTCGGGATCGGTCGATGACACCCTCGATCCGCACCTTCGTGCGCAGGTCGAGCGTGATCTCGAGACCCTGATCGGGGAGGAATGGCTCACCGAGGACGAGCCTCAGATCGATCCGTCGCTCCGGCAGCGCTGGGAGCAGACCCCTCTCTTCACGGCCATCACCGAGTCTCGCCTCCTCGGGCTCGAAATCGAGTGCACCGGAGACTTCGACGCGCTGTCGCGTCTTGATGCCGAGACCTCTGGCTCTCTCGGTCTTGCCGTGAAGCAGTGCCTCGTCAATGTGCTTCGCCATTCGGGACTCACCCGGGCAGAAGTGGCCGTCTTCGATTCGGAGGTGGATGTCTCGGTGATGGTGATCGACGCCGGCCGAGGGTTCACCGAAGCGGAGACCGCGCCCGACCGGCTCGGCATCCGGAATTCTGTACGCCACCGCATCGAAGAGGTCGGTGGAGCCGTGCAGATATGGTCCACCCCCGGGCGCGGAACGTCGATCATGATCCGCGTGCCCACGCGCTCCTCGGAACGGTTGCCGGGGGTGGATGCGTCGTGACCACTCTCGAACGCACGCGCCAGCAACTCGACCCGGCGGGGAGCACCGGAGTGGCTCCTGTCGCGATCTTCCTGTCAATCGGTGCGTTCCTCTATGCGGTATTCATGACGGTGCGCGGCCAGGCCGAAATCTCCAACCCGGTGTTCGCAGGCCTTGCCCTCGCCCTTCTCGCAACGGCCGGACTCATCATCATCTTCGCCTCGAGCCCCAACCGTGCCCCGCTCACGGAACGCACCCATGCGGCAGCGCATGCGATCGCCGTGTTGGCGATCGTATGCGAGGCGGTCGGGCAGTCGGGGTCGAACGCCTACATCCGGGACGACTGGGGCCCGGCC
>JBBRDX010000123.1:0-8647 GCA_038203515.1 Actinomycetales bacterium | reverse complement strand
CGCCCAACCGTCACCAGCTGTTGGCTGGGCACCGCCTTGGCGCACTTTGTGACGGTCGATGCCGGGCTGGCCGTGACGGTTGATGCCGGCCCGGCGGGCCCGGAGGAGACGGCGGGTGCGGGTCACTAGGCTGGCGAAATGACGGATGCTGCTGCCCTGGTCGAAGCTGCCAAGAAGGCCCTTGCGGAGGCCGAGGCGGCGCTCGCGGCGGAGAAGGCGACGCTACCACCGGCACCGGCACCGGCTCCGGTTCCGGCTCCGACTCCGACCGCGGCCTCGCCTGTCTCGAGCGCCGGGCCGCTCGATGCGTCCGCCGTCGAGGTGATCCGCTCCGGCTACGCCTTCACCGGCACGGTGCTCGAAATCGGCGCCCTCGTCAACGGTGATGCGCAGCCCGGGGTTCAGGTGCGCATCCCGATCGCCATGCTCAACCGGCACGGTCTCGTGGCGGGAGCCACCGGCACCGGAAAGACCCGCACGCTCCAGGTGCTTGCGGAACAACTCGCTGCGGCGGGGGTGCCGGTGTTCGCCGCGGACATCAAGGGCGACCTCTCCGGTGTGGCGACGGCGGGCACGGGGAACCCCAAGCTCGTCGATCGCACCAACGGAATCGGGCAGCACTGGACCGGGGCATCCTTTCCCACCGAGTATTTCGCCCTCGGTGGAGTGGGAACAGGAGTGCCTGTGCGGGCAACCGTCTCGGGATTCGGCCCGCTGCTGCTATCGAAGGTGCTCGGTCTCAATGGCACCCAGGAGTCGTCGCTCGGGCTGGTGTTCCACTACGCCGCCCAGGCCGGACTCCCGCTCGTCGACCTCTCCGACCTCCGCGCAGTGCTCAGCTATCTCACCAGCGCCGACGGAAAAGGCGAGCTCACCGATCTCGGCGGGCTCTCGAGTGCCACTGTCGGAGTGATCCTGCGCGAGCTGATCACCTTCGCCGACCAGGGGGCCGACGTGTTTTTCGGCGAGCCGGAGATCGATACCGCTGACTTCCTGCGCACCCACCCGGATGGCCGGGGGATCATCAGCCTGCTCGAGGTGCCGGGTGTGCAGGACAAGCCCGAGCTCTACTCCACCTTCCTCATGTGGCTGCTCGCCGACCTGTTCAACGACCTGCCGGAAGTCGGAGACCTCGACAAGCCCAAGCTGGTCTTCTTCTTCGACGAGGCGCACCTGCTCTTCAAAAATGCGTCGAAGGACTTCCTCGACTCGATCACGCAGACTGTCCGGCTCATCCGCTCCAAGGGTGTCGGCATCGTGTTCGTGACGCAGACGCCGAAGGACGTGCCCGGTGACGTGCTCGCGCAGCTCGGCTCACGCATCCAGCACCAGTTGCGGGCGTTCACCCCGGATGACGCGAAGGCGCTCAGGGCCACGGTGTCGACCTACCCCAACTCCGACTACGACCTCGGCAGCGTGCTCACCACGCTCGCCACCGGCGAGGCGATCGTCACGGTCATGGGCGAAAAGGGCGCGCCGACACCGGTCGCCTGGACGCGCCTGCGGGCACCGCAGGGCTCGATGTCGCCGAGTGCTCCCGAGCTGATCGAGTCGACGATCGCCTCATCCGCGCTGCTGCCCAAATACGGAACGGCCATCGACAAGGAGTCGGCCCAGGAGATTCTCGGGCGCAAGCTCGAGACGGCGGCGGCGGTCGCAGCGACCGCGGCCACGGCGGGTGAGCAGGCCGCGGCAATCAAACAGCAGCAGACCGACTACGAGCGGATGCTGCGCGAGGCGAAGAAGGCCCGGCCGCGCACCTCCCCAAGCACCGGCCGCCGCGCCCCGGCTCCGCGGGCGGAGAAGAATCCAATCACCGACTTCCTCAGATCGTCCGCTGGAAAGTCTGTGATGAGCGCTGTGGTCAAAGGCATCTTCGGCACGCTGCGGCGACGCTAGGCCTGCCGCTGCGAGGACCTCGAATCAGGCGCCGAAGGGCAGACCGAGCAAGCCCATGAGCCCAAGCACGATCCCCACGCAGGCCAGCCCGATCAGCACGACGAGCCCGATGGCGAGCCCGCGGCGGTCCTCGAACCAGTAGGCGCTTCCCGCGTACAGCTCGAAGAACTGGTGGGAGGTGAGCGGCTCCGCCGGCTCCTCGAGGGGAGCGCCGATCGCGGCCGCGGCCTCGCGCATCGACTCTTCCGTCCAGAAGACGCCGCGCATCCGCAGGATCCGTTCCCCGCGCCCGTTGCGCACGATCAGCTGAGGAAGGGTCTCGCTCGACGAGGTTCTGAAGGTGTGGGCGATGACCATCGATCTCACCTCCGAGATCGGGGTCGTGATCACATGGCCGAAGAATCCGCGCTCGGTGAGACTGTTGGCCGAGATCACCAGATAGGTGGTCTGGAGGAGGAAGAGTCCGATGAGGAAGAGCACGAGGACCACACTCTCGGCGATGACCGAGACTCGCCACGACCCGGAAGAGAGTCCGAGGGTAATGAGTGTCGCGACAATCGGCAGTGGCACGATAACCAAGGCGAGGATGCCGCTCCAGAGGAGGCTGCGTCGGGGCCGGAGCCAGACGTCGCCATCATTCCTGTCGCTTGCAATCGCCACGCGATCTCCCCGAAAGCGCCGATCACTGGCGCTGTGGCATGACCATGTCGATTCCAGCGCTCCTAGTAGCGCTGTACTCTCGCCCGATTCCCGTCGGGAGATGTGACAGGCCCTGCGCGGAGAATGGGGGATTCGAACCCCCGAGGGCTTGCACCCAACACGCTTTCCAAGCGTGCGCCATAGGCCGCTAGGCGAATTCTCCTGGTCGGCCCACGCTGTGGGCCAAGGAACAGCGTACCCGACCGGGGCGTAGGTCCAAGACGGGCGGGCGGATGACCGGCTAAACTACACGAGGCTCCTCGCGTGGCGCCATCCAGGCCAATTCCCCCAGGACGGAAACGTAGCAAGGGTAACCGGGCTCTGGCGGGTGCGCGGGGAGTTTTTTACATTTTCGGCCAGGTCACGTTCGCTTCGCTCACGGTGACGCCCGATGTTCGCTTCGCGAACTTTCTGCCGGGTTGAGAATGTGGGCAGGTTCTGCTGAGGCACGGAGCCTAGGCTGGGGGCGTGACCCGCAGCATCTACATCACCTCCATCGAAGGTCATGCCGGTAAGTCGACGGTGGCTCTCGGCATGCTCGACACGCTCAGCCATGAGACCGAGCGGGTTGGGGTGTTCCGCCCGGTCGCCCGGTCGAGCGACGAGCGCGATTATGTGCTTGAGATGCTGCTCGCTCATGATGGCGTCGATCTCGACTACGACGAGTGTGTCGGTGTGAGTTACGACGACGTGCATGCGGATCCGGAGGCCGCGCTCAGCGAGATCGTCTCGCGCTTCAAGGCCGTCGAACGGCAGTGCGACGCTGTCGTCATCCTCGGGTCGGACTATACAGATGTCGGCAGTCCCACCGAACTCGGATTCAATGCGCGAATCGCCGCCAACCTCGGCGCTCCGGTGCTTCTCGTGCTCGGTGGCCAGCAGGCAGATGCCGCGGGCAGCCGCAGCCCGGACGACCTGCGCCAGGTCTTCACCCTCGCCCGCCAGGAGCTTGACAGCGCGCACGCCCAGGTGCTCGGAATCGTGGTCAACCGCGCAGATCCGCAGCAGATCGAGGAGATCATCTGCGCGGTCGAGGAAGAGAGCGGTCGACTGCCGGTCTGGGCGATCCCCGAGGACCGCTTCCTCATTGCCCCCAGCATCGCCTCGCTCATGGAGGCCGTCGAGGGCACGCTGATCAAGGGCGATCCCGCGCTGCTCGGTCGTGAGTCGCTCGGCGTGGTCGTCGCGGCCATGTCGATGGAGAATGTGCTGACCCGACTCATCGAGGGCGGAGTCGTCATCGTTCCCGGAGACCGGTCCGACGTGCTGCTCGCCGTACTCATGGCGAACGCCGCCGAGACCTTCCCCTCTGTCTCGGCGATCATCCTCAACGGAGGATTCGACCTGCTGCCCCAGATCGCGCTGCTCATCGACGGTCTCGACAACACCCTGCCGATCATCCGCAATTCACTCGGCACCTACGACACGGCACTGCGGATCACGCAGACCCGGGGGCGCCTCGCCCCGGAATCCCTGCGAAAGTACGACACCGCGCTCGCGCTGTTCGAGCAGCACGTGGATGCAGACGTGCTGCTGCGACTTCTCGACGTCAGCCGCACCGATGTGGTCACCCCGCTCATGTTCGAGTACGACCTGCTCGATCGCGCACGCGCAGATCCCCAGCACATCGTGTTGCCTGAAGGCTCCGACGACCGCATCCTGCGCGCGGCCTCCACGCTGTTGAGGCGCGGCGTGGCACGCCTCACGATCCTGGGCGACGAGAGTGAGATCCGCTCGCGGGCCACCGACCTCGGGCTCGACATCGCGGATGCCGCCATCCTCAGCTCCTTCGACCCGGAACTGCGCGAGCAGTTCGCGGTGGAATATGCCCGGCTGCGCGCCCACAAGGGGCTGAGCCTGGAGGAGGCTCGCGAGACGGTGACCGATGTCTCCTACTTCGGCACCATGATGGTGCACCTCGAACTCGCCGACGGCATGGTCTCGGGAGCCGCGCACACGACGGCCCACACCATCCGGCCCGGGTTCGAGATCATCAAGACCAACCCCGGCGTCTCCGTCGTCTCGAGCGTGTTCCTGATGTGTCTCGAAGACCGGGTGCTCGTCTACGGCGACTGCGCCGTCAATCCCGATCCGAACGCCGACCAGCTCGCGGACATCGCGATCTCGTCGGTGACCACGGCCATCCAGTTCCAGATCGAGCCGCGAATCGCGATGTTGTCGTACTCCACCGGTGCTTCGGGGGCCGGGGCGGAAGTCGAGAAGGTGCGCACCGCCACGGAACTGGTGCGCTCGCGTCGGCCAGACCTGCTCGTGGAGGGTCCGATTCAGTACGACGCCGCCGTGGATGCCGCGGTCGGCAGGTCGAAGATGCCGGGCTCGCGGGTGGCCGGGCGGGCGACGGTCTTCATCTTCCCCGACCTGAACACCGGCAACAACACCTACAAGGCGGTGCAGCGCAGCGCGGGAGCGGTGGCGATCGGGCCGGTGCTCCAGGGCCTCCGCAAGCCCATCAACGACCTCTCGCGTGGAGCACTCGTGCAGGACATCGTGAATACGGTGGCGATCACGGCGATCCAGGCCCAGATGGTCGGCACGGCGATCGGCACGGCCCCCCGGATGGACGACCCGTGACCCAGATCTTCGTCGTCAACTCCGGCTCCTCCTCGATCAAGTACCAGCTCGTCGATGTCGAGACCGAGGAGGTCGCGCTGAGTGGCCTTATCGAACGGATCGGCGAGCCCGGCTCCGGCGTCGCCGACCATGAGGACGGAATGCGGCAGGTGCTCGACAGGCTGGGGTCGGCCAAGCAGATCGTCGCGGTCGGTCATCGCGTGGTGCACGGCGGATCGATCTTCGACCGCGCGACCCTCGTCACCGCCGAGGTGGAGGAGCAGATCGACGAGCTTTCGGCTCTCGCACCGTTGCACAACCCGGCGAACCTGCAGGGCATCCGGGCGGCGCGCAAGGCGCTTCTCCACGTGCCCCATGTCGCCGTCTTCGACACGGCATTCCACCAGACGCTGCCTGCCGCCGCGTACACCTACGCGATCGACGCCGAGCTTGCCGAAAAACACCGGGTGCGGCGCTACGGATTCCACGGCACGTCACACAAATACGTATCCGAACAGACGGCCATCTTTCTCGGCCGGCCGCTATCCGAGCTCAAGACGATCGTGCTGCACCTCGGCAACGGGGCATCCGTCGCCGCGATCGACGGCGGAGTCTCGGTCGAGACGAGCATGGGGATGACCCCGCTCGAGGGACTGGTGATGGGCACCAGATCCGGCGATGTCGACCCGGCCGTGCTCATCCATCTTCATCGTCAGGCCGGACTCGACTTCGACGAGCTCGATACCCTGCTCAACCGCAGGAGCGGACTCCTCGGACTCACCGGTAGCGGCGACATGCGCGACGTGCAGGATGCCGCGTCACGGGGCGATTCGACCGCGGAAGCCGCCCTCGCGGTCTACCGGCATCGTGTTCGCCGGTACATCGGGGCCTATATCGCGCACTTGGGTGGTCTTGATGCCCTCGTGTTCACCGCCGGGGTGGGCGAGAACAACGTGCTCCTCCGTCGTCGGACGCTCGCCGGGCTCGAGTTTCTCGGCATCGCGATCGACCAGGATCGCAACGAACTCGTATCGAAGAAGGCGCGCTTCATTTCGCCGGACGGTTCCCCCGTGGCCGTGCTCGTGATCCCCACTAATGAGGAGCTGGAGATCGCCCGCCAGGTCGACGCGCTCGTGCGATGACCGCCTGTGCCGCGCGAGAGCCTGTGCCGCGCGAGAGTCTCTGCCGCGCGAGAGCCTCTGCCGCGCGAGAGCCTCTGCCGCGCGAAAGAGAGGCCGGGTGTCAACTTCGCAGTTTCCCGAGTCGTATGACGCTGCGAAGCTGGCCCTTCGGCCACCGGATCGGTTACCGGATCTGCAACGAGGCTAGAGAGCGCCGATCGCTGCGGCGATGGGTGTCTGTCCCGAGGTGACTTCGAACTGTCGTCCAACCCCGGCGTTACCGAAGAGCAGCGCGACGATAACTGCAGCAACATCCGTCCGAGGGATGCTGCCGTGATGGACCGTCTCGCCCATGGTCACGAGGCCGCTGGGTTCCGAGTCCGTGAGGCTGCCCGGGCGCACGATCGTCCAATCGAGGTCCCGCTGCCGCACCGCGGTATCCGCTTCGCTCTTCGCGCGGAGATAGACCTGGAATACATCGTCGGAGGCGGCGTCGAAAGTGTCGGCGCCCATCGAGGAAACAACGACGAGTCGCCGCACACCGGCGCGGACGGAGGCGTCGGCGAGCAGGATGGCGCCGTCGCGGTCCAGGGTCATCTTGCGGTCGGCGTCGCTGTCGGGACCGGCTCCGGCCGCGAACACCGTGGCATCTGCGCCTGCGAGAGCGACGGACACGTCGTCGATGCTCGAGTGTTCGAGGTCGAGCACCAGCGGGATGGCCCCGGCGGCTCGAAGATCTGCGGCCTGGGCAGGATTTCGAATGATGCCGACCGCTTCGTGGCCCGCATCCGTGAGTTGGTGGGAGAGCAACAGGGCAATCTTTCCGTGTCCTCCGGCAATGACAATGCGCATGCCCCCACCGTACGCCCACGCATAACTTCTGCAGTTTGGGCGGACGCGCATGGATCCCCCCGAGATTCCGGGCCCGCCGAATCGGGTCGCCCCAGTTTGCAGGAGTTATGCAAGAGCCGGCAGGGAGGCAGCCCTACCGCGGCGAACACCGGGCGACAAGGAGGCAGCCGACCCGTGGTGAACACCGGAGGCCGCGTCGGTGGCTGCGCGTAGTCTTGGCTGGTGGTCACCGCCCTGTATCGCCGTTATCGGCCAGAGAGTTTCGCCGAGTTGATCGGCCAGTCACAGGTGACCGATCCGCTGCGCACAGCGCTCCGAAACGACCGCGTCAACCACGCGTATCTCTTCAGCGGACCACGCGGCTGCGGCAAGACCACATCCGCCCGTATCCTGGCCCGCTGCCTCAACTGCGCCGAGGGTCCAACCGACACGCCCTGCGGCGTTTGCCCGAGTTGCATCGAACTCAGCCGCGACGGCGGCGGATCGATGGATGTCGTGGAGATCGATGCCGCGAGTCATAACGGCGTCGATGATGCCCGCGATCTCCGGGAGCGCGCCGTGTTCGCCCCGGCCCGGGATCGCTACAAGATCTTCATCCTCGACGAAGCGCACATGGTGACGCCCCAGGGTTTCAACGCGCTCCTCAAGATCGTCGAAGAGCCGCCAGAGCACGTCAAGTTCATCTTCGCGACGACCGAGCCAGAGAAGGTCATCGGCACCATTCGGTCGCGAACCCACCACTATCCATTTCGGCTCGTTCCTCCCGCGCAGATGCTCGAGTACGTCCAGTCGCTCTGCGTGAGCGAGAGAGTGGATGTCGAGGCCGGTGTCCTCCCGCTCGTGGTGCGTGCCGGCGGCGGATCCGTGCGCGACACGCTGTCGCTGCTCGACCAGCTCATCGCCGGATCGGAGGGCTCGTCCGTGCAATACGAGCGCGCGGTTGCCCTGCTCGGGTACACCCACGGCGCCCTGCTCGACGAGATCGTCGATGCGCTCGGAGCTCGGGATGCCTCGGCCGCATTTGCCGCGATCGACCGTGTGATCCAAACGGGGCAGGATCCGCGTCGATTCGTCGAAGACCTGCTCGAACGGTTGCGCGACCTCATCATCGTGAGCGCTGCGGGCGAGGGAGCTGCGGCCGTTCTGCGCGGCATCCAGGCGGACGAGCTCGACCGCATGGCGCAGCAGGCGGCCAGATTCGGTAACGCGGAGCTTTCGCGGGCCGCGGATGTCGCCAATTCGGCTCTCACCGATATGACTGGAGCCACTTCCCCCCGCCTGCACCTCGAACTCATGATCGCCCGGGTGCTGGTGCCGGCGAGCGACGAGACCAACCGTGGCGCCCTCGCGCGGGTCGAGCGCCTGGAACGACGCATCGGCATGGACAGTCCCGAGCCGCCTGTCGCTCGAGCGGTGAGCGCCCAAACAGCAGTCCCCGGTGGTCGAGTAGCGAGCGCCCAAACAGCAGTCCCCGGTGGTCGAGTAGCGAGCGCCCAAACAGCAGT
>JBBRDX010000122.1:0-8864 GCA_038203515.1 Actinomycetales bacterium | reverse complement strand
TCGATGCCGGTGGGCCAATCAGCGAGTTGCGCCCTGCAGGTGCAGAACAAAGCTCATGGCATCGTCGGCTGGCGCATCGTGACAGTGCCGGCATCCACGCGCTACACGACCTCCTACACCCGTACGGTGCTGAGCTCCGAGCGGGGCGTCACCGGCTTGATCTACCGGTGCTGGCTGACCTAAACTGAGAGCAATGATCAGAGACCGGCCCCGCGGCCGGTCTCATTTGTATTTCGAGGGAGCACATCGTGTCTACCGAGACCACTGAGACCTGGCTGACCCAGGAAGCCTTCGATCGTCGGAGCGCCGAGCTCGAGCTGCTGTCGACCACCGGGCGCACCGATATCGCCAAGAAGATCGAGGCGGCGCGCGAAGAGGGCGACCTCAAGGAGAACGGCGGGTACCACGCCGCCAAAGAAGAACAGGGCAAGATGGAGGCCCGCATCCGAGTGCTCACCGAACTGTTGCGCCACGCCAAGGTCGGCGCGGCTCCGACAAGCACCGGCGTGGTTCAGTCCGGCACGGTCGTGAGCGCGCGCATCCTCGGTGACACGAGCGTCTTCCTGCTCGGCAGTCGCGAGATCGTCGGTGAAGACAGCGACCTCGACGTCTATAGCGAGGGCAGCCCGCTCGGCGCTGCCATCCTCGGCCATGCGGTCGGCGAAACGGTGTCGTACACCGCACCGAACGGCAAGGAGATCACCGTGCAGATCGACAAGGTCGAGACCTACCTGCCGTAGGTTGAAGGCGGACCAGCGTCAGAAATCGATGCGCGGCTCGTAGCCCGCTTCGATGAGGACACCGAGCACACGCTGCACGTGCTCCGGTCCTCGAGTTTCGATGCTCAGTTCGAGCTCCACGTCACCAAAGAGAGCGTTGCGACTGTTGCGGGTGTGCAGCACCTCCACGACGTTGGCGTTGGCCTCGGAGAGGAGTTCGGCGATGCGCGCGAGCTGGCCCGGGCGGTCGGGCAACATCAGCCGCAGTTTGAGGTAGCGATCGGATACCGCGAGCCCGCGTGAGATGACGCGCTCCATCACGAGCGGGTCGATGTTACCGCCACTGAGCACCGCCACGGTGATACCGGCATCCTTCACCTGGCCGGTCATGATCGCTGCGACGGCAGCGGCGCCGGCGGGCTCTACCACGAGTTTCGCGCGCTCGAGCAGCACGAGCATGGCGCGCGCGATATCGTCGTCCGAGACGGTGATGATCTCGTCGACCGCGTGCTTGATGATCTCGAAGTTGAGGATGCCCGGCTTGCTCACCGCGATCCCGTCGGCGATCGTCGGCAACATCTTGATCGCGGTCGATACGCCGTTGAGGATCGACGGGGGATACGCAGCCGCATTCTCGGCCTGGACACCGATGATGCGAACGGTACGGCCCTGGAGCGCGAATTTCTGCTTGAGCGCGCTGGCCACACCCGAGATGAGTCCCCCACCACCGATGGGCACAATCACCGTCCGGAGCTCGGGAACCTGGTCGAGAATCTCGAGACCCACTGTGCCCTGGCCGGCCACGACATCCGGGTGGTCGAAGGGCGGGATGAAGACGGCGCCGGTGTTGGCCGCAAACTCGGCCGCCGTACGCAGGGCCTCGTCGACCGCGTTACCCCGGAGTACGATCTCCGCGCCATAGTTGCGGGTCGCCTGCAGCTTCGGAAGGGCCACTCCGACCGGCATGAAGATGGTCGCGGAGATGCCGAGCTCGCGGGCGGCGAAGGCCACCCCCTGGGCGTGGTTGCCCGCGGAGGCTGCGACCACCCCACGGGACTTCTCTTCGTCGGTGAGCCGCGAGATGAGGTTGTACGCCCCGCGGATCTTGTAGGAGCCCGTTCGCTGGAGGTTCTCACACTTGAGGTAGACGGGAGAACCGAGCAGCTCGCCGAGAAAACGGGAGCTCTCCATCGGAGTGATCTCGGCGACTCGCGAGACGACGGCTCTCGCCGCTTCGAAGTTAGCGAGCGTCGGGCCCGCGAGAGTCAGTTCAGGCATTCGTCTCCGCGCGGGTTCCGGGGTCCGGACGCACCGCCTGTGTCAGGGTCGGCTGTGGGATGGTGCGCCACTGCCCGCTCGCCACGAACTTGACCATAACATTCAGAGTTGCGACAACCGGCACCGCGAACAGGGCTCCGGGGATGCCCGCGAGGAATCCGCCGGCCGCGACCGCGAAGACCACGGCGAGCGGATGCACCCTGACCGCCGTGCCCATGATGAAGGGCTGGAGCACGTGGCCTTCAATCTGCTGCACGGCAATCACGACGCCGAGCATGATCAGGGCCGCAAAGGGGTTGAGGTACACGAGTGCGATGAAGATGGCGAGCACTCCAGAGAACAGTGCACCGACGACCGGGATGAACGATCCGAGGAACACCGCGATCGTGATCGGGATCACGAGGGGAAACCCTCCGAAGAAGAGCCCGATGATCCAGGCTCCGAGTCCGATGCCGACGGCATCGACGAAAGCGACGAAGATCTGCACGCGCACGAAATTGGTGAGAGTGACCCATCCGGCCCGGCCCGAGCCGTCGATAGCCGGACGCGCCCTGCGCGGGAACAGTCGCACCGCCCACGCCCAGATGCCTCTGCCGTCGATGAGCATGAAGAGCGTGGCGAAGAGAACGAGCAGTGTTCCCGCCAGCACGTGTCCGGCCGTGGTGCCGAAGGACACCGCGCCGGAGACCAGTGCCTGGCTGTTCTTCTGGATCGCGGCCCAGGCCTGGCCGAGGTAGGCCGTGATATCCGAGTTCGTCAGATGCAGCGGCGACGCGAGCAGATACTGCTTGAAGTTGCCGTATGCCTCGACGCTCTGCCTCTGCAGATCGGGGAATCCGCTGCGCACTTGCGAGACGACGAGAATGACGAGGCCGGCGACCACGGCCAGCAGCCCGATCTCCACGAGGGCAACGGCCAGCCACTTGGGCCAGCGATGACCCACCAGGAAGTTCACCAGCGGTACGAGCAGCGCCGCGAGCAGAATCGCGATCATGAACGGCACCACGATCTCGCGCAGGGTAATCACGAGATAGATGAACAGGGCGATCACTGCGGCGACCGCGAGCACTCGCCAGGACCACGCGCCGGCGATCCGGATGCTGGCCGGCAGCGTCGCATCGGCCTGCTCCCTGGCCGAGCTCGCCTCTGCCGGGGCGATCACCGCCGGGGTGCGTTTGGGCGATCCGAACTTCATCGGGTCAGTCTATGCCGCCGTACTTGCGCGAAACCGTTGTACATGCACTGGCGGGTATGTACTTCAGCCGTCGATGCCGCTCACCGAGACGGCATTTCCGCGCAGCCGGACTCCGAGGCTTTCCCCCGGCTGCGGGTGCTCCGATACGTCGTGCTGCACTGACACGAGAGTGCCATCGGAGAGCGTCAGCCGGGTGCGCCGCAGGGATCCGAGGAAGCTCGAAGCGACCACGGTCGCCGCGATGCTACCGAGGGTTGCGGGTGGAACCAAAAGCAGGTCCTCCGGGCGCACGAGGGCAACCACCGGCCCGTTTGCCCTCCCGTTCACCTGCGGGGAACCGAGCACCCCGAGGGTCTCGCCGTACAGTGTGACCTGTCCGTCCGACAGTGTGGCGGGCATCCGATTGCTCAAGCCGACGAAGGCGGCCACGAAGGGAGTGGCGGGGGCCGTGTAGAGCTCCTCCGGCGAGCCGATCTGCTCGATGTTGCCCTCTCTCATCACCGCGACCCGGTCGGCGACCGCCAGCGCCTCCTCCTGGTCGTGGGTGACGAAGAGCGTGGTGATACCCAGGTCGGTCTGGATGCGTCGGATCTCATCGCGCAGCTGCACCCGCACCTTCGCGTCGAGGGCCGAGAGCGGTTCATCGAGGAGCAGCACCCGCGGCCGCGTCACCAGGGCTCTGGCGAGGGCGATTCGCTGTTGCTGGCCACCGGAGAGCTGGTGTGCGTAGCGCCCGGGGAGGTGGCCGAGACCGACGAGATCGAGTGCCTCCGCCGCGCGAGTACGGCGATCGGCGGCCGGGATCTTGCGCATCCGAAGCCCGAACTCCACGTTCTCGATCGCCGTGAGGTGGGGGAAGAGCGAGTAGGACTGGAAGACCATGCCGATGTCCCGCTTGTTAACCGGCACATCGACCACGTCGACGCCGTCGATCAGGATGCTGCCACCGTTCACCTGCTCGAGTCCCGAGAGGGCGCGCAGGGCAGTGGTCTTGCCGCAACCCGACGGGCCGAGCAACGCCACGAACTCCCCCGGTCGCACCGAGAGGTTCACCCCGGTGAGGGCACGATGTCCGGCGTAGTCCTTCACTACGTCGATGAGCTCGACGGTTGCGCCGGAGTTCGGAGAGGTGGTCATGGGGCCTTCTTCTGGGCGCGGGTGCGGCGGTCGGACGCGAGGCGGCCGATGAGTAACAGCAGAACGAATGCGAACGCGAGAGCGAGCAGGGAGAAGATCACGGCGACGAAGGGATCGCTCTTCGAGACCTGAACGAGAGCAGTCTGAAGATTCACCCGGTTGAGCAGTGACGCGATGGTGAACTCGCCGAGCACGACCGCCACCGTGATGAACGCGGCGGCGAGGATGCCACGCCGCAGGTTTGGCAGGATGACCCGCCACAGCACACTGGCCCAGCCGGCACCGAGCGAGCGCGCGGCCTCGGCCAGGGTGACGACATCCACCACGCTGAGGTTGGACTGGATCGCACGATACGCGTATGGCAGCACGGTGACCCCGTAGGCGAAGGCGAGCGTCCAGATCGAGGAACCCGCAAGTCGCGCCACGACCGAATAGACGGGGGCGAGACCGACGACCACCACGATTGCGGGCACCGTGATCGGGATGATGCAGACGAATTCGAGCACCCGCCGGAGACGCGGGAACTGCAGTTGAACGAGGATCATGGTGGGCAGCAGGATCACCAGGATGATGACGACCGTCACCACCGCCAGCAGAAGCGAATTGCGAAGGCCCGTGAAGACGACGGCGTACGTGACGGCGGCCGCCGGCGAGAACACTCCCGCCCAGTGGGCGATCGTGTAGCCGCCGGCGAGGTTGCGGAGGCTGAACTCGAGCATGGCGACTATCGGGATGGTGAACAGGATGCCGACCACACCGAGAATCACTGTGCGAGCGACGCGCCCCGGGGCAGCCCCGACCGGGCGGACGCCGCTCACTTCTGCCATCGCGTCGTGCGGGACTGCAGGGCGGAGTAGCCCCACATGAGCACAACCATGATCACGATCATGCCGAGCGCAAGCGCGCCGGCCATGTTGCTGCGGCCGAGCACGGTTTCGCTGATGAGGGCAGCACGGATCCGCAGCGGCACGATCTGGGCTCCCTGGCTGATGAGAGCAGCTGCGGTGGCGTAGGACGAGAATGCGTTGGCGAACAAGAGGAGCAGGCTGCCAAGGAATGACGGCGCGAGCACGGGCCCGGCGATGCGCGCCCAGTAGGTGAGACGAGTGCCCCCGAGGGTGGCGTTGGCCTCGGCCCACTGCGGCTTCAATCCCTCGAGCGCCGGCATGAAGGTGATGATCATGAGGGGCACCTGGAAGTAGATGTAGGGCAGCAAAAGCCCCGGCACCTGGTAGAGCCAGACGCCGTTAGCGAAGATGTTGATGCCGAGGCCCTTGAGGAAGACGGTGACAAAGCCCTGGATGCCGATCGTCGCGATAAACGCGAAGGCGAGCATCACCCCGCCGAACTGGGCCAGCACACTCGCCGCGGAGTCGACCATCGATCGCAGGGTCCCCTGCGGATTCATGCCGAGGAGGGCGTAGCACACGAGTGCGCCGACCACGGCTCCCACGATCGCGGTGACGGCCGACACCCAGAAGGAACTGGCGAAGGTCTTGAGGATGTCGGGCGTGAAGAGTGCCGCGACATTGGCGATGGTGAAGTGCCCCTGGGCGTCGACCAGCCCGGAGAGCACCGCGAGCACGGTGGGGATCGCCAGAAAGAGCAGCACATAGAGTGCGAACGGCGTGAGCCCGAGCACGGCGGGTGGCACAGAGACGAGCCGCCGCGCCTGGCGCGATCGACTCGTCTCGATGGTCACTGCGATGGGGTGTTCATTTTAATGAGAGTTACTCGGGTCAGTTCGAGATTACTGGCTCATCGCCGCGGCCCACTTTGCGGTGAGCAGGGCTCCCGCGGTGGTGGTCTCGGATTCCGTCGGAGAGACGAACTTTGAGGGCATCTTGCCCGCGACCGCCTGCGCCTTCGTATCCGTCGTGCCAGCCTTGTCCATCGCGGCGATCTGCACGGGGAAGGCGCCTGCGGCCAGGTACAGGTTTTGCACGGTGGGACTGTAGACGAATTCCTGCCAGAGGCGCGCGGCGGCGGGATGCGGGGCATCCTTGTTGATCGCCTGGTTGTAGTAGCTGCCGTAGGCGCTGCCCGGGAAGACGACGGTCTTCCAGTTCGGCGTGGTCGCGGCCTGGGCCAGGTTGTTGTAGCTCCAGTCGAATACGACCGGGGTCTCACCGGAAGCAATCGTGGCGGGGGTCGGGTCGAGCGGAAGGAAGTTGCCCGCCTTGCTCAGCTTGGCGAAGAAGTCGACACCCGGCTGGAAGTCGGCGGCCGAGCCGCCGCTCTGGATCGCCGCAAGGCCGACGGCGGCGAACGCCGCTCCGGCCTGCGTCGGGTCGCCCTTGATGGCGACCTTGCTCTTGTAGGAGCTGCCGAGCAGGTCGGAGAGCTTCTTCGGCGCGGTCTTGATCACCGAGGAGTCGTATCCGACCGACATCAGTCCGGTGTAGTCGTTGACCCAGAGGCCGGTCTTCTCTTTGTTGGCCGCGGGCACGTCGGCCCAGGTCGCGACCTTGTATGGCGCGAACTTCGCGGTGCTGGCAAGGGTAACCGCGGGTCCGAGGTCGAAGACATCCGGAGCAGTGTCCTGTCCGGCGAGGTCATCTGCCGCCTTGATCTCTTCGGCGCTCGAGCCGTCAGGGTTCGCGGAGTTCACCGTGATCTTGGGGTACTTCTTCTTGAACGCGGCGATGATCTTGCCGTAGTTGGCCCAGTTGTCGGGCAGGGCGATCACGTTGAGCGAGCCCTCCTTGTTGGCTGCCTTCACCAGGCCAGCCATGTCACCGAATGCGGAAACGCTGGTTGCGGTCTTCGCGTTGGTGGCACCGGATGCTGCCGGCGTCGGCGTGCTGGAGCACGCGCTGAGTGAAATTGTGATCGCCGCGAGAGCTGCGATTCCCACGATGGTGCGCTTGTTGAACACTTTTCCTCCGTTTGGCCGTCTGGCCGCCTGCGCTGTGAGCAGACAGTGGGTGCCGTTACGACCTCAGGGGAGGTTAGGGAACAGCGCTGTCCGCCATGGGTCCCGTCGGTGAACGGGAGACTAACGACGACCCTACGGCACCCAAACATGGCAGCGGAAAGTCGGTCAGTCTCGATAGTGTCAACGGGTGCGGGATTGTGTCAAGACGTGAGAGACCAGACCGTGTCCGCGGCCCAGGCCAGACGCATCGCGCTCGCCGCCCAGGGATTCGGCACGGGGGTGCCGACAGCGGTCGGCACCCGGCAGTTAAACCGGACACTCGACCGCCTCGGCCTCGTGCAGCTGGACTCGGTGAACGTATTCGAGCGAAGTCACTACCTTCCCCTGTTCGCCCGGCTCGGCTCCTACGACAGGTCGCTGCTCGACCGGCTGGTGTTCGGTCGACGCAGTGACTATGTGGAGTACTGGGCGCACGAAGCGGCGATAATCCCGATGGAGTCGTGGCCGCTGTTCCGTTGGCGCATGGAAGCGAACCGCGCCCGCTATTCCCAGCCCGGCGGCTGGGTGGCCGAGAATGGCCCGATGCTGGACTGGTTACGCGCGGAGCTGGGCGCCCGCGGTGCCGTAGCCGCGAGCGAGATCGAACACGATTCCGGCAAGGGTGCTGGCGGCTGGTGGGGCTGGTCGGAGGTCAAGACCGGGCTCGAGTGGCTCTTCCGGTTCGGCGAGGCGGTGTCGGCCGGTCGCTCGCGGTTCGAGCGACGCTATGCACTGGCGTCGTCGGCGCTTTCTCCCGCCGTCTTCGACCGCGAGGTGCCACCGGCCGACGCGATCCGCGAGCTGCTATTGCTGTCCGCGCGCGCGCACGGCATCGGAACCCTCACCGATCTCGCCGACTACTACCGCATCAAGACCGAACCCGCCCGGGCCGCGGTGCACGACCTGGTGGATGCCGGCGAACTGCAGCCGGTGACGGTGGCGGGCTGGAACCGGCCGGCTTTCCTGCATCGCGACGCCCGCATCCCGCGCCGCATCGAGGCGACGGCGCTGCTCTCCCCGTTCGACCCGGTGGTCTGGGAACGCAAGCGAGCCGAGCGCATGTTCGGGTTCCACTACCGGATCGAGATCTACACGCCCGCGCCGAAGCGGATCTTCGGCTATTACTCGCTGCCGCTTCTTCTCGATGACCGCCTGGTCGGGCGAGTTGATCTCAAGAGCGACCGCCAGAACCGCGTCCTGCGGGTGCAGTCCAGCTGGACTGAGGTGGATGCCCCGCCAGAAACAGCTGCACGCCTCGCTCCACTGTTGCGCGAAACAGCCGCCTGGCAGGGGCTCGAGAGCATCGACGTGATGGCGCGGGGTGACCTCGCGGTGCCGTTGGCCGCAGAGCTCGGCGTCGCGATCCGGAAGGCCCAGCTCCAGAACGCCTAGAACTCCCCACCGATCTTGTGAAGGCGTGCGACCCGGTCTTCAATCGGCGGGTGGGTGCTGAAGAGGCGGCTCATGAAGCCCGGCCTGGTCGGGTCGGAGATCCACAGGTGCGCCATCGACGAGTTCTGCTTCTGCATGGGGCGGCCGTACTGGCCGAGCTTCTGGAGCGCACTGGCCAGAGCATCCGGATTTCGCGTCGTCAGTGCGCTGGTGGCATCGGCCAGGT
>JBBRDX010000121.1:0-8866 GCA_038203515.1 Actinomycetales bacterium | reverse complement strand
CAGCCTCAAGCTGATCGACGCCGGACTCATCCTCGAGCGCGCCCACCACGAGGTCGGAACCGGGGGCCAGGCGGAGATCAACTACCGCTTCGACACGATGGTGCACGCGGCCGACGACATCCTCAAGTTCAAGTACATCGTGAAGAACACCGCACTCGAGTGGAACAAGGTCGCGACCTTCATGCCGAAGCCGCTGTTCGGCGACAACGGATCGGGCATGCACACCCACCAGTCGCTCTGGAGCGACGGTGTGCCACTCTTCTACGACGAGAAAGGCTATGGAGGACTCAGCGACATCGCGCGCTGGTACATCGGCGGACTGCTCAAGCACGCTCCGGCGGTGCTCGCGTTCACGAACCCGACGCTCAACTCCTACCGTCGACTGATCCCCGGCTTCGAAGCACCGGTCAACCTGGTCTACTCGGCCGGAAACCGCTCGGCCTCGATCCGCATCCCCATCACCGGTACCAACCCGAAGGCGAAGCGCATCGAGTTCCGTGCACCGGATGCCTCGGGCAACCCCTACCTCGCGTTCGCCGCGCAGCTCATGGCCGGCCTCGACGGAATCAAGAACCGTATCGAGCCGCACGAGCCCGTGGACAAGGACCTGTACGAGCTTCCTCCGGAGGAGGCGAAGAACATCCCGCAGGTTCCCGCATCGCTCGAGGAGGCCCTGCGCGCACTCGAAGCCGACAACGAGTTCCTCACCGCCGGCAACGTGTTCACGCCCGACCTGATCCAGACCTGGATCTCATACAAGCGCTCGGCGGAGATCATCCCTGCAGCGCAGCGTCCGACGCCGTTCGAGTACGAGCTCTACTTCAGCGTCTGACCGGCAGATCGATCGCGAGCCGCACTCCCACCCGGGAGTGCGGCTCTTAGGTGCAGTTCCGCACTGGGCACTCCAGGCCACCAGCCCAGACCGCAGCAGGGGCCTCTCGCTCGAAATTACCCGGCTGGAAATTTTCCGGGGGCGCGGGAGCGAGCGAAACCGGTTCAGCCGGTGGTCGGTCCGGGTGCCTTTGCCACCCCGTAGAACCGCTTCTCGAAGACCGCACGCGCCAATCGCGTCACCCGGAGGTAGTCCTCCTCGAGCGGGGTGGCGGAGCCCGGTGGATACTCGAGCAGTCGGGCGACACCGTCGAGCTGCTGGCGGTCGGTCGGGAGCACATCGGTGGTCCGCGTCATCCAGAGCACCATCGCCGACCGCACTCGAGACGCCAAGATCCAGGCCTCCCGCAACTTCGCTGCGTCAGTGCTGGTCACGAGTCCTTTCGTGCGAGCGACCTCGAGTGCCGAGAGCGTCGAGGTGGTGCGAAGGCCGGGCACCGTGGCACCCTTCTGAAGTTGGATGAGCTGCACGAACCACTCCACGTCGCTGAGCGACCCGCGGCCGAGCTTGAGGTGTCGGGCGGGATCCGCCGCCTGCGGGAGACGCTCCGACTCGACGCGCGCCTTGATGCGTTTCACCTCTCGTACGTCATTCTCCGAAATCGAGGCGGGAAACCGTACCTCGTCGGCCAGTGACTCGAAGTCCGCGAGCAACGCGGAATCCCCCGCCGCTCCCCGGGCGCGGAGCAGTGCCTGAGCCTCCCAGGTGAGCGACCAGCGGGCATAGTAGGCACGATACGAGTCGAGCGACCGCACCACCGGGCCGTTCTTACCCTCCGGGCGAAGGTCGATGTCGAGATCGAAGGGCAACCGCAGGTCTTCGGTGTGGCGGTTGAGCTCCCCCACCAGGTATTTGGCCCGCGCCGCAGCCTCATCGCTCGAGGCGGTGGTGGCTCGGTAGACGAACAGCACATCGGCATCCGATCCGAATCCGAGTTCCTGGCCACCGTAGCGCCCCATGGCCACGATACCGAACTCGATCCCGTCATCATCCGGTCGCAGCGCGTTCAGTATTCCGGTGACGAATACCGTGGTCACGTCGGAGAGGGCTCGACCGAGCTCCTCCACTTGCACCGCGCCGAGGATGACCCCGATGGCGAGGCGCAGAACCTCCCGGCGCCGCAACGTGCGCAGTGCGAGCGAGGCGGTCACGACATCGTCGTGCCGGGCGAGCGTGGATGCAGCCTCATCGAGCAGCGCGGCGAGCGGCCGAGGCGCGAGTTCCTCTTCCCGATCGAACCAGGCCGCCGCCTCCGGTATTCGTTCGAGAAGTACGCCGACGAACCGGGCAGAGGACAGCACGCTGGTGAGACGTTTGGCCGCCCCCGACGAGTCGCGCAACATCCGCAGGAACCAGTAGGACTCACCAAGGTCATCACTGAGCCGCCGGAAGGCGAGCAGACCGTAGTCGGGGTCTGCCCCGTCCGCGAACCACTGCAGCATCACAGGGAGAAGATGGCGTTGGATCGCCGCTCGCCGGGAGACTCCGCCGGTGAGCGCACCGATGTGGGCGAGAGCACCCTTCGGATCGCGGAACCCGATCGCCGCGAGACGTGCAATCGCCTGCTCGCTGCTCAGCGCGAGACCGTCGTCGGGAAGGGCAGCGACGGCAGAGAGCAGCGGACGATAGAACAGCCGCTCGTGCAGGCTGCGTACCTCGAGCTTGATGCGGTTCCACTGCTCGATCAGGTCACTGCCACCCGTCGCGATGCCACTCGCTCGCGCGAGCACCCTCACGGCATCGCGATCACTTGGCATCAGATGGGTGCGACGCAGCTGCACCAGCTGGAGGCGATGCTCGAGCAGCCGAAGGAAGCGGTAGTCACGCGAGAACTCTGCGGCCTCCACCCGCCCGATGTAGCCCTGCTCGGCCAGGGCGACGAGGGCAGGAAGGGTAGCGCGCTGGCGCACCAGCTCGTCGGTGTGGCCGTGCACAAGTTGGAGCAGTTGGATGGTGAACTCCACGTCGCGCAGGCCACCCGGACCCAGCTTGAGTTGGTAGTCGAGTTCGGTGCTCGGAATGTTGTCGGTCACCCGCTCCCTCATGCGCTGCACCCCCTCGACGAAGTTCTCCCGCGAGGCGCTCGACCACACCCCGGGGGCGACCGCCTCGACATAACGCCGGCCCAGATCGGTGTCGCCGGCCAGCGGGCGGGCCTTGAGCAGCGCCTGGAACTCCCAACTCTTCGCCCAACGGACGTAGTAGGCGATGTGGGAGTCGAGCGTGCGCACCAGCGCGCCGTCCTTGCCCTCGGGCCGCAGGTTGGCATCCACCTCCCACAGGGCGGGCTCACGCGAGAAGTCGTGTATGCCCCTCATCACGGCCATCGCTAGGCGGGTCGCGATCTCCACGGCCCGCGCGTCGGAGAGCTCACCCGACCCCTCGACAACGAAGATCACATCCACGTCGCTCACGTAATTGAGTTCCCGAGCGCCGGCCTTTCCCATGCCAATGATCGACAGTCGTGTCGCCCCGACTTCGGCGGCAGGAAACCTCACGGTGGCGCGAGCCACCAGCAGTGCTGCATCAAGTGCGGCTGCCGCGAGATCGGCGAGGGCCGCGGCCACGCTGTCGAGGCCGTCGAGGGGATGCGCCTGCCCGAGGTCCCACGCAACGAGTTGGGTGAGGTGGCGGCGGTAGCGCACTCGCAGGGCGTCCCAGGACGCCTCCTCGTTTGTCGGATCGATCGAGGCAACCGAGTCCTCGAGCTCGAGGCGGTACTCCTCCGGAGCCAGCGGTCGCGAGAACGGCAGCGCCAACACCGACAACTCCTCCGGATGTCGCAGCAAAAAGTCAGCGAGCCCCGCAGACGCGCCGAGCACGCGAACCAGACGATCAGCGGCAGAAACATCACTGAGTAACGCGACGGTTTCGGCCGGGGACTGCCGGGCCAGCATCGTGAGAAAGCGGAGCGCGCCATCCGCGTCAGCCGCGTGCGCGAAGAGGGGCAGTAGCTGTGCGGTGCCCACGATGCCGCTCTCGACACCAACGATTTTGCCGGCGAGCAGCTCGTCCAACTCCGCAAGCAGCACGACGGCGGGGTCCAGTTCGGTGAACCCGATCCTCGCGAGATCGGTGAGGATGGATTGTTCGCGCGCCATTGCCGTCGAGTCCTAAAACCGCGTGTCGGGGAGTGCCGTTACAGCATCTCCAGGTTGCTTTTGAGCTCGTAAGGAGTGACCTGCGCGCGGTACTCGCGCCATTCCTGGCGCTTGTTCAAAAGGACGAAGTTGAAGACCTGCTCCCCCAGTGTCTGGGCCACCAGTTCCGACTCCTCCATGAGCGAGACAGCGTGGTCGAGGCTCGCCGGAAGCTGGCTGTAGCCCAGGGCCCGACGCTCCTCATCCGAGAGTTCCCAGACATTGTCTTCGGCTTCGGCGGGAAGTTCGTAGCCCTCCTCGATGCCCTTGAGCCCTGCGGCAAGCAGGAGCGAGAATGCCAGGTACGGGTTCGCCGCGGAGTCGATAGCGCGATACTCCACCCGGGCACTCTGGCCCTTATTCGGCTTGTAGAGCGGCACCCGCACCAGCGCGGAACGGTTGTTGTGGCCCCAGGTGACGAAACTCGGAGCCTCACCGAGCTTGTTTTGGGACGAGCCACCCCAGAGCCTCTTATAGGAGTTGACGAATTGGTTTGTCACCGCGGTGATCTCTGGCGCGTGCCGCAGCAGGCCGGCGATGAAGTGGCGCCCGATCTTGGAAAGCTGGTATTGGCCGGCTCCATCGTAGAACGCGTTCGTGTCGCCCTCGAAGAGCGACATGTGGGTGTGCATCCCCGATCCGGGTTCTCCCGAGAGGGGCTTCGGCATGAACGTCGCGTAGACGCCCTGCTCGATCGCCACCTCCTTGATCACGGTGCGGAATGTCATGATGTTGTCAGCAGTGGTGAGCGCGTCCGCGTAGCGGAGGTCGATCTCGTTCTGGCCGGGCCCGGCTTCGTGGTGGCTGAACTCCACCGAGATTCCGAGGTCCTCCAGCATCCGCACCGAACGGCGGCGGAAGTCGTGGGCAGTGCCTCCCGGTACGTTATCGAAGTACCCGGCGCGGTCGACGGGCTGGGGCCCCTCCTCGCCGAACTGCGAGCTTTTAAGCAGATAGAACTCGATCTCCGGATGGGTGTAGAACGTGAAGCCGCGCTCGGCGGCAGTCGCGAGGGTGCGCTTGAGCACGTTGCGCGGATCCGCAACGGCCGGCTGACCGTCGGGTGTCGTGATGTCGCAGAACATTCGTGCCGTTGGATCGATCTCCCCTCGCCACGGCAGGATCTGGAAGGTGGCGGGATCCGGATGCGCGAGCACGTCGGCCTCGTAGGAGCGGGTGAGCCCCTCGATCGCCGAACCGTCGAATCCGAGGCCCTCAGCGAACGCGCCCTCGACCTCCGCGGGGGCGATCGCGACGGACTTGAGAGTACCGACGACATCCGTGAACCAGAGGCGGATGAACTTGACGCCGCGTTCTTCGATGGTGCGGAGAACGAAGTCGCGCTGCTTGTCCATGGGCTCCTCTTGTGGCTCGCTCCGGGGCGATTCCTCCCCGGCTATTAGGCTAGTGGCTATGCCCCGACTCCGCTTGGCGCTCGGCCAAACCAACCCCATTGTCGGCGACCTGGCCGGCAATTGTGCACAGGTTCTTGCTGCCGCCCGTCTCGCCTCCGCACAGGGAGCAGACCTGCTCGCGGTCGGTGAGATGGCCATCAGCGGCTACCCGATCGAAGACCTGGCCTCGCGGCCGAGCTTCCTCGCCGACTGCCACGACGTGGTGCAGAAACTTGCCAAGGAGTTGCAGGACGCCGGTCTCGGGGATCTCGCCGTGATCGTCGGGCATCCGGACGGGCCGTTCGAGGCGCGCCTGCTCGGAACGAGCAATGCGCCAACAGCGATCGCCCAGAACTGCGCGAGCGTGCTCCAGCACGGTCATGTCGCCGCACGCTACGCAAAGCACCACCTGCCCAATTACTCGGTGTTCGACGAGTACCGCATCTTCATCCCGGGCGACGAGTTGCTGGTGATGCGAATCAACGGCGTGGATGTGGCGGTGATCGTCTGCGAGGATCTCTGGCGCGACGGCGGACCCGTCGGTCGCGTGCTCGAGGCCGACGCGGGACTGCTCGTGGTGATAAACGCCTCGCCGTTCGAGCGTGACAAGAACGAGGTGCGACTTCCGCTGGTCACCCAGCGCGCGGTTGAGACTGACACGACGGTCGCCTATGTCAACATCGTCGGTGGCCAGGACGACCTGGTCTTCGACGGCGACAGCGTGGTGGTGGATGGCGCGGGCACGATCCTCGCACGGGCGCCGCAGTTCGCCGAGCACCTTCTCGTCGTCGACCTCGAGGTCTCCGCCGCGACCGAGGCAGGGCTTCCCCGCAACGTGAAGCGGATCACGCTCGCTGACGGACCAGACCGGAAGCCGAAGCTGGAGACCGACCTCGCCGTCCCTCCGGACGCCCGTGAACAGGTATGGAACGCGCTCGTCCTCGGCCTGCGGGACTATGTGGGCAAGAACGGCTTCCGGTCGGTGATCCTCGGCCTATCCGGTGGCATCGACTCTGCCGTCTGTGCAGCGATCGCCGCCGACGCCCTCGGCGCCGACCAAGTCTGGGGCGTGAGCATGCCGAGTCGCTACAGCTCCGACCACTCACGGTCCGATGCCGACGTCCTCGCCGAAAACATCGGACTGCACTACTCGACGGAGGCGATCGCCGACCTGGTGCTGCCGATCGAGACCCAGCTCAAGCTCACCGGCACCGCCGCAGAGAACGTGCAGGCGCGGATCCGCGGCATCATCCTGATGGGGCTGTCCAACCTCGACGGCCATCTCGTGCTCACGACCGGAAACAAGACCGAGCTCTCGGTGGGGTACTCGACTATCTATGGCGACTCGGTCGGCGGATTCGCTCCGATCAAAGACGTGCCGAAGATGCTCGTCTGGGAGTTGGCGCGCTGGCGCAACGAAGCCGCAATCGCGCGCGGCGAGGTGGCGCCGATCCCCGCGAATTCGATCGACAAGTCGCCGAGCGCCGAGTTGCGCCCCGACCAGACCGACCAGGATTCCCTCCCGCCCTACGAGGTTCTTGACGCCATCCTCGACGCCTACATCACCAGGGCCCTCGGCCGCGAGGATGTCATCGGCCTCGGTTTCGATACGGAGACCGTCGACTTCGTGACGAAGCTGGTCGACCACTCGGAATGGAAGCGCAGGCAGGGAGCAATCGGTCCCAAGATCAGCGGCATGGCCTTCGGTCGCGACCGTCGACTACCGATCACCTACCGACCGACCAGATAGTGCGCCGAGGCTAGGATTGCGCGCATGACCGACCCCACTGCTGCAGCGACCCAGGCGAACCTCAAGAGAGTGCGCACGCGACATTTCCAGAGCGCGAAAGAGAACGGCGTGAAGATCACCGGGCTCACGAGTTACGACCAGCTCACGGCATCCATCTTCGATGCGGCGGGGATTGACTTCCTGCTCGTCGGCGACTCGGCCGGTAATAACGTACTGGGCTACGAGACCACGCTTCCCGTCACCGTCGAAGACCTCATCCCGCTCACCCGCGCGGTGGCCGGAGCCGTCACCCGCGCGTTCGTCGTAGCCGACATGCCTTTCGGCTCCTACGAGACCGGACCCGACGAGGCCCTGCACACGGCGTTCCGGTTCATGAAGGAGACGCATGCGCACGCGGTGAAGTTCGAGGGTGGTGTGCGCAGCGCCGAGCAGATCCGCCGGATCGTCTCCGCGGGCATTCCGGTAATGGGGCACATCGGTTTCACCCCGCAGAGCGAGCACGGGCTGGGAGGCCACATCATCCAGGGCCGCGGAGAAGGAGCCGAGCAACTGCTCGCCGACGCCCACGCCGTGGAGGATGCGGGAGCTTTCGCCGTCGTGCTCGAGATGGTGCCCTCTCTCGTCGCGAAGCGGGTCACCGAAGAGCTGCGGATTCCGACGATCGGCGTGGGGGCCGGTCCGCACGTCGACGGCCAGCTTCTCGTCTGGACCGACTGGGCCGGCCTTACCGTGGGACGTATCCCCAAATTCGTCAAACGATATGCCGACCTCAGCGGTGTGCTTACCGACGCCGCGAAGGAATACATCGCGGATGTCGCGGGCGGCGAGTACCCGGCCGCGGAGCACGAGTACACGGACTGAACGCGCGCGCCAAGAACAGCCCCGCACGGTCAAGCGGCTCTCCGCGCCCACGACTGTCTCGACTGCTCGTTCGACGTGCGGGCTGTGCTTCAGTCGTTCTTGGCGTCGTCCTCGGCCCATTTGCGCGCGCGCTCGGCGATGATCTCGAGCGCGCGAGCGGCATCCTCCCGACTGTCGAAGGGACCGTCCAGCTCCGAAGCGAGCGACTGTCTTCCCTCTTCCACCTCGTGGGTGCGGATGTTGTAGTACCACTGCGTCATTTCGACTCCTTGCTCGCCACTAAAATTACACTCATGCCCAAGGATTCGAATGGTCACCTGGTTGCGGGGCACGTCACTCCCTTGCGTTTCGTGCCGAAGCACATCGTGCGACCCGAATACGTGGGAAAGCCCGCCCCCTCCCGGTTCACCGGATCAGACGTCTATGCCGCGGAGGCGGTCGGTCGCATCCGCGAATCCGGACGAATCGCGGCGGATGCCATCGCCCTCGTCGGCACCCACGTGCGGGCTGGCATCACCACGGACGAACTGGACGTCATCGGCCACGACTACATGGTGGCCAACGACTCCTACCCCTCGACTCTCGGCTACCGCGGTTTCCCCAAGTCGCTCTGCAGTTCGGTGAACGAGGTGATCTGCCACGGTATCCCCGACGACACGGTACTCGAAGACGGGGACATCGTGAACATCGATATCACCGCGTTCAAGAACGGCGTGCACGGGGACTCCAACGTCACCTTCATCGTCGGGGAGGCCTCCGAGGACGTCACCCTGCTCGTGGACCGCACCCGGGAGGCCCTGGCCCGCGGGATCAAGGCGGTAGCGCCGGG
>JBBRDX010000120.1:0-9309 GCA_038203515.1 Actinomycetales bacterium | reverse complement strand
CCGCTGACCACGCTCTGGTCCATGAGCAGCAGGGCGATGGGAGTCGGCTTCTTGCGGATGACACTCACGAACCGCTCCTCGCTGACAGCCTGGTCGTCGACGAGCGGATCGGGACCGAGCTTGGCGAGCGAGCCATCCACCTGCTCAGGCGTCTGCACCTCGCAGGCGGTGGGGCCGCGCAGGTCGGCGACGGTGTCCCGGGTGAGCAGTCGAACGCGGACGGCACCGACCGGCTCGTGCGGGAAGACTGTCGGCTCGTCGGTGAGCACCTCCTGTTCCGACATGCGCAGCCGCCTTCGCCGCGGGGCACCGATGCTTGGCGGAGAGCCGTCGGCAGCGTCCAAATCGAGGAGTGTGCCGCGCTGGTTGGTCTGCCCCATGCGCCCGCTGGCGGCGACGACCGTGGCATCCGCGGTGAAGTCACCGGCGAAATCCCACGCTCCATAGAGCCCGAGATGCACCCGAAGCCACAGGTGGTTGTCGAACTCCAGGAACATCTGCTTGCCGACGGCGCGCGCGCCGATCATCGTGTGTCCGTCGAGCAGTGTCGCGCCCTCGGCAAAACGACCCTGGGGAGACGAGACAGCTGTCTGCTTGCCCACGAAATGTCGGGCAAACTGGCGGGCAATGCGGTGGACGGAATGACCCTCTGGCACGGTCAGTCGATCTTCTGGCCGGCGATCAGGCCCGTGGCTTCGTACTCCGCGAGCTGCGCGATGCGACGCGAGTGACGTTCCTCACCAGGGAACGGCTCCCCGATGAAGGTGTCGATGAAGAGTTTCGCCTCGTCGACGCTGTGCTGCCGAGCGCCGATCGCGATCAGATTTGCATCATTGTGCTGGCGGGAGAGCAGAGCCGTCGACACGTTCCAGACCAGGGCCGCACGGGCGCCAAGCACCTTGTTGGCCGCCATCTGCTCACCGTTTCCCGAGCCCCCGAAGACGATTCCGAGGGCGTCGATGCCGGCGTTCTGGTCGGCGACTGTGGCGCGCGCCGCGTTGATGCAGAAGCTCGGATAGTCGTCCACCGCGTCGTAGTCCTTTGGACCGTGATCCACGACCTCGTGACCCGTCTGCCGCAGATGTAGCTGGAGAACTTCACTGAATTCGAGCCCGGCATGGTCGGTGGCGATGTGGATGCGCATGATCCCCAATTTAGGCGATGTGCATCTGGGCGATGCGCATCTGGGCGATATGCATGTGGGCGATATGCATCTGGACGATATAGGCCTTGCGGAGCGTCTCGGTCACCGTCCAGACTGTGCGCTGGCCGGCACGGAGCCGCGCCACCGATCGCACGCCGAGATTCACCACCCTGTCGTCGGCGTCGAAGGTGACCGTGGCGCGCCCGGCGATAAGGGGTCCAGCGCGACGACCGAAGAATCAGGTGGCGACGTCACGGAACCCAGTACCCGACTCGCGCGAGCAGACGTGTTTCGCTGTCGGCATCCTCCGGAACCGTGATCTCGGGAGGAAAGACCCCCATCGCCCGAAAGTCATCGATCTGCGGCCCGAGAATCTGCCACAGCCCGTCGACGAGTGGATCGGGCAGCGAGTAGTCGAGACCGATGAACTTGGCGATCGACCAGGCCTGGAACGCTCGGTAAGTGCTGGTGTGCACCAGGTAGTCACCGACCGGGAAGTCGCCGTAAGTCAGGTGTACGGTGCGGTCCAGGTCGAGATCGCCGGTGACCGCCTCGGTAGCCGCATCGTTGATGTCGTCGTAGTTGCCGATCGGATCGTCCCCGAGCAGGTCGCCGTCGTGCCGGGTGCCGACCTCCTCCGTGGTGCGGCCGGCGAGCACATCCGGAACCCACGCTTCATCGAAGGCGTGATGGGCGAGGATGTCGCGAAGAGTGGGGTCGAGCTTGCGCGACCAGTCCGCCGGAGCGGCGAGGGACAGCTGGTCGAGATCGACCATGTCGATGACCTCTCGCAGTGCGGCGTCGGACATGAGGAAGAGGTCCAGTTGGTTCATGCCCACACGCTACTGCGGGCGGCAGACACCCAAGAGACCACTGACGCCGAAGAGACCGCTGACGCCCAAGAGATCACGAGTCGAAGCCGAGTCCCGCGGCATCCAGTGTCTTGAGCAGCAGGTTGCGGCGCCCGTCGTTGTGGTCGGCACGGTCCAGGGCCCACTTCGTGGCCTGCACGCCGGCAAAGGTGGCCGGCTCCGGGGGAAAGGGCAGGGGTGTCGAGCGAACCATCTCGAGCTCGGTTCGCTCGGTCGACTCGCCCGAAAGGTGGTCGAGCATCACGTTGGCGGCAAACCGGCTCGCACCGACACCGAGCCCGGTGAAGCCGGCGGCATACGCCACGCGACCGCGGCGCGCGAGCCCAAAGAACGCACAGAACCGGGTACTGGTGTCGATGACGCCAGCCCAGCGATGGCTGAAGCTCAGGCCTTCGAGCTGCGGGAAGGTCGTGAAGAAGTGGCTCGCGAGTCTCTGGAACGACTGTGGCCGGTCGTCGTAGGAGGCGCGGATGCGTCCACCATAGTGATAGACCGCGTCGTAGCCACCCCACAGGATGCGGTTGTCGGCGCTCAGCCGGTAGTAGTGGAACTGGTTGGCGAGGTCCGCGACACCCTGCCGCCCCTCCCAACCGATGGAGGCGAGCTGGGCATCCGTCAGCGGTTCGGTCATGAGCACGTAGTCGTAGACCGGCACGGTGTGCAGCCGGTAGCGCTTGAGCAGGGACGGGAAGGCGTTGGTGGCGAGCGCGACCCGATCGGCGCTCACGAAGCCGCCGTCGCTGGTGAGGGTCACGGCGCCGGTCGGCAGCTCGCTGTCGATGCCTCGCACCGGCGAGTTCTCGCGGATATCGACGCCGGCCTCGACGCAGGCCCTGGCGAGTTCTGCGGCGAGCTTCGCCGGGTGCACGAGGGCTGTCGCGTGCGTGCTCCACAGCCCCCCCTGGTAGGTGGGCGAGTTGACCAGCGAACGGATGCCCTCGGCGTCGTAGTACCGCTCGCCATCGCCATCGTGGGCGGCGCCGAGCTCCGGAAGCTGGTAGCGCTCTGTCGCAACGGCGAGCGACCCGGTGCGTTCGAAGTCGCAGTCGAGCCCGAGACGCGCGACGGTCGCCTGGATTTCATCGAGGTTCTCCGCACCCAGTCGATCCAGTTGCGCGAGCTCCTGCGGAAAGCGGGCCAGCCCGTTGGCCTCGCCGTGCGTGAGCGATGCCTCACAGAACCCGCCGTTGCGTCCGGATGCCGCCCAGCCGATCGTCTTCGCCTCGAGCACGATCACCCGGGTGCTCGGGTCCCGTTCGATCGCCTGCAGCGCGGACCAGAGTCCGGTGTAGCCGGCACCGACCACGGCGAGGTCGTAGTGAACGGTGCCCGAGTGTCGCGGGTACGTCGCACGCGGGCCGAGATCGTCGAGCCAGAACGGCGCGAGCCGGGCATCCGCCAACGAGTCGGTGATGATGCGGGCGTCGGGTACGGATCGTTCGAAAACCGTGCTTGGCATAGGGCAACACTACGGTCGCCGCACCCCTCCGCGCCCGCGAGTGACACTCGCGCCCGCATATTTCGGGGCGCGTGTCACTCAGGGGCGCGAAGGCCACGCCCGCGCTCAGTCGAAGATCGGCCCCCGCGTGCGCGAGCGCTTGATCTCGAAGAACCCGTCGTAGCCCGCCAACGCCACGACGCCGTCCCACAGCGCGGCCGCCTGCTCACCCTTCGGTGCGGGGGAGATGACCGGGCCGAAGAAGGCATAGCCGCCGACCGCGATCACGGGGGTGCCGACATCCTGCCCGACCCGCTCGATTCCGTCGAAGTGGGATGCCCGCATCTGTGGGTCGTATTCGTCGGAATCGGCGAAGGCCGCAATCGAGGCGGGAAGTCCGGCCTCGTCCAGGGACTCGGCGATGATCGCGTCGACGTCCGTGCGATCGCCGGGATGGATGCGCGTTCCCAACGCGTCGTAGAGGGGCTTCACCGCGGACTGGCCGTGCAGTTCCGTCACCGCCGCGACGAGGCGCGTATAGCGGAGCGCCCGCGGCAGGAACTCCCGGTACCTGTCCGGGAGATCGGTCACATTTTCGTTGAGCACGGCAAGGCTCATCACGTGCCAGCCCACTTCGAGGTTGCGGAGCGTGGAGACCTCGTCGAGCCAGCGGCTGGTCATCCAGGCCCACGGGCAGGATGGGTCGAACCAGAAATCGACGGCGGTCGGGGGTGGGGTGGAAACAGTCATGCTTCGAAACGTATCGGAGTCGCCTGAAAATGCGAGCTGGGTCTGGATTCAGGCCCGTCGAAGGCGCACACTGAAGGTCCAGAATCCGAGAGTCGTGGGAGGCCCTCATGCGAACAACTCCAGACCTGCTTCCGGTGCTGTCCCGAGGCAAACATCGCACTCCCCGGCGGGGGGCCTGCTTCATGGAGTACGCCTCCTATCTGGCCGGTGAGACCTGGAGCGATCATCCCTCGTGCACCGATCCGGCGCTCGCGTCGCTCGCCCGCATGGTGAACGACTGCACGTCGGATGAGGCGCGCGGACGGCTGGTCACCCTCATTCCCTCTGTCATCGGCCTCACCGGTGAGGGCACGATCACGGGCATCCGTCTCGCCGCACGCGCCGCGAGCGCTGCCCTGCCCATCGCGAATGAGGGTCGCCAGCGCGCCCTCGCGGCAGGCCTGCTGCGCTGCGACGACCTGCTGGCGGGATTCGGCGAATCCCCGTCGAGCGCCAGTCGATCCCTGATCCGCCGTGCCCTCGACGAAACCCCCGGAGCCTCGTCCTGGGCGGCCGAGTTCCTCACGGCGGCGGGTGCGCTCAACCACCGGTCGATACCGCTGATGTGTGACGCGATAATTCGAACCGCCGTGGTGGGAATCGCTGACGCGTGTGTTCAGGATCCCGACGATCGCCTGCGCGGACTGCTCTCACTGGCGATCGATGACTGCGCCGGCGGGGTTGACGTGCATATCGGCACTGCGCACCGGGAGCTCCAGCCGACGCCCTGACTACTCCAACTAGACTCGCTCGTCGGACACGATCCATTGAGCGAAGGAGCCGCAGTTGCCTGGAGAGAATCTCACCCGCGTCGAAGCCCAGGAGCGCAAGTCGCTCGTTTCGGTCGATCACTATGACGTGACACTCGATCTGACTACCGGGCCGGAGACCTTCCGCAGCACCACTGTCGTCGCCTTCGACGCGACAGTGGGATCCTCCACGTTCATCGATGCGATCACCCGCGCGGTGCACTCCGTCACGCTCAACGGCACGGAGCTGGACGCGGCGACCGTGAGCGACGGCATCCGCATCCAGCTGCGTGGACTTGCCGCGCACAACGTGCTCACCGTCGTCGCCGACGCCGAATACACCAACACGGGCGAAGGGCTGCACCGTTTCGTCGACCCGGTCGACAACGAGGTCTACCTCTACACGCAGTTCGAAGTACCGGACTCCCGCCGGGTCTTCGCGGTGTTCGAGCAGCCCGACCTCAAGGCCACCTTCGGATTCACCGTGACCGCGCCCGCAGCCTGGCAGCTGGTGAGCAATTCGCCCACCCCGGAACCTGTCGTCAGCGGTGATTCCGCCACCTGGGTGTTCGAGCCCACCCCGATCCTCTCCTCGTACGTGACGGCGCTGGTCGCCGGCCCCTACGAGGTCGTGCGCTCCGAGTTGACGAGCAGCAGCGGCCGGGTCATCCCGCTCGGGCTGTTCTCCCGCAAGTCGCTCAGCCAGTACCTCGATGCCGACTACATCTTCGAGAAGACCCGCCAGGGCTTCGCATACTACGAAGAGAAATTCCAGTACCCCTATCCCTTCGCCAAGTACGACCAGCTGTTTGTTCCCGAATTCAACGCGGGTGCGATGGAGAACGCTGGTGCGGTCACGTTCACCGAGGCCTACATCTTCCGTTCGAAGGTGACCGACGCCATCAAGGAGCGTCGCGTCGTCACGATCCTGCACGAGTTGGCACACATGTGGTTCGGCGATCTCGTCACAATGAAGTGGTGGAACGACCTTTGGCTCAACGAATCGTTCGCGGAGTGGGCCTCCACCATCGCGACGGCCGAGGCCACCGAGTGGACGGAGGCATGGACCACCTTCCAGGCCATGGAGAAGAGCTGGGCGTACCGCCAAGACCAGCTACCGTCGACGCATCCGGTGGTTGCGACCATTGAAGACCTCGAGGCCGTGCAGGTGAACTTCGACGGCATCACCTACGCCAAGGGCGGATCGGTGCTCAAGCAGCTCGTCGCCTGGGTCGGCATCGACGCCTTCTTCGCCGGAGTCGCCGCGTACTTCACGAAGCACGAGTACGGCAACACGGAGCTCAGCGACCTGCTCGCCGAGCTCGAGATCACCAGCGGGCGTGACCTGAGCGGCTGGTCCGCGCTCTGGCTCGAGACCGCCGGTGTCAACACACTGACACCGATGATCGAGACGGATGCGACGGGGGTCATCACCTCGTTCGTCATCGTCCAGACGGCCGTGGCCGACTACCCGACCATCCGACCGCACCGTCTGGCCGTCGGCTACTACGATCTCTTCGACGGATCTCTTGTACGCACGCACCGGGTAGAACTCGACGTGGACGGTGTGCGCACTGAGGTGCCCGAACTCGTCGGTACGACGAAGCCGGCCCTGGTGCTACTCAACGACGATGACCTCGCCTACGCGAAGATCCGTCTCGATTCCGGCTCGCTTGCGGTGGCGATCGATCATCTCGCGCAGATCGAGAACCCGCTCGCCCGGGCGATCGTCTGGGGCGCGGCCTGGGACGCCACCCGCGACGGCGAGAGCGCTGCGAGCGACTATGTGCGCCTGGCGCTCGCCAACATCGCAAGCGAGACCGAGTCGACGACCATCCGCACCACTCTCGGCCAACTCGGCCTCGTGGCCAAGCAGTACGTGTCACGCGAGCGACGCACCGAGACGCTCACCCGCATCGGTGACACGCTGTGGAGTCTCGCCAAGGAGGCCGCCCCCGGCTCCGACGCCCAGTTCCAGTTCGTGAAGTTCTTCGCGGCCTATGCGTCGACCCCCGAGCACTCGGCAGCTCTCGTTGCGCTCCGCGACGGCTCGGCCCCGCTCGAAAGGCTGGAGATCGACACCGATCTCGGCTGGGAGATCCTCGCGGGTCTCGTGCTGAACGGCGCCGCCGGGCAGGCGGAGATCGACGTGGCCCTCGCGGCCGACAACACCTCGAACGGCCAGCAGGCCGCGGCTCGGGCATCCGCCACCATCCCCACCGTCGAGGGCAAGCGCGCGGCGTTCGACTCCCTCGTCAACAGCGACGCGCTGCCGAACGCGATCGTGCGCAACGTGACCGCTGGGTTCCAGCAGGTCAACGAGCCGTCGGTCCTCGAGCCGTTCGTGGGATCGTACTTCGCGGCGCTCAACGACATTTGGGCGAACCGGTCATACGCGATCGCGGAATACGTGGTCGTCGGCCTGTACCCGGCGCCGCTGGCATCCGTTGCCCTGGTCGACGCGACGAAGGCCTGGCTCGCGGCCAACCCCGGTGTGCCGGCGCTGCGCCGTCTCGTCACCGAAAACCTCGCGGGCGTGGAACGCGCCCTGATGGTGCAGTCGAAGGACCAGTAGCGCGCTCAACTCCGCTCTACTCCCCCGCCGGCTCTTCCCGGCGGGGGAGGCACCCAGCGGCCCACCCGTAAACTCGATAACCATGATGACTGCGGTAGCGATAGACGGATGGACTGCCTTCTGGGCGACCGTCAGTGACATCTACAGGATGACGTTCGTGCAGGTGATCCTCATCATCGTGGTCGCTGTGGTGCTGCGGATCGTTCTGCGATTCGCTATCGACCGTGTCGTCAGCCGCATCGTCAACGGTGTCAAGAAGCGCCAGAACGTCGAGGATACCCAGGCGCTGATGACCTCGCCGCTGAGCGCAGTGCGCATCGTGCAGCGCACCCGCACTCTCGGCAGCGTGCTCAACAACATCGTGGCCGTCGCCCTCGTGATCGTTGCGGTGCTGTCGGTCATCACGACGATCAACGACAAAATCCTCGGGTCGTTCGCGCTCATCACTGCGGCCCTCGGCGCCGGTCTCGGCTTCGGCGCCCAGAACATCGTGAAAGACGTGCTCAACGGACTGTTCATGGTTGCCGAGGACCAGCTCGGCGTCGGGGATGTCGTGGACCTCGGTCCCGCCACCGGCGTCGTCGAGACCGTCGGCATCCGCATCACCCAGATCCGGGATGTCAACGGCACGGTGTGGTTCGTGCGCAACGGCGAGATCATCCGGGTCGGCAACATGTCGCAGGGCTGGTCGCGGGTCATCATCGATCTCGCCGTACCCTACGACGCGGATGTCGCGGCGGTCCAGGAGCGAATGCTCGGGATTGCGACGCAGATGGCCGCCGACCCCAAGTGGCGCAGCCGCATTCTCGAGAAACCCGAGATCTGGGGTATCGAATCGATCTCCGCGGAGGCGGTCGTGATCCGCCTGGTGGTGAAGACCCGGCCGGGCACGAAGGACGACGTGGCCCGAGACCTGCGCGCGCGGCTCAAAACAGGCCTGGATGCCATGGGCATCAAACTTCCCGCCCTCAACAGCATCGTGCTCAGCGGCTTCGAGGGCGCCGAGAGCATCGCGGGGGCTCGTCCTCCGCGAACCGCTCCGAACCCGATTGCCTCGACTGCGGATCCGAAACTTCCGAGAAAGACACGTCCATGAGTACTGAGATCCCCGGACGGCAGGTCAACCCGGTGACCCTGCGAGTCAGCGAGCACGGCGAGGCCGCGATCGGCAGTTTCTACGAGAAGATCGGGGGGCGTCCCGCGTTCGAGCAGCTGGTTCGCGCGTTCTACGACGGGATCCGTACCGACGAGGTGTTGATGCCGATGTACCCGGAGCAGCCGGACCTCGAGGGGGCGATCCAGCGCCTCACCGGATTCCTCGAGCAGTACTGGGGCGGACCAGGCACCTATTCCGAAGAGCGCGGTCACCCTCGGCTTCGCGCCCGCCACCTGCCATTCAGGGTGAACCCGGATGCCCGCGATCGCTGGCTGCGCCACATGCGCGCCGCCGTGGACGGCCTCCACCTCTCCCCGCTCGACGACGCCACACTCTGGGGTTACCTCGACCGTGCCGCGCACGCGATGGTCAACACCTTCGACGAGTAGTTCGAACAGGTCTCGATACGCGGGCTCGTACCTCGCGCGCTACTCGACCACCGGCGGTTGCGCAGCCTGACCAAAGACTGGGAGTCCGCTCGGGTAGCCCCGTCCCCCGGGCCGTCGGTGTCGAACTATCAGATGCCGTGATCCCAGGTTGTCCTGGATCCCGGTCGCCCCCGACCATCCACCAGAGCGAGGCTCAG
>JBBRDX010000119.1:0-9348 GCA_038203515.1 Actinomycetales bacterium | reverse complement strand
GGGGTAGAGCTGGCCAACGCTCGCGAGCACGACGCCGGTCTCACCGAGCGAGGGAAGCACCGCCTCGATGTACTGCAGGAACGAGCGAGACGGCCCCACGATGAGCACCCCGGAATTGCGCAGCCGATCCCGGTGCGAGTAGAGCAGGTAGGCCGCACGGTGCAGGGCGACAGCGGTCTTACCGGTGCCAGGTCCCCCTTGCACGACCAGCACGCCCTTGAGCTCGGAGCGGATGATGCGGTCCTGTTCGCCCTGGATGGTGGCGACGATATCGGACATGCGTCCGGTGCGCTGGGCGGTGAGCGCGGCAAGGAGGGCACCCTCGCCCTGCAACTCGGAGTTCGCGCTCTCCAGCAGCTCGGCATCGAAGATCTCGTCTTCGATTCGGATGATGCCCCGCCCCTTCGACAGCAGGTGACGGCGAGCGCGCGCTCCGAGCGGTGTCGCGGCGGTGGCCTGGTAAAACGCACTGGCCTGCGGCACCCGCCAGTCGAGCAGCAGAGGTTGAAGGTCTTCGTCGCGCAGGCCGATGCGACCGATGTAACGGAACACCGAGCCATCCGTTCCGTCGTCCGCTCCCCCGGCGGCCTCGGGTTCAAACTCGAGCCGCCCGAAGGCGAGGCGCTCGTCGACCTCACGAAGCTGCAGGATTCGGTCTTCGTAGATGCGCGCGAAAGTGTCGCGCTCGGAACGACCCTGGTGGTTACCGCCGACATCGAGAAGGCGCACCGCGCCGAGTTGCTGTTCGGCCTCTCGCTGCAGCGCGTCGAGGCGCGCATACAGGGTCGCTACGTACTGCTGCTCGCGCTGTAACTCACGGTCGACCACTGGCAATTTCCCCTCAAACGCCGTGCTGAAATCCGGCATTTAAGCTTACGCGTCCCCGCGCGGCCGACTTACCGCGGCCCGTGCGCCGACGCTGCAGCGCCTTCAGTGCAGCGCCGGCAGGGCGGCCAACGCACGACGGTCATCACCGATCGCCGCGAGCATGATGCTCTCATCGAGGCTCGCTCCGATACCACCGCGGCCGGTGACCAGCCGCTCCCTGGCGAAGGCGAGTCTCGTGGCATTATGCACGAAGACACGGTATGGCCGGCCGAGGCCGTGGCGCGCCGCCCAGCCGATCGCGCGGTGTCGCCCGGCAGCAGTTGACAGCAGGTTGACTTCTGATTCGGTGAACCAGCCGACGGCCGCGTATTCGGCTAGCCGGGCATGGGTGAGCCGCTGTTCGTGGCGGCGCAGCCGGGTGAGCCCGACGATCGCGAGCACGAAGAGCGGCACCTGCACGACGAAATAGTAGCGGAACCAGTCCGTCGCCCAGTAGCTCGCGCTGTTCCAGAAAGCATGGAGGACCACGGCGGGCACGAGTCCGAGCACGAAGTACCCGATCGCGCCAAGGCGGCCGGTGCGCCGGGCCGCGAGACCGAGCAGCACCCCCGTGCACGCGGTGAACATCACATGGGCGAAGGGCGAGAGGATGGCGCGAAGCAGGAAGGTCTGGGCGACGTCCCCGCCCAATCCACCGTCCTGGTTGATGGCGAGGCCGAAATACTGCAGGTTCTCGGTGAACGCGAACCCGACGGCGATCGTCGCCGCGTACACGACCCCGTCGACCGGACCGTCGAAGGTGCGGCGCATCACCCAGAGGATCAGCAGGATGCCGGACCCCTTGGCGAATTCCTCGATGATCGGAGCCTGCACGACGGTCTCGAAGAATGAGGCGACCCCCGATCCGGTGAGCCCGGCAAGCGCCTCATAGTGCTGGGTCACACCGGAGAAGATGAGGGCGATGAGCACGGATGCCCCGGCACCCCACAACAGCGCGAAGAGTAGCGCCCCTCGTGGTTCCGGCTCCCAGCGATCGATCCACCGGATGAAGAGCAGCACTCCCACCAGCGGAATGGTCGCAAGCACCAGGGCCACGAGGAGCGCGGTCGGTCCCAGCACCACCAGAAGGTACCAGGCCACGAGCAGAATCACGATCGAGAGCACGACGAAGCCGAGAGAAGCGATCACGACGGTCGCGGTACTGCGACGAACGGGACGGGTGATCGGCACCTGGCCGAGCTGCTCGACCACCGGGTCCTCCGTGGCTGCGATGGATGGCAGGGCGTCCGTGTGTTCGCCCGCCCGAGGGTCAGTCATCGGCGGGCACTCGACCGACGGTGTTGACCAGGTTGATCGCAACCACGCGTGCGGCGAACGAGAGGAGAGCGAGTCTCCGCTCCGGGGTGAAGGCGGCTTCGAGTCGCGCATAGAATGCGTCCGGGATGTCGCGCGGGCTCCGCACGATGAGCCTCCCCCAGTCGATGATCAGCTGCTCCGTCTCGGTGACCTGGGGGTGATCCGGGTCATCCCCCGCCGACGTGAGGATCTCACGGAAGTACCGCGTCGTCACCGCTGACCCATACTCGTGCGAGATGGCGTAGGAGAAGAGGGTGACGGCGCGTTCCCCGATCCACGGCGCGATCTCGTCGCGGAGGGCGTGCCAGCCGAGGTCGTCGGCGCGGGTGAGTGGCAGGAAAACCATGCGCTCAGCCTAGGAGACCACAGGCGACTCTGCCGGAAGCAGCGGAACGCGGCGTCATCGAAGGTCGTGTGCGAAAACCCTGTCAGTAGACCTTGCCGGGGTTCATCAGGCCGAGCGGGTCGAAGACCGCCTTCAGCTGGCGTTGCAGCTCGAACTGGTCGTCGCCGAGTTCATCCCGCAACCAGGCCCGCTTCAACAGACCGACCCCGTGCTCGCCGGTGAGGGTGCCTCCGAGGCGGATCGCCGTGGCGAAGAGCTCTCCGGCAGCGGCCCAGATGGCGGCGGGCACCGATCCATCGGCCGCAGGCTCGTAAACAAAATTGGGATGTAGGTTGCCGTCGCCGGCGTGGGCAACGGTCGGGATGCTGATCCCGTAACGCTCGCCGATGCGGGCGATCTCGGCGAAGATCTGCGGCAGGGCGCTGCGGGGTACCGCGACATCCTCAATGAGCACGGTCCCCCGGGCTTCGAGGGCGGGATGGAACGCACGCCGGATCGCGAACAGCCGTTCCCCGTCGGTCGGGTGCGCCGTGAGTTCGGCATCCCCGCCGCTGCGACGGATGATCTGGAGTGCGGCGGCGGCCTCGGCGGCGCTTGCCGCGCCATCCGTCTGCAGAAGCAGGAAGCTGTTGCCGCGCTCGGAGAGGTGCTCGCCGAGGTAGGCGTCGATGGCGGTGAGGGCCGCAGCATCCATCAGTTCGAGGGCGGCAGGTCGGATGCCGGCCGCAGTGATCGCGGCGCACGCGGCGGCTGCGGTCACCACATCCTCGAACCACGCGCCGATGGTCGCGACGGGTGCGGTCGGCAATGGGCGCAGCCGCACGGTCGCCTCGACGATCACCCCGAGGGTCCCCTCCGATCCGATCATCAGGGCCGTGAGATCCAGTCCCGTGACGCCCTTGACACTGCGGTGCCCGAGGCTGAGCAGCCGTCCGTCGGCGAGCACGACTTTCAGCGCAAGAACCGACTCCCGGGTGACGCCGTACTTCGCGCAGAGCAGTCCGCCCGCGTTCGTGGCGATGTTACCGCCGACGGTGGAGATGGCCCAGCTCGCTGGATCGGGAGTGAACCACAGTCCGTGGCTCGCGAGCACGGCGTTGAGATCACCATTGAGAATGCCCGGCTCCACGACGGCGAGCTCATCAGCAGTCGAGATCTCGAGGACGCGGTTCATCGCGAGGGTCGAAAGCACGATCTCGCCGGTGCTCGCGATCGCACCCCCGGCGAGTCCGGTACCCGCCCCCCGCGGCACAACTCCGACACGATACTCCGACGCGAGGCGGAGGGTGGCTCGCACGTCATCGATGGACCGCGCCGTAACGAGGGCGAGAGGCACGCTGCGGGAGTCGTAGCCGGACTTATCGGCAGTGAGGGGGCCAAGCGCCGCGGCATCCGTCGACACGGCGTCGCCGAGTGCCGTGCGGAGCTCGTCGAGAAAGGTCACGGGATGAGCCTGTCCGGGGCGGCATCGATCGGGGTAGCAGCAGCAGCTCCCTGCGCGGTCTCAGTCCTGGCCGCATCGACCTGTGCCCTTTCTATCTGTACTCGCATCGGCACGGAGGGAACGGCGCCGATCGTCTGCACCGAGAGGGCGGCAGCCGCGGTCGCGAATCGGGCGGCTGGCTCGAACGCCTGCCCCTCGGCGATCGCTGCGGCGAATGCCCCGCAGAAGGTGTCGCCGGCGCCGGTGGCATCGACGGCCGTGACCCGGGGGGCCACGATACGAGCGATCTCCGTGCCGTGCTGGTAGAGCGCCGAGCCCGCCGAACCGAGAGTGACGATGAGCCGCGGCACGAGAGCCGCGAGCACAGTGGATGCTTCGGCGAGATCGTCGGTTCCCCCGACCAGGCACGCCTCGTGCTCGTTCACGATGAGCACGTCGAGGCACGAGAACAGCGTTTCTGGGAGACTGCGAGCGGGTGCGGCGTTGAGCATCACCACGGAACCGAATGCTCGCGCGGTCGCCGCCGCCTCGGCGACCACGGCGAAAGGCAGCTCCAGCTGCATGAGCAGCACCTCGGTTCGAGAGAGCACCTCCGCGTCCGCCGGCCCGAGCGCATCCACGCTGGAGTTCGCGCCCGATGCGACGATGATCGTGTTCTCTCCGGCACGATCCACGACGATGAAGGCCTGCCCGGTCGGCACGGCCTCCCGCCGCACGCGGCTGCTGTCGATTCCCGCGTCCGCCATGGTGGCGGCGAGCAGGTCGCCCGCGTCATCCGTGCCAAGCGCACCGATGAACGCGGTGAATGCCCCGGCACGCGCCGCGGCGACCGCCTGGTTGAGTCCCTTACCGCCCGGATACCGCTCAGCAGACTCGGCAAGGAGAGTCTCGCCCGGGAATGGAATGCGATCGACGCTGAACACGATGTCGAGGTTCGCGCTACCGAGGATCGTGACGCCGCTGCGGGCGATCGTCGATTCGTTCAAGATGCCATGCCGCTCATCTGGCCAGCGTAGACGTTTCGGGCCAGGTCCGATTTCCGCTAGCCGAGGTCGGTGGCCGATGCGAGAGTTGACTGGTGAGTATTCAAACCCCCGCCAGCGTCACCGGCTCCGATCCGCGGTTCGCCGAACGCTATCGCGCCATGTCGTCGCGGGATTCCCGCTTCGACGGGCAGTTCATTGCCGGGGTTCACTCCACCGGAATTTATTGCCGCCCGAGTTGCCCGGCGATGACGCCAAAGCCCTCCAACGTCACTTTCTATCGCACGGCAGCTGCCGCGCATGAGGCGGGGCTGCGCGCCTGCAAGCGGTGCCTCCCCGACGCGGTGCCCGGTTCGCCCGATTGGAACATCCACGATGACATCGCCTCCCGGGCGATGCGCCTCATCGCCGACGGCACCGTCGAGCGGGACGGCGTGCCTGGGCTCGCCCACCGGCTCGGCTACACCCCGCGCCACCTCGGCCGGGTGCTCGTGAACGAGCTCGGGGCTGGGCCGCTCGCACTCTCACGCGCCCATCGCGCCCAGACCGCCCGCACCCTCTTGGTGAGCACGGACCTGCCGATCGCAGGCCTGGCCTTCGCGGCCGGCTTCTCGAGCATCCGGCAGTTTAACGAGACCGTGCGGGCGGTCTATGGGCTCACCCCGACCGCGCTTCGTCTCGGTGCAACTCGGGAAACGACGGCGTCGAGGACGGCCGACGGCACAGCCACACAGATTTCGTTGCGGCTCCCGGCCCGGGCCCCGTTCGACGGCGCGGGCCTCATGGCGTTTTTCGCGGCTCACGCCATCGCCGACGTCGAGACAGCGGATGCCCACTCTTTCGCGCGCTCAGTTCGGCTTCCAGGCGGTGTCGGCCAGATCGAACTGCGCCTCGACGGAGCAGATGCCGTGCTGTGCACGGCGCGCCTCGAGAATATCGCCGACCTGTCGACCCTGGTCTCGCGGGTCCGGCGCCTGCTCGACCTCGATGCCGACTCCGCCGCGATAGACGAATCACTCTCCGCTGACCCCGCCTTCGCGCCCCTGGTGAGAGCGCGCCCGGGACTGCGCCTACCGGGCAGCCTGGACATTGCCGAGACGCTGTTCCGCACCATCATCGGGCAACAGATCTCTGTCGCCTCGGCCCGAACCGTGTTGGGCCGGCTCTCCCGTGAGCTCTCCGCGACGCCCGGACTGTTTCCGACGGCACTCGAGATCGCAGAACACGGCGCCGGAGTTCTGCGCGGCCCGGCGACCCGGGTCGCGAGCATCCTCGGGGCAGCGCGGGCGATCGCGGACGGCTCGCTCAGCCTCGACCTCGGAATGCCCGCCGACGAGTTCACTGCCCGCCTCACCGCGCTTCCGGGCATCGGACCGTGGACGGCCGGCTACCTCGCCATGCGTGTACTCGGCAATCCAGACGTACTGCTCGCGAGCGATCTCGTGATGCTCGCCAGCGCCGCCCGTCTCGGTCTGCCCGCAACGACACGCACACTCGCCGCCCACGGAGCGCGTTGGGCGCCGTGGCGCAGCTACGCGGGGCTCCACCTCTGGGGCGCCGCGGGGCGCTGACTAGACGTCGGCGATCGCCCGCGCTACGCGGTCTCGCGCTACGCGGTCTCGGTCTGCGGCTGGGACTGGGGCTGGGACTGGGACTGCGGCTGGGGCTGCGGTATCACCGTGATCACTCCGGTCATCGGCACTAGGCCGCTGAGACGTCCCGGGGAGAGCACGCGGGCCACCTTCTCCGCCGACATGAGACCGGCCGAGACCACGAGGTCAGCGATTGAGGCGTTCGTGGTGAGCGCGGTGTGGGCGAGGGAGGCGGATGCCGCGTAACCGATGTACGGAGTGAGCGCGGTCACGACGCCCACCGATGACTCCACCTGCGCCGCAAGCCGCGAGATGTTCGCGCTGATGCCGTCGACGCAGTTCACCCGCAGGGTGTAGCAGGCGTTCGTCATCCAGGCGAGGGACTGCAGGATACTGTGAGCGATCACCGGCTCGAAGGCGTTGAGCTGAAGCTGGCCGCCCTCCGCGGCCGCGGTGACCGTGGCATCCGCGCCGATCACGCTGAAGGCCACTTGGTTCACCACCTCCGGTATCACCGGGTTGACCTTGCCCGGCATGATCGACGATCCGGCCTGGCGCGGAGGCAGGTTGATCTCGCCGAATCCAGCCTGCGGTCCGCTCGAGAGCAGTCGGAGATCGTTGCAGATTTTGGAGAGTTTGACGGCGGCGCGCTTGAGCGTGCCACTCAGGGTCATGAAAATGCCGGCGTCGGAGGTGGCCTCGATGAGGTCTGCGGCGGTTTCCATGGGTATTCCGGTGATCGCAACGAGGTGGCGGCAGACCGCCTCCGCGTAGCGCGGATCGGCGGTAATTCCGGTGCCGATGGCCGTGGCACCCATATTGATCTCATTGAGCCACGGGATGATTTCGCCGAGACGGTCATAGTCCTCGGCGAGGGTGTGGGCGAAGCCGTTAAACTCCTGGCCGAGCGTCATCGGAACGGCGTCCTGCATCTGGGTACGCCCCACCTTCAGAACGCCGGCGAACTCCACTCCCTTTCGTGCGAAAGCCTGGGTGAGCAGTCGATGCTCTTCGAGCAGGCGCTTCACGCCGAACACCATGGCCAGCTTGATCGCAGTCGGATAAACATCGTTGGTTGACTGGCTGCGGTTGACGTCGTCGATCGGGTGGAAGTGCGAATAGTCGCCGAACTCGTAGCCCAGGATCTCCAGTGCGCGGTTGGCGACCACCTCGTTGGTGTTCATGTTGGTGGAAGTTCCCGCCCCACCCTGGATCACACCGACGGCGAATTCGTCATGGAGGGCGCCGCCCACGATTTCCTCGCAGACACGGTCGATGAGGTCCGCCTTGTCGGCATCCAGCACGCCGAGTTCCTTGTTGGCGCGTGCGGCCGCCTGCTTGACGCGGGCGAGAGCGCGGATGAGATCGCGGTAGACCGAGATCGGTCGACGGGTGATGGGGAAGTTCTCTAGTGCGCGCGCCGTATGGATGCCCCAGTACGCATCCGCCGGAATCTCCATGCTGCCGAGGGAATCGATCTCGATCCGGGTGCGGATGCGAGAGCCCTCCGGTCCATCCATACCCGGGATTGCGGGGAGGTCGGCTACGGAGTCATCCCGTCGCGTTCTCTCGGCACCCTGTTCGACGAATTGGTCGCTCAACACATTCCCTGCGTTCACTATGGCTCCATTGCCTCGTGGGTTGTCACCGCGTCGTTGTCCGATGCGGTCTGCGTTCCAGCCCTGCGCTGGATGTCGCGTCGTCGGGTCGATGGTGGCTCTCCGTCACCACGAGCTTAGCGATGCAGGGCCGGGATGGTCCGGCAGACCCCGCAGCAGCTGGCCAGACCTGCGCCTACAACTGGGGCCAGTAGAGGGCCCGAAACCCCCGGTCAGAGCGCATTCCGAGCGATAGGTTAAGCACACCCGAATGTTTAGCGTCACCCGGAGTGCCCAAATGGGGTATTCACACTACCCAGGTACAAGAGCCGACTGCAGGAGGGCAGATGTTCGAGGACGACGTGACCGTGCCGGCCGGCTGGTACCCGGACCCCATGGGTCTTCCCCAGCTGCGCTGGTGGAACAATCACGCCTGGACCGAGCTCACTACTGAAGCGCGTCCTCCCCTCGTTGTGCATACGGCGACCCGCCTGGCCTTTGCCGACGACGAGCTGCCGACCCGTCGCCAGCAGCGCGAACAGCGAGAAAGGGACGAAGAGTACGCCACTCTCGCCACCGACGAAGACGAAGCGAAGGATGCCGCCGCCGCGCACGCGCCGCTCAGCGTCACCCTGCGCGAGATCGACGCCCCCGCCGTGCTCGACGAGGATCGTGACGCTGGCGACACGCACGCGGACGGCATCGACGACATCGACGGCATCGACGATGATGCCGTCGACCCCGGGGACCGCGATCCTGACTCTGTTTCTCCCCCCGCAGCACCTACCCCCGCAGCACCTACCCCCGCCGCACCTACGCCCGCAGCGGCGAAACGACCGGCCGGTCCGAGCGTTGTCCCTCTCGACACGATCAACCACCACACGATCGATTACGACACGATCGGCCACGACACGGTGGCATCCGACGCCGACGATTCCGATGCGTACATGCCGCGCCCGGCCTTCATCCCAACCCACGGATCCGTCCTCGGCTCCCCTGCGGTGGCGGGCCCCACCCTCCCACAGCCCGCTGGCGGCGACGGATCGGGTGACACCGGATCTTTCGAGTCGGGTCCTCATGGTCGGTCCCTGTTGCGCCTGCCGATCTACACCGCGCCGGTCTGGATCATCGCCCTCGTGCCACTGCTCCTCCTCGTCCTCAGCCTGCTCCTGCTGCTCGGCTTCGGCTCCAGCCTCAACAT
>JBBRDX010000118.1:0-9428 GCA_038203515.1 Actinomycetales bacterium | reverse complement strand
TCCTCTATCGGCTTCAACCTCTTCGGCATGCAGGTTCCTGGCTGGTGGAGATTTGGTTACGAGGCACAGAACGCCATCACCAACAGGGGGGACCCCACCTGGACCTTGCCGTTCAACTTCGGGCTGCACCCCTTCGGACAGGACGAGATCGGACGGGACATCTTCGCCAGGGTGATGCGCGGCGCGCAGCAGTCCATCGTGGTTACCCTGTTGTTCGGCAGCATCGCCGCCGTGATCGGCGTGGTCATCGGATCCCTCGCGGGCTTCTATCGTGGCTGGGTCGATCAGTGGCTTATGCGCCTTACCGACCTCTTCATCATCTTCCCGATCCTGATCATCGGCGCGGTCCTGGGTCGCGCCGTCGGCGGGCTCGGCGCGGCAGCGCTGGGAATCGGGCTCGGTTTCCTTGGCTGGACCGCCCTGGCACGACTCGTGCGCGGGGAGTTCCTGGGCCTGCGCGAACGGGAGTTCGTCGACGCCGCCCGGGTGGCGGGCGCTGGAACAGGCCGGATCATTTTCAAACACATCCTCCCGAACGCCGTCGGAGTCGTGATCGTGAGCTCCACGCTGCTCATGAGTGGAGCCATCCTCACCGAGGCAGCGCTGAGCTTCCTCGGCTTCGGTATCGCTGCGCCCGACGTGTCGCTCGGCCAGCTCATCAACGAGTACCAGGGTGCCTTCCAGACCCGGCCGTGGTTGTTCTGGTGGCCCGGCCTGTTCATCATCGTCATCGCCCTTGCCATCAACTTCATCGGCGATGGGCTGCGCGACGCCTTCGACCCACGCCAGCGGCGGATTCCGGGTGGTACAGGGCCGTACCGCCAGATGGGCCGCGTGATCGCTGGCTGGTTTCGGCGTCGGCCGTCGAACGCGGAAAGCCTCTAGTGGTGGGGCCCCTACCGACCGGAGAACACCAGAAGCGATGCGAGGCTCGCCGCAATGAGCACCAGGACCATCGCGATCTTGACGGGGCCCCAGGTGACCGGTCGAATCATGCTGTCCAGGACGCCACTGTCCAAGTGGCCGCCATCGCGAAGGGTCTCCCAACGAGCGCGCACGACGGCCGCGGCGTCACCGGACTCCGTATTCGGCAGGTCGCCCTGGCCGAGGGTCCCGGCGATGAAGGAGCTCTCCGGGAGTCCGCGGGCATCCTCCTTGGGTGTGTTGGTGAATTGGTGTCGGCCGGCCGACGGGGCAGCCCAGGCGACGAAACGCCCGTAGTGCGTGAAGAGCGTGAGCGCATACTTGGTGTCAACCCTCTCGATGGCCGGCCACGGAAGGTCGATAGTCCTGAACACATTGACGAGCGTGACTCCACCATCGCTGACCTCCACGGCGGGCGCCCAGTAGAGCAGCCAGACGAGGTAGGCGAGCGTTACGAGCGGGGCGACGAAGCGAATGGCAGCGGCTCCGTCGCCTTGCACGCCAAGCGCGACGAGGCACGCAACGACGACGATAATCACGCTGATCGTCAGGATTTTTCCAAAGGTGGATCGAAGCACAACCGTCTCAGCCATTCGTCAATGCTCCCATGGGGAGCGCGGACGTCACGAAGAGCACTCGGCAGAATTGCAGGTGGAAAGTAGAAATGAATCCCAAGACGAACACCCGTGACTCGAACGCACCCATCCTCGAGGTCAGCAAGCTCGGAGTGGAATTCTGGGTCGGAGGCGAGTGGATCCCCGCTGCCAAGAACCTCGACTATGTCGTGAGCCCGGGAGAGGTACTGGCCATCGTCGGCGAGTCCGGATCCGGCAAGAGTGTCAGCTCGATGTCCCTGCTCGGCCTGCTCCCGGCCAACGGTCGGGCCACGGGTAGCGCGCGGCTCAACGGCGAGGAACTCATCGGTGCGACGATGGCCAAGCTGCGCCAGGTGCGCGGAAAGGACATCGCCGTCATCTTCCAGGAACCCATGACAGCGCTCAACCCGGTTTACCGCATCGGGTTTCAGATCATGGAGGCCCTGCGCATCCACTTCCCCCTCGCTCCGGCCGAGGCGAAGGTTCGCGCGCTCGAGCTGCTCGAGCTCGTTGAGATGCCCGATCCGCAGAAGGCGTTCGACTCTTACCCGCACCAGTTGTCCGGCGGACAGCGCCAGCGCGCCATGATCGCGCAGTCGATCTCCTGCGACCCGGACATGCTCATCGCCGACGAGCCGACCACGGCGCTCGACGTGACGATCCAGGCTGAGATCCTCGACCTGCTGCGGCACCTGCATACGCGTCTCAACAGCGCGATCGTGATCATCACCCACGACATGGGAGTCGTGGCAGACCTGGCGGACAACGTCATTGTGATGCGCTACGGGGAGATCGTCGAACGCGGCACTGTCGACGAGATCTTCAACCACGCGAAGCACCCGTACACTAAGGAGTTGCTTGCGGCAGTGCCGCACCTCGGAACTGGCGATGCGGCGGCCGTTGAAGAAGCGACCCGCACCGAGCAGCCGGCGCTGGTGCTCGACGATGTGAGCGTGGTCTACCCCAAGCGTGGCCGGGTGCCCGCGTTCACCGCGGTCGAAGGGGCGTCGTTCTCGATCTACCCCGGGGAGATCGTCGGACTCGTCGGCGAATCGGGTTCCGGTAAGACCACGATCGCCCGCGCCGCCGTCGGCCTCGTTCCGGTCTCCGCCGGCACCCTGACGGTGGTCGGGCAGAACATCGCCGGTGCGAGCCCCAGGGAACTGCGCGCGGTGCGCCGCAGCCTCGGGATCGTCTTCCAGGATCCCGGGTCCTCGCTCAATCCTCGATTCCCGGTGGGGGAGAGCATCGGCGAGCCGCTTCTCCTGTCCGGGCTCTTCGATAAGAAGCAGATCAACACGCGTGTCGAGGAGTTGCTCGAACAGGTCGAGCTGCCGCAAAGTTTCCGCAACCGCTACCCGCACGAGCTCTCGGGCGGGCAACGGCAGCGCATTGGCATCGCGCGCGCCCTGGCCCTCAGCCCGAAGCTCCTTGTCGCCGACGAGCCGACCTCAGCGCTCGATGTCTCCGTGCAGGCGCGCGTGCTCGAGCTCCTGCAGGAGATCCAGTCGAGACTTCAGTTCGCCTGTCTCTTCGTCAGCCACGACCTCGCGGTCGTCGACCTTCTCGCCGACCGGATCGTCGTGATGAACCACGGCAAGATCGTGGAGCAGGGCAACAAGGAAGACATCCTGCGCAACCCGCAGGAGGCGTACACGCAGCGCTTGATCGCAGCGGTTCCGCTGCCGGATCCCGCGGCCCAGAAGCTGCGCAGGGAGGAACGGGCGGCGTCCTAGTCATTCCGAGCCCACCCTCCACGCCCAGCTGGGCGGGCGGGTCAGGAACGGAAAGATGCAGTGAGACCGTGATCTGGCGCAACGCCATTCCCGCTGGAGTCGCACACTTCGACGTCTTGCGGTGAGAGCGGTCCCGGCTGCCTTCGGCAGCGATTCGCTGGTGGGCAACGACACCCCTGTTCGAACCCGAGGAGGGAATCCGCATCGATTCGCTTGACATCGCCTTCGACCGCGGCCAGCACCGACGACGCTGCAGGAGTAGCACCAACACCGTTGTCGCCGAGCCTGCTGTGGAATCTCTGGGACTGGTCGCCGGTTAGTAAAGAGCGGGCGCACGGTAGACTATGCAGTGCGGAGCACCAGTGACGTGATTCTGCCGTCACCGGACAAATGTGACCTCCCGCCTTCTCGAGAAAAACCTGGACGTATACCTATGGCTATCGCCACCCGTAATGACCTGCGCAACGTAGCGATCGTCGCTCACGTCGACCACGGCAAGACCACCCTCGTCGACGCCATGCTGCGCCAGACAAACTCATTTGCCGCACACGCGCACCTCGAAGAGCGGGCGATGGACTCGAATGACCTCGAGCGCGAAAAGGGCATCACGATCCTGGCGAAGAACACTGCCGTCTCGTACTCGGGTGTGCATGCAACCGACGGCCCCATCACCATCAACGTGATCGACACCCCCGGCCACGCCGACTTCGGCGGCGAGGTCGAGCGCGGCCTCAGCATGGTCGACGGCGTAGTGCTGCTCGTGGACGCGAGTGAGGGTCCGCTGCCGCAGACGCGGTTCGTGCTGCGCAAGGCGCTCGAGTCGAACCTGCCCGTCATCCTGCTCGTCAACAAGACGGACCGCCCGGATGCCCGCATCGACGAGGTCGTCACCGAGAGCCAGGACCTGCTCCTCGGCCTCGCGAGCGACATGTCCGACGACTTTCCGGACCTCGACCTCGACGCGATCCTCAACGTGCCGATCGTGTACGCATCCGGCCGTAATGGGGCCGCGAGCTGGAACAAGCCGGAGAACGGCACTCTTCCCGACAACGACGATCTCGAGCCGCTGTTCGATGCGATCCTGCAGCACATCCCGGCGCCGAGCTACGACGATGAGCACCCGCTCCAGGCCCATGTGACCAACCTCGACGCCTCGCCGTTCCTCGGTCGCCTCGCCCTGCTGCGGGTCTTCAACGGCACCATCAAGAAGGGCCAGACCGTGGCCTGGGTCAAGCACGACGGATCAGTTCACAACGTCAAGGTCACCGAGCTGCTCATCACCCGGGCGCTCGACCGTTTCCCGACCGAATCCGCGGGCCCGGGTGACATCGTCGCCGTCGCCGGCTTCGAGGACATCACCATCGGTGAGACCCTCGCCGACCCCAACGATGTGCGCCCGCTGCCGACCATCACAGTCGACGACCCGGCCATCTCGATGACCATCGGTACCAACACCAGCCCGATGATCGGCAAGGTGAAGGGCCACAAGCTCACCTCCCGCATGGTCAAGGATCGCCTCGACCGCGAACTGGTGGGTAACGTCTCGATCAAGCTCGTCGACATCGGACGCCCGGACGCCTGGGAGGTGCAGGGCCGTGGAGAACTGGCTCTCGCCATCCTCGTCGAGCAGATGCGCCGCGAGGGCTTCGAGCTCACCGTCGGCAAGCCGCAGGTGGTCGTCAAGCGCGTCGACGGCAAGATCCACGAGCCCTTCGAGCACCTGACCACGGATGCTCCGGAGGAATACCTCGGCGCAATCACCCAGCTCCTCGCCTCACGCAAGGGTCGCATGGAGGGCATGTCGAACCACGGCACCGGCTGGGTGCGCATGGAGTTCGTCGTGCCGTCCCGTGGACTCATCGGATTCCGCACCGAGTTCCTCACTATCACTCGCGGATCGGGCATCGCCAACGCCGTCTCGCACGGCTACGAGCAGTGGGCCGGTGAGATCACCACCCGGGTCAACGGCTCGATCGTGGCCGACCGTGCCGGTGTCGCAACCCCCTTCGCCATGGTGGCTCTGCAGGAGCGCATGTCGTTCTTCGTGGAGCCCACCCAGGAGGTCTACGAGGGCATGGTCGTGGGTGAGAACTCGCGTGCTGACGACATGGATGTGAACATCACCAAGGAGAAGCAGCTCACCAACATGCGCCAGTCCACCTCGGACACCTTCGAGCGCATGACCCCGTCGCGCAAGCTCACGCTCGAGGAGTGCCTCGAGTTCGCCCGCGAAGACGAGTGCGTCGAGGTTACTCCCGAGTTCGTGCGAATCCGCAAGGTCGAACTCGCCGCCGGTGACCGCGCCCGCCGTGTCTCGCGCCTGAAGAAGCAGAACGCGTAGGTTTTCACCCTGTTGTCGAGACATGCCCCCGGCCTTAGGCTGGGCGGCATGTCTCACTTCGTTAAGCGTGCATCAGTTCCCGTCGCTATCCTGCTCGCCATTCTGGCTGGTCCGGCGCTTGCCGGATGCTCGGTGCAGAACCTCGTGCACGATGTCACCGGCGGCAAGGTGGATGTCCCGGGCAAGAGCATACCGAAGGACTTTCCCAGCGAGGTTCCGCTCGCTTCCGGCGAGGTGCTTTCTGGCGCGGGCGTCGGGGACTCGAAGTCGAAGATCTGGAACGTGAGCGTGCGCGCGAAGGACGGGGCGGCGATCGATGACGTGCTGGCCACCCTCACGTCAGCGGGCTTCGACTGCAAAACCCTCACGGAGACCTCCGCTGACGGCGGCGCCCTCGTCGGTGACAAGGGCAACCTGAACGTCGCCGTGGTGGAGATCAAGGACAATAAGGGCTTCGTGCTCAACTACACCGTCACGAAGGGCGACGGGAAGTAGTGCTGCCGCAGTCTCAGGTGAACTGCGCGGCTCCGTGCAGCACCGCGAACGTGCCCGATCCCTTGTGCAGCAGGTATTCGTTCATCTGGTCGTTCTCGGCAAGTTTCCGCTGAGCTGGGGTAAATTCGGCAGGTGGAATCAGACCGTCTTGCCGATGACCCGTCCAATGTAGAACGCGTGCTCTTCGTTCACGCGCACCCGGACGACGAAAGCATCACCACCGGCGGCACGATCGCGCTTCTGGTCGAGCGCGGATCCCACGTCACAGTGGTCACTTGCACCCGGGGCGAACTCGGGGAGGTCATCCCGGCCGACCTTCCCGGGCTGCAGGGCGACGGGCCGCGTCTCGCGGAGGTGCGCACGGCAGAGTTGGCCGCGGCGATGGCAGCCCTCGGAGTCGTCGATCACCGCTTCCTCGGAGATCCGGGGGCCCGGTGGGTCGAACGTGAGCCGCGACGCTACACCGACTCCGGCATGCGCTGGGGCCCCGACGGCGCAGAGCCGACCGAATCGCTTTCGGAGGATGCCTTCTGCGCCGCAGACTTCGGTGAGGTCGCTGCCGACCTAGCGACCGTCATCGATGCGGTGAAGCCGGGTGCGGTGATCAGCTACGACACGAATGGCGGCTACGGGCATCCGGATCACGTGCGGGCACACGCGGCGGCACGTCATGCCTCGGAGGTCATGGGCGTGCCGTTCTGGATCGTCGGCACGGATGCGGCGAACTCGGCCCTGCGCGTCGACATCTCTCCCGTGCTCGATCGCAAGACCGCAGCACTTGCCGCGCATCGCACCCAGATCGTGGTCGAGGGTGACCGTTTCTCGCTGTCCAGCGGCCCGAGCCGCCCGATCGAAAGCGTGGAGGGCTTCACCCTCCTCCGTACCGTCGCCCCGGGAATGGTGGCGTGGAAGGACCAGAGCGTTCCGATCAGGGTGTTCGCCTGGGTTCTCGCGGCACTCGCCGGTGCGGCCCTCGGGGGAATCACCGTCGTCAACCACCAGTTCGCCCCGCAGATCCTTGGCGTGACGCCTCCGGTGGGCATCGTCGTCTCCCTGCTCGTCATCGCCTCACTGCTTGTCGGGCTACGGATCGTTTTCTCCGGGCGGATGGTGGCGGGATGCGCCGTGGTGGGGCTTCTGCTCGCCGTCGGCCTGCTCTCGGTGCGGTCGACCGGAGGCTCCGTGCTGGTGCCGGCGAACGCGGCCGGGTACGCCCTCACCTATGGATCGCTCGTGATCGCCGGAGTCGTTCTCGCGTGGCCGAATTTCGGCACGTTTTCGCGGGATAGGCTTGGATCCAGGCCTGAATCGAAAGGATCGTCCCGACCGTGACGTACGTCATCGCCCTCCCGTGTGTGGATGTCAAAGACCGCGCGTGCATCGACGAATGCCCCGTCGACTGCATCTACGAGGGCGACCGCATGCTCTACATCCACCCCGACGAATGCGTCGACTGCGGTGCGTGCGAGCCGGTATGCCCGGTCGAGGCGATCTACTACGAAGACGACGTACCGGAGCAGTGGGCCGAGTACTACACGGCCAACGTGGAGTTCTTCGACGAGGTTGGCTCTCCCGGCGGAGCAGCGAAGGTCGGCGTCATCCATAGGGATCACGCCATCATCGACGCACTTGCCCCCCAGGTTCCCGCGGCCTGACGGTGGCACTCAGCCTGCCGGACTGGCCGTGGGACGCCCTCGAGCCCTACTCGATCCTGGCGAAAACGCACCCCCTGGGGGTGATCGACCTCTCCGTCGGTTCGCCGGTGGACCCGACGCCGGCTCTCATCCGTGATTCGCTTTCCCAGGCGACGGATGCCCACGCCTACCCTCTCACCGCTGGCACGCCCGCGCTGCGCGAGGCGATCGTCGAGTGGTTCGACCGCCGCCGTGGTGTCCGCGACCTCACCGTCGCCGATGTTCTGCCGACCATCGGGTCGAAGGAGTTCATTGCCGGTCTCGCGCTCTGGCTCGGCCTCGGACCCGGAGACACCGTCGTACAGCCGTCCCTCGCCTACCCCACTTACGCGGTCGGCGCCGCGCTGGTCGGCGCGACGGTCGTATCGAGCGATGACCCGGCCGAGTGGCCGGTGGGTACGCGGCTCGTCTGGATCAACAGCCCCGGAAACCCCGACGGGCGCATCCTCTCGGTGGAGCAGTTGGCCGCCGCGGTCGCCCGGGCTCGCGAACTCGGTGCGGTTATTGCGAGTGACGAGTGCTACGCGGAGCTCGGCTGGGGCGACGAGTTCGACGCGGCTGCGACACCGAGCATCCTCGATCCGCGGGTCATCGCTGGCAGTCGCAGTTCGGTGCTGTGCATCTGTTCACTCAGCAAGCAGTCCAATCTGGCGGGCTACCGAGCCGGTTTTGTGGCGGGCTGCAGCGCCCTGATCGGGCAGTTGCTCACCGTGCGCAAACACCTCGGCACCCTTCCGCCCGCACCGATTCAGGCGGCGATGATCACGGCGCTTGGCGATGACCACCACGTGCGTGCGCAAAAGGCGCTGTACCGCTCGCGGCGCGACCGGCTGAAGCCGGCACTCGAGGCCGCAGGCTTCCGCATCGACGGCAGCGACGGCGGCCTCTACCTCTGGGCCACTTCGGGTGGCGATGCCTGGGCCGCAGTCGACCGGCTGGCGGGTCTTGGCATCCTCGTCGTGCCCGGCACGTTCTACGGCTCGGAGACCTCGCAGCACGTGCGGATCGCCCTCACGGCCACCGACGCGGCCATCGATTCCGCGGTCGATCGGCTCGCCGCGGTCGGCCCGTCGCGACAAATGTAGCGGCTACCTCCAACGGTAGCGCTCGTTCCTTGGCGGATGTCGCTGTCGACTCGGGTGCCGGGGCTGTGCCTGAGGGCAATTAGGCTGTAGTCGTGAATGTTGCCGCCAATGACCCTGCCTCCGACAAGGCCACTCTCCACTTTCCGGGCGGCACCGCCGAGTTTCCCATCATGACGAGCGCCGATGGCGCCTCCTCAATCGATATTTCCACGTTTACCCGCCAGACGGGGTACACGACGCTCGACCAGGGTTTTGTCAATACTTCCGCCACGAAGAGTGCGATCACCTATATTGACGGCGATAAAGGCATCCTGCGCTATCGCGGCTACGCCATCGAGGATGTCGCGGCCAACTCCACCTACCTCGAGGTCGCCTGGCTGCTCATCTACGGCCAGCTGCCCTCCGCCTCGGAACTCGAGGCCTTCGAGGACCGCGTGCGTCGCCACACCCTCCTGCACGAAGACCTCCGACGGTTCTTCGACGCCCTGCCGCATAACGCGCACCCGATGTCGGTGCTGTCGAGTGCGGTGTCGGCCCTCTCGACCTTCTACGAAGAC
>JBBRDX010000117.1:0-9453 GCA_038203515.1 Actinomycetales bacterium | reverse complement strand
CCATCGCGGCATCACCGTGTACCATCACCGGCAGCACACTGAAGGTGCCGATCGGTTTGCGGTCCTGTTTGGCGCGCACGATGCCCTCGAGCACCCCGTCGACCGCCTCGAGGTGGGAGGGGTTCGCGGCGAGGTACACCGGGATCTGGTCGCCCTTGGCACTCGTGAAGGTGCCCTCGGTGCCGAGGTGGTATTTGACGTCACCGGAGCCCTGCACAGTGCGGGGGTCCTGGGTGCCCTCGAACTCACGGAAGATCTGTCCGTAGGTTTTGCCCGCGATGTTGGTGAGAACGTTGAGGCGACCACGGTGGGCCATGCCGATGGCCACCTCGTCGAGGTCGGCTTCGGCTGCACCCTGCAGGAGGGCATCCAGGAGCGCGATGGTTGATTCCCCACCCTCGAGGCTGAATCGCTTCTGGCCCACGTACTTGGTCTGCAGGAAGGTCTCGAAGGCTTCGGCCTCGTTGAGCTTGCCGAGGATGCGCAGCTGTTCGTCCTTGGTGGGCTTGGTGTAGACCTTCTCCACGTGCTGCTGGATCCAGGCTCGCTGGGCCGGGTCCTGGATGTGCATGTACTCGATGCCGAGCGTGCGGCAGTAGGAGTCACGAAGCACGCCGAGAATCTCCCGAAGCAGGGCGGCGGGCCTGCCGCCGAATCCGCCAGTGACAAACTCGCGGTCGAGGTCCCAGAAGGTGAGTCCGTGGCTCGCGATATCGAGGTCGGGATGCGTGCGCTGCTTGTATTCCAGCGGGTCGACATCCGCCATGAGGTGTCCACGCACTCGGAACGAGTTGATGAGCTCCTGCACCCGGGCGGTCTTGCTCACCTGGTTGCCGAGATCCACATGGATATCGCTTGCCCAGTGAATCGGGTCGTAGGGGATACGCAGGTCGGAAAAGATGCGCTGGTAGAAGTCGCGCTGGCCGATGAGCAGCTCGTGCACCTTCTTGAGGAACTCACCGGAACCGGCACCCTGGATGACGCGATGGTCATACGTTGAGGTGAGCGTGATCGTCTTGCCGATGCCCAGATCGGCGAGGGTGGTGAGCGACATGCCCTGGAACTCAGCGGGGTATTCGAGTGCTCCTGCGCCGATGATGGCGCCTGCCCCCTTCATGAGACGCGGCACGGAATGCTCGGTGCCGATGCCACCCGGGTTGGTGAGGGAGATGGTGTTGCCGGCGTAGTCCGCGGCGGTCAGCTTGTTGTTTCGCGCGCGGGTGACCACGTCTTCATAGGCGACGAGGAATTCCTGGAAGCCCATCGACTCGGTGTTCTTGATGCCGGGCACCAGCAGGGAACGGGTGCCATCGGGCTTGGGAAGATCGATAGCGATCGCGAGGTTGATGTGAGCCGGTGCGACGACCGAGGGCTTGCCGTCGACCTCGTCGTAGAACACGTTCTGGCTCGGAAATTCCTTCAGTGTCTGCACGAGAGCCCACGCGATGAGATGGGTGAACGACACCTTGCCGCCGCGCGCGCGCTTGAGATGGTTGTTGATGACGATGCGATTGTCGATCAGGAGTTTGGCCGGGATCGTGCGCACGCTCGTCGCCGTGGGAACGCTGAGACTTGCATCCATGTTCGCGGCGAGCGACTTGGACATGCCCTTGAGCGGGGAGACGACGTCCTGGGGCTCGAGGGTCTCGGCATCCGTCGTCGCAATCGGCATGGTCACGGGGGATGTCGCGGGCGCCTGTGCCGGGATCGGCTGCGGTCTCGGTTGGATCGAGGTGGTTCGAGCGATGGGCTGGCTGCCCGTAGTGGTGGGCGGCTCCACCGGCGCGGAAACTACGGAAGGCGGGGCCGGTGCGGTGGGTTCGGCCGGTGCGGCGGGTTCGGCCGGTGCGCTGGGCTCGGCGGGAGCGGAGGGCGGAGTCGGCGCAGGGGGAGTGGAGGAGGCCTCGACCGTGGTCTGGTGGTAGCTCTCGAGAATCGGCCACCACGACTGGTCTACCGAGTTGCGGTCGACGGTGAACCGTTCGTACATCTCATCGACGAGCCACTCATTGGCTCCGAATTCGCCGGAAGATCCATCTTCTGATGCCACTCCGGTCACTTGGCTAGACACAGCCGATCGCCCACTCTCTTTGAATCGCTACTTTTTGATTCGCTGGTTCTCACTGAATGCATCGGTGTCCTGGCCGGGTGTTCCACGGTGGCCACAGACGAATCAAGCTTAATCGCATCGCGGAGACCAACCGACTCCGACGGTGAGGGATTACCTTAAAGCCATGGAGTATTACGAGACGACACCCCGGCACGACCTCACCTATTCCGACGTATTCCTGGTACCGAGTCACTCGGATGTCGGCAGCCGGCTCGCCGTTTCGCTCGCGCCGGACGACGGTACCGGTGCGACCATCCCGATCGTTTCCGCGAACATGAATTCCGTGACCGGGCCGCGCCTCGCGGCGACCCTCGCGCGCCGCGGAGGACTCGGGGTGCTGCCGCAAGACCTGCACCTGCAAGACCTGGATGCCGCCATCCGCTGGGTGAAGGCGCAGCCGGTAGCCTTCGACACTCCGCTCCTCTTCCGCGAGAGCCAGACCGTGGCCGAGGCACTGCGGCAGATCCCACCGATCGGCGGCCATGGCATCGTGATCACCGATGAGCAGGGAGTATTCGTCGGCTGCATCCCGGCACTCCGCCTCGGCACGGCACTGCCCGATGCGCGCCTCGGCGACCTGCTGCACGGGCCGCTCGCGTCGATCGACGCCGACGACGTGACGGACGCGCGTGCTGCGTTCGACCTGATGGTCGCCGCAAACCTGGAATTCGCGCCGGTGCTGCACCACGGAGCGGTCGTGGGCACGCTCAGCCGCACGAGTGCTCTGCGCTCCACGCTCTACCAGCCGGCCCTCGATGCGAACGGCAGGCTGCGGGTCGCCGCGGCACTCGGAATCACCGGGGATGTCGCGGGCAAGGCCGCCGCGCTCGCCGCGGCGGGAGTCGATGTGCTCGTGCTCGACACCGCGCACGGTCACCAGGAGGGAATGCTGCGCGCCATCCGCGCTGTGAAGGCGCTCGGCCTCACCGTGCCCATTGTGGCCGGCAATGTCGTGACGACCGCCGCGGTGAAGGATCTCGTGGCCGCGGGAGCGCACATCGTCAAGGTCGGCGTCGGCCCCGGCGCCATGTGCACTACCCGCATGATGACTGCCGTCGGTCGCCCGCAATTCTCGGCCGTGCTCGAGACTGCCGAAGCCGCCCGCGAACTCGGCGCGCAGGTCTGGGCGGACGGCGGCGTGCGGTACCCGAGAGACGTGGCGCTCGCGCTCGCCGCGGGGGCGTCATCCGTCATGATCGGATCATGGTTCGCTGGCACGATCGAGGCACCGGGCACCCTGGAGACGGATGCTTCGGGCCGGCTCTACAAGGAGAGCTGGGGCATGGCCTCCACCAAGGCGGTGCATGACCGCTTCGACCGGCTCGACCCCTACGAGCTCGCCCGCAAGACCCTGTTCGCCGAGGGCATCTCCTCATCGAAGATCTACCTCGACCCCCTGCGTCCGTCGGTCGAAGACCTGCTCGACATGATCACCTCCGGCGTGCGCTCGTCGCTTACCTATGCCGGCGCGGCAAACCTCCCCGAGTTCCATAAGCGGGCACTGGTTGGCATCCAGTCCGCGGCCGGTTACGAGGAGGGCAAGGCACTCCCGGTCAGCTGGTAGGCATGCGGCTGGCGGGCATGGTCACGTACACTTGATCGAATAATGGACGACCCCCCTTCATGGCGCCCTGCCCCTCTCGCCGCCCGCGGTGACGCCTGTGTATGAGCTGATCATGTTCGGTGTAGGTCTCCTGCTCACCGTCGGAACCGGTTTCTTCGTTGCCTCCGAGTTCTCCCTGGTCAACCTCAACCGGTCGGACCTCGAGTCCCGGGCCGCCCGCGGCGAGAAGCGTCTCGGCCTCACCATCGGCGCTCTCAAGATCACTTCGACACATCTCTCGAGCGCCCAGCTGGGCATCACCCTCACGACTCTGCTCACCGGCTCCACCATGGAACCGGCCATCGGGGGGCTCCTGGCAGGGCCGCTCGCCGGGCTGGGGTTCACGAGCGCGGTGACAACTGTCATCGCCTCGGTGCTGGCCATCAGCCTGGCGACCCTGCTCTCGATGATCGTCGGCGAGCTGGTACCGAAGAACTTCGCACTCGCGCTTCCGCTGCCGACGGCCAAACTCGTGATCCCCTTCCAGGTGGGATTCACCGCGGTGTTCCGCCCCTTCGTGACGCTGCTCAACAACACCGCCAACGTGATCCTGCGCTCCGTGGGAATCGAGCCGAAGGAGGAACTCTCTTCGGCGCGCACCGCGGAAGAACTGCGCTCCCTCGTGCGTCGCTCGGCTACCGAGGGGAGCCTCGACCGCGATACCGCCACACTGTTGGCTCGAACTCTCGTATTCAGCGAGCACATCGCCGCCGACGTGATGACGCCGCGGCCCCGTGTGTCGAGCGTCGACCGCACCGACTCGGCCCATACTGTGATCACCCTCGCCCAGCGCACCGGATTCTCGCGGTTCCCCGTGATCGACGATTCGATGGATGACGTTGTCGGCCTCGTGCACGTGAAGCAGGCGGTGGCCGTGCCGCGCGAGAAGCGGGCGGATGTGCCGGTCTCGGCCCTGCAGTCCGAGGCCTTGCGCGTGCCGGAGACGATGAAGCTCGACGTGCTGCTCGGGGAATTGCGCGGACGGGGCTACCAGATGGCCGTCGTCGTGGACGAATACGGCGGCACGGCCGGCGTTGTCACCCTCGAAGACCTCGTGGAAGAGCTGGTAGGCGAAGTCGCCGACGAGCACGACCGCACTCTCGTGGGCGTCGTACGCTCCCGGGACTGGCTCACCTTCCCCGGGATGCTGCGCCCGGACGAACTGCTCGAACGGGCGGATGTCGTGATCCCGGACGAGGGACCCTACGAAACCGTCGGCGGCTTCATGATGAGCGAACTCGGGCGTCTTCCCCTCGTCGGCGACACCGTGGCGGTGGAGGGCGGCGAGTTCCGGGTCGAACGGCTCGACGGCCGACGCATCGATCGCGTGCGCTACACGCCCACGACGGACCCCTCGGCGAGCACGGGCGGAGCGTCCTCGTGAGCGACACCTGGGGTATCGCCTGGCTGGTGATCCTCCTTCTGATCAACGGCTTCTTCGTCGGCGCGGAGTTCGCCGTGATCTCGGCACGCCGGTCGCAAATCGAACCGCGAGCCGAGGCAGGAAGTCGTGCGGCGAAGTCGACGCTCTACGCGATGGAACACGCCACGATGATGCTCGCGACCAGCCAGCTCGGCATCACCGTGTGTTCGCTGCTCATCCTCAATGTGTCCGAGCCGGCGATCCATCACCTGCTGGAGTATCCGCTCGCTCTCACCCAGCTGCCCGAGGATGTGGCTGGCACGATCGCGTTCATCATCGCGCTGATCATCGTCTCCTTCCTGCACGTGGTGATCGGCGAGATGGTGCCGAAAAACCTGTCGTTCTCGGTGCCGGATCGTGCCGCGCTCATCCTCGCACCGCCGCTTGTCTTCATCTCGATGGTCTTCCGCCCGATCATCTACGCGCTCAATGCGACGGCGAACGGCGTGCTCCGCCTCTTCCGGGTAGAGCCCAAGAACGAGGCCAACAGCGCGTTCACGGTGGACGAGGTCGCCAACATCGTGGCTCAGTCCACCAGGGAGGGGGTGCTCACCGACTCCATCGGAGCGCTCAACGCGGCCTTCGAGTTCAGCGCCAAGAAGGTGAAAGACATCGCGGTCGGCATGCCCGATCTCGTGAGCCTCCCGGAGGCTGCGACCCCGGCCGATGTGGAGCGGGCCGTCGCCCGGAACGGATTCTCCCGCTACGTGCTCGTGAACGATGAGGGCGAGCCCACCGGCTACCTGCACCTCAAGGATGTGCTCGACCTGGACGAGGTCGGCGAATTCGACGAGCCGGTGCCGCCGAAGCGTATCCGCCAGCTCATTTCGATCTCCCGCGGAATGGACCTCGAAGACGCCCTCGCGGCCATGAGACGATCCGGGGTGCATCTCGCGCGCGTTTTCGACGACTCGGGTGAGACCCGCGGCGTGCTGTTCCTCGAGGACATCATCGAAGAGCTCGTGGGCGAAGTCCAGGATGCGACCCGCCGCAGCTGACCCTCCCCCGTGTCGGCGGTCTCAGGCTGGCCATTTCGCCCGGAGGTACTGGGCCGGCCAGTAGTCCAGCTCGACGCCGAGTTCATGGGCGGCGCGAAGTGGGAAGTGCGGGTCGCGCATGATCGCGCGGGCCAGCATCACGGCATCCGCTTTGCCCGAGGACACGATCTCCTCGGCCTGCCTGGCCTCGGTGATCAGGCCGACGGCGCTCACCTCGACAGACGACGCGTGCTTCACGAAGTCTGCGAAGGGCACCTGGTAACCCGGTGCCAGCGGGATCTTCGTGCCGGAGACCAGACCGCCGGTCGAGATGTCGAAGAAGTCGGCCCCGGCGTCGCGAGCCCAGTCGGCGACCGTCGCGGTCTGCTCCTGGTCCCAGCCGCCCTCGGCCCAGTCGGTGGCCGAGAATCGCACGAAGAGCGGCGCGTCATCGCCTGCTTCGGCTCGAACGGCGGCGATCACCTCGAGCAGCAGGCGAGCCCGGTTCTGGAGACTGCCGCCGTAGTCGTCGGTGCGCAGGTTCGACAGCGGCGAGAGGAACTGGTGCAGCAGGTAGCCGTGCGCGGCGTGGAGCTCGATCACGTCGAATCCGGCGTCGAGGGAACGGCGAGTGGCCGCCGCAAAGTCGGCGACGACGCGGTCGATGCCGGCCCGATCGAGAGCGCTAGGAACGTCGTAGCCCGTGAACGCCACTGCCGAGGGGGCGACGGCGGGCCAACCGCCCACGGCCTCAGGCACACTTCCCCGCTCGGGAGCCCAGGGACGCCAGGTGGAGGCCTTGCGGCCGGCATGGGCGAGCTGGATGCCGGCAACGGCACCCTGGGAGTGGAGGAACTCGACGATACGAGCCCAGGCATCGCGCTGCTCGTCGGTGTAGATGCCCGTGTCTTCGGGGGAGATGCGGCCCTCGGCACTCACAGCGGTCGCTTCGGTGATGACGAGTCCCGCGCCGCCCCTGGCGAATCCGCCGAGGTGCACGAGGTGCCAGTCGGTCGGCACCCCGTCGTGCTCCTCCACCGAGTATTCGCACATCGGCGCCACCCAGAGTCGATTGCGCATCGTGACGGAACGAACGGAATACGGCGTGAAGAGGGCGGAGGTCGACATGGTCACCTGTCTGCGATGGTGTGGAGGAAGCGGCGCAGCCCCGCGGCTCCGACGAAGTGATGGCCGGTGATGCCGAGGGACACTGCGCCGTCGACGTTGACCTGCTTGTTGTCGATAAAGACCATTTCGGCGCAGGTTATTCCGAGTTCCCTGGCCACCTCGAGGTAGATGTCCGCCTCCGGCTTGAGCTTCAGCATCTCGGCGCTCACGAACATCCGCTCGAAGAATCGGGCGACGGGGGAAAAGCGGAAGGGGCTCGCGAAGTCGAAACCCGCGTTCGAGAGCAGGGCGATGCGGGTGCCTCCCGCATGCAGGTCGGCGATGACCTCGAACACATCAGGATCGATGCTGATCCATCCGGTGAAGTCGGCGACCCAGAGCTCGTGGATGCGCGCCTCCGACCAGTGCGCGCCGGTGTCGGCGGCCACGAGCATCCAGTAGTCGCGGATGCTGGTGGTGCCGCGGTCGAGGCTGTCGCGGTGGGAGTCGTACGAGGCCCGGAAGCGCTCAGGATCCACACCGGCGAGCTGCTCGAGCGCGCTGCGCGATACCTCGCTCGGTGCCAGGGAGATTACTTCGCCGTAGTCGAAGACGACCACTCGGCCGGGGATGCTCAGGGCTCGCGCGGTATCGATCACGTCTTCCAAACTATCGTGAGACCCATGAGCACATTTACGCAGTGGACCCCGCTCGAGGCTGCCCGCCTCATCGAAGTGCCGGTACCCGATGACGACAAGTACTCCCGCGGAGTGCTCGGCGTCGTCACCGGATCGGCCGCGTATCCCGGAGCCGCGGTGCTCGGAGTGGATGCCGCGCTCCACACCGGTGTCGGCATGGTTCGCTACCTCGGTGATGAACGGGCCACGACCCTCGTGCTGCAGCGCCGCCCCGAGGCGGTGACGGCCGCCGGTCGCGTGCAGGCCTGGCTGATCGGCTCCGGAATGGATGCCGCTCTTCGGGACTCGGCCACTGCCGACCGGCTCGAGGCGGCACTCGAGTCCGGGCTGCCGATCGTGGTGGATGCGGGGGCTCTCGACCTCCTCGATCGTGCGACCGGGCCGGTGATCATCACCCCGCACTTCCGCGAGCTCTCGCGGATGCTCGATGAATCGGCGGACGATCTCGCCCGAGACCCCGCGGACGCTGCACGCCGCGCCGCGCAGAAGCTCGGGGTGACTGTACTGCTGAAGGGACACCGCACCCACGTCGCCGCTCCGGACGGCACCCGACTGGTGGCGCCATCCGCACCGTCCTGGCTCGCGACGGCCGGAGCGGGGGATGCCCTCGGTGGTATCCTCGGAGCCCTCGTCGCCACCCACGCGCGAGTGGTCGTCGCCGACCCCTCGCTGCTCGCCCAGCTCGGGGCCACGGCCTCGGTAATCCACGGGCTGGCGGCGTCGCGAGCCAGTGCGGGCGGTCCGCTCACGATTCTCGACCTCATCGACGCAGTGCCAGCCGTGATCGCAGAGCTGCTCCTCTAACCCGCTCATCCGGGAGGAGACGCGCGATGCAACCGCCCGACCGTTGCGCGAATGGGCAGAAGTGGCGCGAAAATCGCGCGTTTGGGTGCTTTTTCGCCCACTCGCGGCTCGCGGCGGGGAATGCCTCACTGAAAAAAGTCCTCGCGGGGAAACTCTCGCCGAGTGAGACTACGCGAGCCCGGTGAAGCGGGAGAGGAAGTCGCGGGTGCGGGGCTCCTGTGGCGCGCCGAACAACTGGGCCGACGGTCCCTGCTCGGCAACGACGCCGGCGTCGAGGAAGACGACATGGTTCGCGACATCGCGGGCGAAAGCCATTTCGTGCGTCGCCATGACGATGGTGGTGCCGCCGGCGGCAAGCGTACGAACCAACTCGAGTACCTCCCCGACGAGCTCCGGGTCGAGGGCACTCGTTATCTCGTCCAGCAGCAGAAGTTCGGGGTCAGTCGCGATGGCGCGCACGATAGCGACGCGCTGCTGCTGTCCGCCGGAGAGGCGGTCCGGATAGGCGCCTGCACGATCCGCGAGCCCGACCTGGTCGAGCAGCTGTCGGGCCTTCTGCTCGGCAGCCGGCCGAGCGACCCCGAGCACCCTGCGGCTCGCGAGGGTGACATTGTCGAGCACGGTGAGGTGCGGAAAGAGATTGAACTGCTGGAAGACCATTCCGATGAGCGCACGGATCACATCGGGCCGTGTCTGCGGGCGGCTGTTGTCGGTGCCGCGAAGGAACACCT
>JBBRDX010000116.1:0-9698 GCA_038203515.1 Actinomycetales bacterium | reverse complement strand
CCATCAGGAAGCCGCCGTTGAAGCCCTTATTTTTTGCCAGAGCGACGTTAGCGACCACGCCGGTACCGAGGAGTATCAGCAGGAATGTTCCCACTATCTCCGAGAGGAATTTAAGTCCGAGACTGTCCACATTGACCTTCCTGTCTGACGAACGGGCCAGCAGCCGGATGGTGTTGGCCGGAATAGCTTGCGTTCACCATACCGGCTCTTCGCGTCGATATAACGGCACCGTGACAATTAGTTTCGAGGTTTCTTCCGGTGACAATCGATAGAATTTAAGCGCTGTGAACTGCGTCCGAAAAGGGCGGAAATACTGTTCCAGGAGGGGACCACAGGATGGGAGACCCGTTGGCCGCGACCGATCTGTCGTGGGTCGAATCCGTTCTGAGAGCCGAGCGCGCGGATCTGGAGCGAAGTATCGACAGCACTCGCTCAGAGCTGGACGGCGTGCGCGACGCGCGCGCCGACGGCTCGGCCGACGATGAGCACGATCCCGAGGGCTCGACCCTCTCGTCGGACTGGTCTCGGATCGAGGGAATTCGTAGTGGCCTTCGCGCTCGACTGGGTGAGAATGAGGAAGCCATTGCCCGGCTTGCCGCCGGAACCTATGGCGCCTGCACGCGATGTGGCCGGAAGATCGGCGCCGCACGTCTCGATGCCCGGCCGAGTGCAGCGCTGTGCATCGACTGTGCCCGCGAGCTTCAGCGTTAGAAAGCCGAAACGACCGGGGGAGTGCGGATGCCTCCGCGCCAGACGGCGGCCGTGAGAGGCACGCCCGGCCGATAGGCGAGGTGCACCACGGAGGGTGCATCGAGCACCTGGAGGTCGGCACGGCCGCCCACACGGATCGAGCCGACCGCATCCGCCCCTGTGCCACGGCCGAGCGCCTGGGCTCCTCCGCGGGTGGCCGCCCAGACGGCCTCGTCGATCGTGAGGCCCATCTGAAGAACCGCCACGGCAATGCAGAACGGCATGGACGTAGTGTACGAACTCCCCGGATTGCAGTTGCTTGCCAGCGCGATCTCGACCCCGGCATCGAGGAGCAGCCGGGCGGGGGCGAGCGGCTCGCGGGTGCTGAGATCGCAGGCCGGCAACAGGGTGGCCACGGTCGAGGATGACGCGAGCGTTTCGATGTCGTGGGCGCTCAGGTGATTGCAGTGGTCGACGCTCGCGCAGCCGAGTTCGACCGCGAGTTCGACTCCTCCGCTGTAGCCGAGCTGGTTGCCATGAAGCCGCAGGCCGAGCCCGGCCGACCTGCCGGCGCGCAGCACTTCGCGGGACTCCTCCACGTCGAAGGCTCCGACTTCGCAGAACGCGTCGATCCACTGCACGTGCGGCGCGACCGCCGCGAGCATCGGACCGGTCACCAGGTCGAGGTATTCGCGGCGATCGACACCGGCCGGCACGACGTGTGCCCCGAGAAAACTGACCGTGTCGGCGACGGATGCCGCGACGCGCGCCGAGCGGGACTCGGTCTCAACGTCGAGTCCGTAGCCCGTCTTGGTCTCGAGGAAGGTAGTGCCCTGGAGCTCGGCCTCGCGTCGGAGGGCTCTCGCGTGTCGCAGAAGGACATCGTCGGACGCGGCGCGCGTGGCAGCCACGGTCGTCGCGATTCCGCCGGCCTCATACCGTCGACCGGCCATCCGGGCCTCGAATTCCGCGTCACGGGATCCGGCGAAGACGAGGTGGCTGTGCGAGTCGACCCAGCCGGGGAGCACCGCCCGGCCAGCGACGGAAGTGCGGGTATCAGCGGCGGGGGCATCCGCCGCTGGTCCGATCCAGGCCACTCGCTCCTCGTCGATCACGAGTGCGGCGTGGTGGAGCCGCGTTCGATCCCCGTCCTGGGTGGTGAGTTCACCGATGTCGGTGATGAGTTCGGACATCAGGCTCCGGCCAGCGCGGCCAGCGCTTCGGCCAGAAGGTCTTCCGGGCGAGGGGCCGTGTGCATGGAAAGTCGGCCGCCGTCGGCGACGATCTCGCCGCCGACGATCACTCGCCGCACGTCGGAGGCCGTGGCGCTCAGTATCAGCTGACTCCCTGCCGATCCGATCGTGCGTGCGGAGGACGGATCGAGCTCGACGAGGTCGCAGGGATCGCCCGGGGTGAGCAGGTGGCGACCGATGCCAAGGCTCGCATAGCCGGAGCTGCTGCCGGCTTCGAGGAGCGCGGCGGGTGAGAATCGGCCGCGCCTACCGGAGGAGAGCCGTTCACCGGCTTCGAGGCCACGCAGCTCGAGTAGGGGATCGATCACGGCATTCTGGTCCGAGCCGATCGCAATCGGCGTTCCAGCGGTCGCGAGGGCGAAGGCGGGGCCGATGCCGTCTCCCAGGTCAGCCTCCGTCGTCGGGCACATCACGACAGTGCAGCCGGAGGCGCTGACGAGGTCACGGTCGGCGGGGGTGAGATGGGTGGCGTGCACGATGCTCAGGCGTGAGTCCAGCATTCCGAGCCTGGCGAGCACTCCGACGGGCGTGTCTCCGTAGGCGGCCACGCAGTCGGTATTCTCCTGCGGTTGCTCCGAGACGTGGATGTGCAGGGGAATCTCGCGGCCGAGTGCGTTCCGGATCTCCGTCATCGCCGTGGGCGTCACCGCGCGCACCGAATGGACGGCGGCACCGAGCGTGACGCCGTCCGTCTCGATCGCGGCACGAAGGGCATGCCAGCGGTCGAGCCAGCCGGCGGCCGATCCATCGCCGAAGCGTCGCTGCTCGGGTGCGAGGGACTGCCCGATGCCTCCGTCGAGGTAACAGGTATCGAGCAGGACCAGGCGGATACCGACCTCGCGGGCCGCCTGGGCGATGGCGATCTCCATCGAATGCGCCGGCGCATAGGGAGCGCCGTCGACACGGTGGTGCAGGTAGTGGAATTCGCCGACTGCGGTGTAGCCGCTCACCAGCATCTCGGCGAAGGCCGCGCGGGCGACCAGGAACATCAATGCCGGATCGAGCAGCCCGGCAACGCGGTACATCGAGTCGCGCCAGTGCCAGAAGTCGCCTCCGCCGGCATGGGTGGTGCCTCGCAGGAGCCGGTGGAACGCGTGCGAGTGTGTATTGGCGAAGCCCGGTAATACAGTTCCGAGTAGGAGATCGCCGGCGAGCGGGTCGACACGGTCCCGGATGCTCGTGATGCGGCCCGCCGCATCCGTCTCGATGCGCACCCCCGTGGTGACGGATCCGGGTCGCACGAGCACCGCGCAGTGCAGGGTGACCACTCAGTATTCCCAGAGGGGCACGCGGAGTCCGCGTTCACGAGCGACCTCGGCCGCCCTCTCGTAGCCGGCGTCCACATGCCGCATGACCCCGGTGCCCGGGTCATTGACCAGCACCCGCTCGATTTTCTGGCGCGCGAGATCGGTGCCGTCAGCCACGATCACCTGGCCGGCGTGGATACTCCGGCCGATTCCGACACCGCCGCCGTGGTGGATCGAGACCCAGGTGGCTCCCGAGGCAGTGTTGAGCAGCGCATTCAGCAGCGGCCAGTCGGCGATAGCGTCCGAGCCATCCGCCATGCCCTCGGTCTCCCGGTAGGGGGAGGCGACCGAGCCGGAGTCGAGGTGGTCGCGGCCGATCACGATGGGGGCGCTGAGTTCGCCGGAGGCGACCATCTCGTTGAACTTCAGACCGGCGAGGTGGCGTTCCTGGTAGCCGAGCCAGCAGATGCGGGCGGGTAAGCCCTCGAAATGCACCTTCTTGCCTGCTTCGGTGATCCAGCGGCGCAGCTTCGCGTCATTGGGGAAGAGCTCGAGAATGGCGCGATCCGTCGCCGCGATGTCCGCCGAGTCTCCGGACAGGGCCACCCAGCGGAAGGGTCCCTTGCCCTCGGCAAAGAGGGGGCGGATATAAGCGGGCACGAACCCGGGAAAGTCGAAGGCGCGATCGTAGCCGCCGAGTTTCGCCTCGGCGCGCAGTGAGTTTCCGTAGTCGAATACCTCGGCCCCGGCATCCTGGAAACCGACCATGGCGCGAACCTGTTTCGCCATGCTCACGCGGGACAGCTCGGTGAAACCCTGAGGATCGTCGGTGGAGCGTTGCTTCCAGTCTTCGACAGAGATGCCCTCCGGGAGGTAGGCGAGGGGATCGTGGGCCGAGGTCTGGTCGGTCACGATATCGATGGGGGCACCTCGCTCGAGCAGTTCGCTGAACACGGTCGCGGCGTTGCCGACGAGACCGACCGACATGGGGATACGCAGCTCCTTCGCCGCGGTCACCCGGCGCAGCGCGTCGTCGAGGTCATGAGCAAGCTCGTCCAGGTAGCCCTTTGCCATGCGGCGTTCGAGTCGCGAGCGGTCAACGTCGACGATGAGCACCACGCCATGGTTCATCGTGACGGCGAGTGGCTGGGCGCCGCCCATTCCGCCGGCGCCACCGGTGAGGGTGATCGTGCCCGCCAGTGTGCCACCGAAGCGTTTATCGGCCACGGCGCCAAAGGTCTCGTAGGTGCCCTGGAGGATGCCCTGCGTGCCGATGTAGATCCACGAACCCGCGGTCATCTGCCCGTACATCGTGAGGCCGAGCTGCTCGAGTCGGCGGAACTCCGGCCAGGTCGCCCAGTCACCGACGAGGTTGGAGTTGGCGATGAGCACGCGTGGGGCCCACTCGTGGGTGCGGAATATGCCCACCGGCTTTCCCGACTGCACGAGCAGCGTCTCGTCGCTGTCGAGGGTCTCGAGGGTGCGCACAATGGCGTCGTAACACTCCCAGTTGCGCGCCGCCTTGCCGGTGCCACCGTAGACCACGAGCTCGTCGGGGTGCTCGGCGACCTCCGGATCGAGGTTGTTCATCAGCATGCGCAACGGCCCCTCGGTCTGCCAGCTTTTCGCTGTGAGGATCGAGCCACGGGCGGCGCGAACCGGACGCGGGCCCGAGGGGGAGGGGTTCAGAGGGGTCGGGTTCTGGGTCATGAGAGATCTCCGATCACGGCGCGGACGGCGGCGAGGATCCGCCCCGAGGCGACGGCCTCGACGACGGACTCGATTTCGGGGGAGAGATAGCGGTCGGGGCCCGGGCCCGCGACATCCCGGCGCACCTCGGCGACGGCAGCGCCGGTTGCGCGGCCCGGGAGCAGGGGAGCGCGCAGGTCGAGTGCCCGGGAGGCGGCGAGGATCTCGATGGCCAGTACCCGGGTGAGCCCGTCGATGGCGCTCCGCAACTTGCGAGCCGAGGCCCAGCCCATGGACACGTGGTCTTCCTGCATCGCCGAGGAGGGAATCGAGTCGACGGATGCCGGAACGGCGAGGCGCTTCAACTCCGACACGATCCCGGCCGACGTGTATTGGGCGATCATCAGCCCGGAGTCGACGCCAACCTCGTGGGCGAGGAACGCGGGGAGACCCTGGCTGCGGGAGGGATCGAGCATGCGGTCGGTGCGGCGCTCGGACATGCTCGCAACATCCGCGATCACGATGGCGAGAAAGTCGAGCACATAGGCGACCGGTGCACCATGGAAGTTGCCATTCGACTCGACCCGGCCGTCGAGCGTGACGACGGGGTTGTCCACCGCGGAGGCGAGCTCTCGCCCGGCGATCATCGCCGCATGGTCGGCGGTGTCGCGGGCGGCCCCGTGCACCTGGGGCGCACAGCGCAGCGAATACGCGTCCTGCACGCGGGTGCACTCCGGTCCTCTGTGGCTCTGCACGATCGGGGATCCGGCGAGCAGGTTGCGGAGGTTCGCCGCAGAGACCTGTTGGCCGGACTGGGGGCGCAGGGCGGCGAGATCCCCGGCGAAGACCGCATCGGTGCCGAGCAACGCCTCGACCGACATTGCCGCGGAGAGATCGGCAGTGGAGAGGAGCCGGCCCAGGTCGTCGAGGGCGAGCACGAGCTGGCCGAGCATCCCGTCGGTGCCGTTGATCAGTGCCAGACCCTCCTTCTCAGCGAGCACGACGGGGGCGAGTCCGGCCTCGGCGAGCGCGTCGGCGGCGGGCATGAGGATGCCGTCACGGTCGCGCACCGTGCCCTCGCCCGTGAGAGCCAGGGCGCAATGGGCGAGCGGCGCGAGGTCGCCCGAACAGCCGAGAGAACCGTATTCGCGTACGATCGGGGTGATGCCGGCATTCAGGAGGCCGGCATAGGCCTCTGCCGTCTCCAGGCGGACACCGGTGCGGCCGGTCAACAGCGTCGAGAGCCGCAGCGCCATCAGCGCACGCACGGTCTCTCGTTCGACCTCGGGTCCGGAGCCTGCGGCATGAGAGCGCACGAGGCTGCGCTGCAACTGGCGACGACGATCCTCCGCGATGAAGGTGGTCGCGAGCGCGCCGAAACCGGTCGAGATGCCGTAGTGGGGTTCGATGTCGCTGGCGAGCAGCTCGATCGTCTCCCGGCTCGCGCTCACAGCAGCGCGGGCCGCGGAGTCGATATGGATCGGAGCATCGTGACGCGCGATCGCGACGACCTGGTCGGGAGTCAGCGCACCGGTGCCGATGATGACCGGGCCGATGACGACGGTGTGGGCGATCATGGAACGCTTCATGGCACCATCAGACTCCCTCGGCATGGTGACGCGCCATGCTGTTAAGCTGACCTCCGTCTCAGATACGGGACAGTTGGCAACGCGAATGAGAGGGAAGATGGATGGATGACCGGGTGGTTCAGCCGTCGCCCGCAGCGCACCACACCCTGCGCATCCTCGGGCTGCTGTCTGCCCAGCGCGGCCCCGTGGCCGCATCGACCATCGCCCACGCCCTTGCCCTTCCGCGCTCGACGGTCTACCGCCTGCTCGGCGTACTCGAGGAACACGGCTTCGTGCTGCACTTTCCGGAGGCCCGGCGGTACGGTATCGGCATCGCGGCCTTCGAACTGAGCTCGGGGTTCATGCGGCAGGAACCGCTCACGCGACTGGGTCGGCCCATCCTCTCCGCCCTCGTCGACCGGCTCGGTGAGAGTGCCCACCTCGCGGTGCTGCACGGGCGAGATGTCGTCTACCTCATCGAAGAGCGCGCCCCGCGGAGACCACACCTCGTGACGGATGTCGGGGTGCGGCTGCCGAGCCAGGTCACCGCGAGCGGACGAGCCCTGCTGGCAACCCTGCCCAAGTCCCAACTGAGGGCGTTGTTCCCCACCAGCGCGAGCTTCGTGCACCGCTCGGAGACGGGACCGTCCACCTACGCCGAGCTCTCCCGACTGCTCGACGGCGTGCGCGAACGCGGTTTCGCTGCGGAAGACGGAGATGTCACGGAGGGCATCGCCTCCGTCGCTGTGGCCGTGCGGGACCACGCCGGCTGGCCCGCAGCGGGAATCGCTGTCTCGTTTCCGCGCGACGCGATCCCGGTCGACCGCTGGCCGGATCTCGCTATCGAGATCGGCAGGGTCGCGGCCGAACTCTCGCGCCGGATCAGCGGTCGCATTGCTCTCGACGGCTGAGCTGCTTCGACCGCTCAGGCTTCGCCGAGGTAGACCCAGCGGCGCTCGACGCGAGTGAATCGACTGTTCTCGCGATGGACTCCGCCCTCGCCATCCGCTGCTCGCCAGTGGGCAGCGAAGTCGACCGTGCCTCTTGTGTCCACCAGCCCACCCGCGGTTCGTCCGATGATGTCGAGGCGATACCACCGCAGTTCAGGGTCGAGTTCGAGGGAGGTCGGCCGGGACTCCGGATGCCAGCTGGCGAGAAGGTAGGCGCCGTCGCCGACGGCGAACGCCGAGTAGCGCGACCGCATGAGCCGCGTGGCCGTCGGTGGCCAGGTCTCTCCGCGATGAAACGGCGCGCAGCACTCGGTATAACTGTCTCCGCTGAGGCAGGGACAACGCGGGATGGACGGCATACGCCCAGTCTGCCAGCAGGCTGTGCTGACCGGAATAATCGGCGTGCGACTGCAGCGAGCGGGCAAACCATGCAGCGAACTGTCGGTATCGAAGAGTAGTTTCGACCGCATGTCACGCATGTCACGCACCTGGTTGAAATGGATGCCCGCCGTCGCGGTGCCGGTACTCATCGCATCGGCTGCGGTCGCGGTTCCCCTCTCGGCGAACGCCGCGGTGAACCTCCCGACGAAAACTCCGGCGCAGGTGCTTGCGCTTGCGGCAGGAGAGAAAGTGACCGCGTTGGCGGGGACGATCTCGCAGACATCGAGCCTCGGACTGCCCGAACTCCCCGTCACGGGAGCGGATGCCTCGGCGGGTTCCGCGCTCGAATTACTCACCGGTTCACACACCGCCCGGATCTTCATGGACGGATCAACGAAGCAGCGCGTGCAGGTGCTGGACAGCATGGCCGAGCGGGACCTGGTGCGGAACGGCCCTGATGTGTGGCTCTATGACTCGAAGAAGAGGACCGCGGTGCATTCGACGCTCGACGCGAGCACGGCCGAGGCACCCATCGAGGGCAGTATGCCCACCCCCGACCAGCTCGCCTCGAAGCTCCTCGCCTCGGTCGACTCCACCACCACGGTCTCGCTCGGCAGCGATCGCCGGATCGCAGAACGAACGGCCTACGTCCTGGTGCTCACACCGAAGGCTGGCGACACGCTGGTCGGGTCCGTCTCGATCGCGGTCGATTCTGAAACCGGGCTTCCGCTTTCAGTCGATGTCTTCGCGCGTTCGCAGAAGGCTCCCGCTTTCCACGTCGGATTCTCGAAGCTCGACCTCGGCGCCCCCGATGCCAGCCTCTTCGCCTTCGCTCCGCCAGCCGGGGCCACAGTGACGGAAAAAACACTGAAGACGGATGCGGTACGCCCGACCGTTCCGCCGACCGACTCTGCCGAGCCGACGGTCTCGGGCACCGGATGGGACGCGATCGTCGCAGTTCCCGCCGGGACGAACACCTCCAGCGCGACTTCCTCACCGCTCTTCGGCAAGCTCACCACTGCCGTGGACGGAGGGCACCTGTTCCGCACCAGTCTCGTCAATGTGCTGCTGACGGATGACGGACGCGTGTTCGCCGGTTCGGTTCCGGTGGCGAAGCTCCAGGCTGCCGCCGCGACGAAGTGACGCCCGTCGCGACCGAGTTCGCGATCCACACCGAGGGGCTCAGCAAACGATTCGGATCACAGCTCGCCATCGACGGCGTCGACCTGCGCGTGCCCGTTGGTTCGGTATTCGGTTTCCTCGGTCCCAACGGATCGGGCAAGACCACCACCATCCGACTCCTGTTGGGTCTCGCCTCGGCTACCAGCGGGCACATCGAGGTGCTCGGGCAACGGATTCCGGAGGATCTCCGGGTCGTGCTCCCCGAGGTTGGCGCGCTCGTGGAAGGACCCGGCTTCTACCCCTACCTGTCGGGCGCCGCCAACCTTCACCGTCTCGATACCGCCGATGGCCATGCGACCTCCGCGACCCGACGTGCTCGAGTGCAGACCGCGCTCGAGCGGGTGGGGCTGTCGCACGCGGCGGGCAAGAAGGTGAAGGCCTACTCCCTGGGAATGAAGCAGCGGCTCGGCATCGCCAACGCCCTGCTGACTCCGCGGCGACTGCTCGTGCTCGACGAGCCGACGAACGGCCTCGACCCTCAGGGGACTCGCGAGGTGCGCAGCCTCATCCGGTCCCTGACGGCAGAGGGGACAACCGTCTTCGTCTCCAGCCATCTGCTCGCGGAGATCGAGCAGATCTGCACCGATGCCGCAGTAATGAGTGTCGGTCGTCTTGTGGCGCAGGGCACGATCGCCGAGCTGCGTGGGGTCGGCGGTGCCCGCGTGAGGCTCGAGAGCCCGGACCGCGATCTCGCGAGCGCAGTTCTCTCCCGCTTCGGGATGACCGTTGCCGAGTCGG
>JBBRDX010000115.1:0-9771 GCA_038203515.1 Actinomycetales bacterium | reverse complement strand
CGCGTCACGCGACGCTACGCTGGGGTGTCGCGGCCGATGATCCGGTCGCACATCGCCACACCGCTGTGGCACCATCGCACCGACAATCACCCAGGAGTGTCATGAGAGTCGCCGTTCCGTCCGAGGTCAAGAACAACGAGTTCCGGGTGGCGATCACCCCGGCAGGGGTGCACGATCTCGTCGCTCACGGCCATGAAGTGCTTGTTCAGAGCGGAGCCGGCGTCGGGTCATCCATCCCGGACGAGGCCTACGTCGATGCCGGCGCCTCGATCAGCCCGGATGCGGCATCCACCTGGGCGGCAGCAGATCTGCTCCTCAAAGTGAAGGAGCCCGTGGAGAGCGAATACGGCTACTTCCGGGACGACCTGCTGCTGTTCACCTATCTCCATCTCGCTGCTGAACGTCGCCTGACCGAGGAACTGCTGGCGCGCGGTGTCACCGGCGTCGCCTACGAGACCGTGCAGTTGCCTTCTCGCGCTCTGCCGTTGCTCGCTCCGATGAGCGAGGTCGCCGGACGACTCGCCCCGATCGTCGGCGCGAACGCGATGCTAAAGCCCAATGGCGGCCCCGGCCTCCTCGTTCCCGGAGTACCCGGCACCCATCCCGCCAGGATCGTCGTGCTCGGTGGCGGCGTTGCCGGCACGAACGCGCTGTCGGTCGCAGTCGGACTCGGTGCCGAGGTGACCGTTCTCGACACCAACCTCCAGCGCCTGCGCGAGCTCGATGCCCTCTATGCCGGGCGGGTCAAGACCATCGCCTCCAACTCGTTCGAGATCGACCGGGCCTGCGTGAGTGCGGACATGCTCATCGGATCGGTGCTCGTGCCGGGTGCCAAAGCGCCGAAGCTCGTGAGCAACGAGCTCGTGTCGCGGATGAAACCGGGCAGCGTACTCGTGGACATCGCCGTCGACCAGGGGGGTTGCTTCGCCGACTCCCACGCGACCACCCATGCCGACCCAACCTTCACGGTGCACGGCTCGTTGTTCTACTGCGTCGCCAACATGCCTGGCGCCGTGCCGAACACGTCCACCTATGCGCTCACCAACGCGACTCTGCCCTACGTACGCGCCATCGCGAATCACGGCTGGATCGACGCGTTCCGGGCCGATCCATCCCTCGCTCTCGGACTCAACACCCACGCCGGTGAGATCATCAGCGAGCCGGTTGCCGCCGCCCACGGGCTCGGCTTCCGCGCTCTCGCGAACGTGTTGGCGTAACGGCCGGTCAGGCGGATGGTGCGAGCATCCGCCGCACCGATCCGTCGGGTTCGAGCGCCCAACACTGGTCAGAGCTCCTTCGGATCGGCGGCGGCAGGGTTCTGCGGCCGCTGAGGGCGCGAAACTCGGCGACGCTGCAGCGGTCGACCACCACGAGCCCCGTCGCGCGCACAGCGCCGAGAAGTGCCCAGTTGGCCTGCCAGGCGTCGGGATCCCCGACGATGACCGACGGCGCCTGCGCGTCGATCACCTCGAGCGCACCCGGCACCTTGAGCGCACCCGGCACCTCGAGAGAGCCCGGCACCCCGAGAGAGCCCGGCCGATACAGCGCCGCCGCCGAGAGTAACCGCACCTCGCCGGGCGGCGGCCGGACCGCCGGAAGACGCCGGGCAAACTCCGTGACCCGAGTAGTCACAATGGCGATGCACTGGTAGCCGGCGAGATCGAATCCGCTCACCGCGAGGACCGCCTCCTCCACCGCGTCACCAGCTGGCGGACGCCGGGCGACCTGGATGCGGGAACCGCGCCATTCGCCCGAACCGGGCGGGGCATCCGCCACGTACCCGATCGCCGTGCCGCCGGCCATCAGGTGGTCCTGTCGTGACGGGAGACGCAGGATGATCCTCTCGTCACACAGCGACGCGAGGGTCTGGAGAGCGGGAGGGATGCGGCGCACCGACAGCCCGAGTTGCAGGCCCACCGCCGAGCCGTCCCGCGCGAGTTCGACCAGGCGATCGACGAAGGTGGGTTGGTAGTCCTCCGGCAACCTCCCGACGAGCGCGTCTAGGTCGTCAGCGAGTAATAATCGCGGGCCCCGGACTCCGACTCGAAGGCGTTCCATCGCAGCCTCCACCGCGTCCCAGGCCGACTCCGCTCCCGACGGCAGCAGCTCTACACCGGACGCCGTGCCCAGGGTCGAGAACAGCTCGCTCTTGCCCGAGCCCTGGGCTCCGATCACGAGCAGACTGCCTCGCAGGGACGGGTCATACCGTGCGGTATCCTGCCGCTGCTGTTCGGGTAGGTCGACGAGGGCGAAGGGAATGCCCGCGCCGTCGCGATCGAGCGAAGCGAGCGGAATCGAGGTGGCGAGATCGTCGCACCACGGCCGGCGAATCGGTGTGGGAGAGGGCAGGTACCGCCCGATCACACGAGTGACATCGTCGTCGGTCGTGCGGGCGACTCGCACCTGCTCTGCCGAATCGCCTCCGATCGAGATGAGCGCACGGCCGGGTTCGTCGCCCGGCAACTCCGCGGCCTGCACCGTGCCGAGCACGGCCAGGCTGTCGGCGCGATTATTGACCCGCAGCGAGAGTCGGAGGGTCGCGTTGGCGAGCACGGCATCCCGGATGGCACCGGCGGGCCGCTGCGTGCAGAGTACGAGATGAAGGCCGAGCGATCGACCGCGCGCAGCCAGATCGGCGAACAGTTCATGAAGCTGAGGATAATCCCCGGCCATCGCCGCGAATTCGTCGACCACGATGACGAGCCGGGGCAGATCCACGCCGGGGTCGTCCACCGACCTGGCGCCCGCCTCGGCGAGAAGCCTCTCCCGAAACTTGAGCTCCGCCCGCAGGCTGAGCATCGCACGGTGGGCGGTTCGTTCGTCGAGATCGGTGACAGTGCCGACCACGTGTGGGAGATTACGGAGGGCGGCGAACGAGGCACCACCCTTGAAGTCCACGAGCAGGAAGTTCACGACCGAGGGTGCGTGGGCGCGCGCCATCGCCAGCACCCAGCTGACGAGGAGCTCGCTCTTGCCGCTGCCCGTCGTGCCACCGACGACGGCGTGCGGACCGTGTGCAACGAGGTCGACTGTCATTCCCTTCACTCCGTCGGCATGACGGGCGAACACGCATGCGAGGGAACCGGCACCCGGGGACGCCGCATCGGGCAGCGGAAGGGAGTGGAAGTCCTGAGCCGCAGTGTGGTGCGATTCGGGGGATTGCCGATCGAGGATCCTGGCGGAATCGGTGAGGAATCTGCCAATCTCCCGTGCCTGCTCGGACGACACGGGTTCGACGACGAGAGCCAGGGGCAGGTCGAGCCCTGCGTCATCCGGGCAGCGGACCACCCGGGCGCCCCGTCCAGCGACGACCTGCGCCACCACCCGGCACTCGACGGGAAGGTCTTCCACGCGCGACGCGGCAGCGATCACACCGGTCTCACCGTCGCAGGTCCAGCGCACCACAGCACTCCGTTGCTCGGGCCAGTTCACCGCCCGGTGCGGCAGCGGTTCCGTCCAGTCCTGTGCCGCCGCCCCGGCCGAGAACAGGCCCGCCCGCGGCGACAGGCGGTCGCCGAGTTGCAGCAGGATGCCGCGAGCCACGGCCTGCGCCAGCGCGGCCGGACCACACACCCCGATGCCGAGCCGTGCGTCGACCACGATCGGTACCCCGTCCACTGTCGAGGCAAGGTCATACAGCTGCTCGATCGCAGCCTGCACCGGATCGTCGTCACCCCTGCTCGCCGCGGGCGCGCCGTCGAGCTGTACCGAGCTCGGCAGGCTGCCGAGGCCGAGGCGCACGGGTACCCCGGCTGCCGCGGCGGTACGCCATCGCTCGGGATCGTGTAACGCCCGTGCGGTCAGCCCGATCGCACCCGGCACCGCGCGCAGCAGCAGCTCCCGCTCCTCTGCGTGACGTCGTTCGATCGCGATTCGTGTCACTGCGACCTCCCTGTCGAAGCGCGCGGACTCGCGCCGGTCCGTGCGTCGGGATTGCAGCCGGGCATCCGCGACGCTCGCGATGGCGACGAGCGGGCCGAGCAGGGCGAACACCAGGGCGAACGGAGAGCGGGTGAGTGCCCAGATGAGCACAGATCCGATCACCGGCGCGAGTACCGCGATGATCGGGAAACCGTGTGGACGGGCACGCTCCGGCTCACGGGGAAGCGCGAGCGTCTTTCTCCGCACCGTCACCCGCGGGCGAACAGGCGGGATCAGACCGGGAGTAGAAGAGGCGGGCACCGCACTAGACAATCAGTCACGCTCGCCCAGACGGCCCGGGTCGCCACGATCTCGGGACAGTGCTCACATCGCCCCGTCGGTCGGGGAGGAGTGCGGCCTGATCTCCCAGGAGAACTCAGCTGACGATGAAGAACTGCTCGCCGATGTCCACGCGAGTACCGCGTGCGATGCGAAAACGTTTCTCCGGCTGACAGCGCACTGCGTCGGACTCGGGCTCGCGCACGATGGTGCCGTTTCCGGAGAAACGGTCCATGATCCAGAATCGGCCGGCATCCTGCCCGAATTCAAGGTGCACTTTGGAGACTGATCGGCTCTGATCGAGCACCCGTACCAGCTGGTCGAAGTATTCGCCGGGTTCTGAACGCGGGTTGCGTCCGATGAGCCCACTGCCGTAGACCGTGAAGCTCTCTCCGGTGCTGAACTGCAGCACGAAACGCTCCCCCGCACGACCGGGGCGCGAGATGCGGGTCGCCTCGAGGTCGGCCGAATCATCGAACGGAATATCGGCAGTCCTGTTTGTCTCATCCCTGCCGGTGCTCTCGGCCGACGACTGGGGCAGCCCGACTCGCCGAGGCTCGGGCGGCAGCACGAGCGCCTCCGGCCGCAGCGTTGCACTGGAGGTCGGAATGCCGGAGTCCTCGATGATCGCCGACTCCACGACATCCGCGGTCGGCTCGAAGTTGGGCACGTGATCGACGACCGAAACCGGTCGCGGCGGGGACGCCGGAGAACGCGGCGGAGCCAGCTCGATGATGGCGGTGTCGCGGGAGCGACCGAAGTCCTCACTGGCGGCGCGGGAGACGAAGCCGCATTCCCCGCAGAATATGTCGTCCTCCGACATCGGCGAGCCGCACTGCTCGCAGACCACAGTAGCCGCGCCATCCGACCTCGGGATGACCAGGGGAGGAACTGGATTTTGAACGGTGCGCGACACGGGAAACTGGAGGTAGTCGACAGTCTGCCGGTGCTCGATCGACGGCGGAGGCGCCGCCGCAAGCGTGACCGAAACGGGCGGCGAACCGGTGACCGCTCGCCCGCATTCGCCGCAGAAGAGTGCCCCCGGGGGCAACGGGGTTCCGCAGAAGGTGCACGTCATTTGCCTTCGACCCCTCCCCACTGCATCCATCCCGCCGCGACCATTCGACTATCGCCTGAACAGTCTCTTGACACTATATCCACCGAGGGATCGCAGCGAGATCGCCGCCCGGATGCGCTGCCATCGTGTTCGGCCGTCGTCCATGGATGCCCGGAGATCGGTGACCGCGCGCCAGACCCGGTCAGCCTCCTCATCCCCAGGCTGGTCGGGAGAGAACACGGCACGATCGGCGACCGCCGCGAGCACGAGCGACTGCACTCCTCCGACTATCGAGGCGACTTCGGTACGCGTGGGTGAAATCGGCGGCTCGAGTCCATGGTCGATGACCGCGTCTTCGAACTCCTGCCACCCACCGCTGATTCGCTGGATGGCCGTCGGAGCCCGGCGCCGCAACATCCGCCGCCGCAGCTTCGCCACCACGATCGCGAGGAACGGGGCGAGGATGATGGCCGCGGCGAGCACTACCCAGCCGGCCACCTGGAGCACGATGAGAAGCACGAGCAGAAGAGGGTTATCCTTCGTCGTCGGATCCTGGGTGCTTTCCGGCGGCTGCTGGGTATTGGGCCGGGTGGGGTCTTCGATCGGAGGCTGCACGGGCGACTGCGGGCGGGCGATGGTCGTCGGATCCTTGGGCAGTTCCTGGGGGATGTCTCGCACCGGCGGCGTCGGATCCATCGTCACCCACCCGTGCTGGGCCGTGTCGACCTCGATCCAGGCCGAGATGTTCTTGCCGAGCACCTCGGTCGGGCCCTGGGTGTTGACTTCGGGCACGAACCCGAACACCACCCGGGCCGGGAAACCCAGCTGGCGAGCCATTAACGCCGCCGTGACGGCGTATTGCTCCTGGTCGCCGATCATGCGCTGGTCGGTGAGCAACTGCGTGATGCGATCCGCGGCGTGGCCGGAGCGGCTCGCCGGCAGCTCCGGGTCGACCCCGTGGCTGATGTAGCCGGTCTGTTTCATGGCGGTGATCATCGCCGCGAGGCGCGCTCCTGGCGCGCTCTGCGCACGCGTCCACGTGTCCAGCGTCGACGAGAGCTGGTCCGGAATCACGGCGGAACGCGGAACAGCGGCGGTCGCCGGACGCAACGTCGCGAGTTGATTCTCCGAGGGCTGGCGAGGCTCTACGGCCGTCAGCGAGTAGCTGTCACCCGACTGGAGGGGCCTGATCACGGCGGCGGTGCCGCTGGTGTTGTTGTAATAGAACGAATTCCGCAGCTCCGGGGCATCCTGCCCGGAGAAGGTGACGCTGGTGAACTTGCCGACGGTCGGGAGCCACACGCCGGAATAGTCGCCGACGACGATGCGCACGGACACCGGTGACCCGGTCGTACTCGACTGGTCGAAGCTGGAGGGGACCCGCGTGAAGGAACCGGATTCGCTTGACACCAGTGAACTTCCCACCGAGTAAACGATTCCGTCATAGGTATCGAGGGTGGCGATTCGGATGCGTCCGCCGATCGGGAGACCCGTGACGGTGAGCATGGTCGTGTTCGCCGCCAGAGTCTCCTCGTAGTGTCGAAAGCCGCTGAGTGGGCTCGCATACACCCGGGGATCGAAGGGCTTCACGATCGCCGTGCGCAACACGTGACGCTGCGCCGTCGGCGGGAGAGTGAGGGTGGCAGCGACCGCGCCGCCCGCCGCGAGCACGACGATGAGTCCGGCACTCATGACCGTGCGGAACCCGGCGAAAGTGGTGTCACCGGCCGTTTCGAGCGGTCGGCCGTCGCTGTCGAGGGCCTGCGCGGCGAGCAGTCGGATCGAGGCTCTCCGCCGGTACCACCGACGCCAGACGAGCCAGCCCAGCGCCGTTGCTAGCAGCCCGAGCGAGAGTTCGAGTGGCCAGGTCGAGGTGGAGGCTCCGAACAGAATTGCTGTGATGAAGAGCACAATGGGCGCGAGTACTCCGAGCTCTCCCCAACGCGAGCGGAGACCAACCGAGAGACCGACGACGGTCGTGAGGAGCACGAGGATGAACGCCGGTACGAGGAGCGACTCGTACGAGCCCACCGGAAGGGTGATGGTGAGAAGTTGCTTCCAGCTCAGGGCAGTGCCCTGCAGCAGCTCAAGCTCGCCCTGGAGAGTGGGCAGCACGCCGTAGAGTGCACGATCGGGAATGGCGAGAGGCACTCCGATCAGAAGATAGACGCCGACCGTGACCAGGGTGATCGTGAGGGTCGACCACCGGTACAGGGCTCCGGATACGGCGATGGCCGATCCGACCAGCACAGTCGCACCGACTACCGCTATCAGCTGCGCCGACTGGTAGATCGGCCAGAGCGCAGCGGACGCCACGAGCGTGGTGAGCCAGAGCATCAGGATCGTCATCGCCACGAAAGCGACGGGCAGGCGCGGGCGGCTGGCGGACCGGCGCTGTCCGGGGCGGCGCTGACCCGGGCGGCGCTTGTCCACCCTGGACCGGCGCTTGCTGTCGATCCGGCGGATGCTGTCGGAGCCGGTGCTCATGCAGCCGCCGCCCTGGCGAGAGATTTCTGAAGGTCTTCGAGATAGCCGATGGTCAGCACGCTGAGTCCGGCGACCCGGCGGAGCCCGGGGATCGTCTCGGGATCGCACACGATCGCGACCACTTCCACTCCGGCAGGGAACTTGGTCGATGCCGCGCGAAGCTCGGTCGGAGTGGCGAGCGACCCACAAACCAGGAAGGCTACGGAGATCCCGGTGACCTCATCGGCTGCGACACGGGCGACATCCATGATGCCGAGAGCGGATTGCGCGTGTTCGACGACCGCGAGGTCATCCAGCAGACGGGTGCGGGTGAGCGTGTTGAGGTGCCGTACCGCGAGAACCTTGCGCTTGGCAAACTCAGGTGTCTTCTCACTGACGACGACCGCGACGTTGCGGGCATCCCGGATAGCGCGCGCGCCGAGCGACCCGGCCACGCTCACCGCCATCTCGAACTCCTCCTCGGTCGCGTAATTCGCGGTGGCGAGGCTGAGGGCGACCACGAGGTGACTGCGGCGGGTCTCCTCGAACTGGCGCACCATGTAGGTGCCGGTCTTCGCCGTGCTCTTCCAGTGGATGTAGCGCCTCTCGTCCCCGGGCACATATTCGCGCAGCGCGTGGAACGACACATCGCTGTTCGAGAGATCCCTGGTGGGATTCCCTTCAAGGTCGCGCACGAACCCGGTGCTGGTGGAGGGGATACCGATCGTTCGCGGGTGGATAAACAGCTCCCTGGCATCCGTCCAGACCAGTTCACGACGCACGAGTCCCACGGGGTCGGCCCGCACCGTGCGCACGGGGCCGATGGCGAGAACGCCGCGATGGCTCGTGGGCACGACGAATTCGTGACGAAACGACGCGCCGCGCGCGAGTCCCGGCATGGCGATCTCCGCCAGACCGCGACCGATCGGCACCTCGACCTTCCCACCGATCAGTCGGCGGTGGGTCGGGTTGTTCACGGTGATCAGGCCGGTGGCACGCTCCCCCACGACGACCCGACTGTGCGGTATTGAGAGCTCGATAGCGAAGGCATTACGACCGATGAGGTAGATCGTGGCCACGATGATGAGCACTGTGCCGGCGAATGCCACGGCGACGAGTTCCACCCAGCCGAGCCCGTATCCGAACACGAAGGCGGCGGGCACGAGAAAAAGAATTGACCATCCGAGTGGGGTGACGACCGAGGAAATACGTCGGAACCACCCGGCGAAGACCTCGCCCATGGCGCGGAAGAACCGCACGAGTGTGATGATCGTGTCGGCAAGGAAGCCGGTGCGATCGCCCACAATGCGAGTGCGGGCGTTGGTGAGGCCGACAGTGCCCGTGCTGTATGCCGAATCGAAGTGCGCGGTAGTCATGGAAGAGCGCGATGCATGGCCGGATTGCCCCCGTGCCACTCGCGCGCTCGATGCTTGGCGCTGAGCCTCCCCTCGACCGCTCACACTGACTGCCTGTCGCTCGGTGGCGGGGTCTCGATCAGAAGCTGACTGACAATACTCGAGGCCGTGACCCCGTCGAACTCTGCTTCGGGGTCGAGCACCAGCCGGTGCGCGAGCACCGGCTCCGCGAGTGCCTTGACGTCATCCGGGATCACGTAGTGGCGACCGTTCGCAGCCGCGAGGACCTTGGAGGTGCGGATGAGCGCAAGAGCCCCCCGCACGCTCGCGCCGAGACGCACCTCGGTCGTAGAGCGTGTTGCCTCCACCAGTCGTGAAACATAGTCGTTGATGGTGGCATCCACGTGCACCGTGCGGGCGAGAGCGCCCATCTCCACAATCACCTCGTCGGTGGCGATCGGCGGCAGGATCGTGTCGTGCGCCTTCACGCCCGAGCCCTCGAGGATGCGCACGGTCGAGGCGTGGTCGGGATATCCGATGGAGGTCTTCATGATGAACCGGTCGAGCTGGGCCTCCGGCAGCCGATAGGTTCCGGCCTGCTCGATGGGGTTCTGCGTCGCGATGACCATGAACGGTGCTCCCACATCGTGGGAGATCCCGTCGACGGTGACGCGGCCCTCCTCCATCACTTCG
>JBBRDX010000114.1:0-9809 GCA_038203515.1 Actinomycetales bacterium | reverse complement strand
CTCACCGCTCTCCTCTCGTCGCTGCCGGTTGATCTCGTTCTCGAACACTATGCGCGGCGGGATAACGAAAACCACACCCGGGCCGAATTGACACAGAAAACCACCTTGCTATCACACCGGAATCGTAAGGGCGACATACTTTCGAAAGTCTTAGCACCGAATGGGAAGAAAAATTTTGCGGAAAGCCTGTGGAGGAGAAGACAATCCGACCTCGAAATCGCGTCGCTAACAGCCGGACACGACGCGGCGGCGGCCAACCAGCCCGGCGGCGAACCAGCCCGGCGGCGAACCAGCCCGGCGGCCAACAGAACACGTCACCAAAATCGCGCCCGATGACTGTTATCTCCCGAGCGGCAGACGCATCCGTTCGATCACCGTGGCGACCGGGGTGAACTCCCCGCTTTGCTCAACCTCGTGCACCATCTCCACGAGCCCGGCACTCACCGGCGTCGGCACTCCCGCCGCCGCTCCGCGCAACACGACCGCGCCGTTGAGGTAGTCGATCTCGGTGGGCTGGCCGCGTCGGATGCTCTGGAGTGTCGACCCCGGATTCGGGCGCGATCCCATCCGCCGCTTCATCAGCAACGGCAGCAGCTGCGCGACCGGCGTCGGCACTCGAACCAGCGCTGACAGTGCCCGGTGGGAGAGCCCCTGGAGGGGCGCGAATTCGATGTCGCCCGCACGCGCTACCCGAACGGCCTCGCGCATCGTTTCGGTCATGATCGCGCGCAACTGCCGATCACCGATCACCTCCTGCACGCTCAGGCCGGTGACGGCTGACAGGCCATTGACATGGTTGACGATGAGCTTTGTCCACTGCGCGCCCTCGAAATTCTCGGTGAGTTCGACGGGCATCACCGCCCCGAGGATCTTTGAGGCATAGAGCGCCGGCAACACGGGGCCGCCGAGGAAGGTCGGCCCGGTCGTCGTGACGGTGATGGTGCCGGGAGAGAGATAGGACGCCGCGTAAAGCGCCAGGCCGCCTACGATGTCCGATCGGGGAGCCGCGCGCTGGGCGGTGGTGATGGCCTCGAGGCCATTCTGAACGACGACCACGGGGATTCCGACGAGGATCTCGGCGTTCGCGCTGAGGGCGACCGCGGCATCCTGGGCTTTCGTGGCGAGGAACGTGATGTCAGGGGAAAGGGTGAGGCTCTCAACAGCGTCGACGCGCACAGTAAAGTCTCCCCAGCCACCGGTGAGCCGGAGCCCGTTCTGGGACAGCGCGGCGAGTTGCTCGCCACGCGCGACGACCTGCACACTGTGCCCAGCCCGCGCCAGAAGACCGGCGACCGTACCGCCGATTGCGCCGGCACCGATCACCGCTACCCTCATGAGCCGATCCTAGCGATCGGTGCAGGTGCCGATTACCGGGGCAGCACCCGGGTGCAGCAGGGACAGCAGGGGAGCGGATGCCCACCCGTGCCACCACCGAAGACAGGGTGCAGCACCGTCCCGCCCAGCACCGGGACGAGTACCTCATCATGGTGTCGGTTGGTTACTAATCGGACTTTAGTAATCGACTGATAATCTTTCTGTCGTGACCCTCACTGAGACCGACGCAGAGGTCCCCCTCACCAGGATGCGGGCCGGGCAACGCCGCGAGCTGATCCTCGACGCGGCGATGCGGGTATTCGGCGACCACGGCTACGTCGGCACCACAACCGCTGAGATCGCCCGAGCCGCCGGGGTCAGCCAGCCCTATGTCGTGAGGATGTTCGGCACAAAGGAGAAGTTATTCGTCGAGGTGCTGCATCGGGCGCTCGACACGCTGCTTGCGGCCTTTCGCGCGGCGCTCGCTGACGAGTCGGGGATTCCTGACGAGTCGGGGATTCCTGTCGCGCGACGGATCGGGCTCGCCTACGTGGGGCTCGCGGCACAACGGGGCCTCCTGCTCTCGCTGATGCACGCCTTCGTTCTCGGCGGGGATCCCGGGGTCGGACCGGTGGCCAGGGAGGGATTCCTCCGCGTCTATCGGTTCCTGCGCGACGAAGCGGGCTTCACGGTGGACGAATCGCAGAACTTCCTCTCCGGTGGCATGCTGATCAATACGATGATCGGACTGCGGATGACTGACGAATTCGACGGCGATCCGAGTGCGCGGGAGCTCCTCACAGCAGCGTTTCCGGAGAAACTCGACCTGATGCGCAGCCTCACCGAGCCGTCTGCCGGCCACACTGCCGGGACGGCGGACGCGTGACCGAAGCACTCGGTCGCAGCGGCATCCTGCTTATCGACAAGCCGGCCGGCATCACGAGCCATGACGTGGTGGCGCGCACCCGTAAACGCGCGGGTACACGCAAGGTGGGTCATGCTGGAACGCTCGACCCGATGGCCACTGGCTTGCTCGTGCTCGGCATCAACAACTCGACTCGGCTGCTCACGTACCTTGTCGGGCTCGACAAGGAGTATTTCGCCACCATCCGTCTCGGATCGGCCACCAACACCGACGACGCCGACGGGGAGCCGATCGAGGTCGCCGACCCCGCACGGGTCGACGCGATTAGGGGGGCCACCGTCTCCGCCGCCCTCGGGCCTCTCACCGGTGTAATCAGCCAGGTGCCCAGCAGCGTGAGCGCCATTCGTGTCGATGGCAAACGCGCCTACACGCTCGTGCGCGAGGGTGAGACGGTGGAGCTCGCGGCCCGCTCGGTGACCGTGTCTGCTCTCGAGGTGCTCGACTCGCGCAGAGAAGCGGGCTTCTATGATCTCGACGTGAGGGTGCGCTGCAGCTCCGGCACCTATATCCGCGCGATCGCGCGCGATCTCGGTGCTGCGCTCGGAGTGGGCGGCCATCTCACCGCGCTCCGGCGCAGCATGATCGGACCCTTCAGCGTCGCGGATGCCGCGGAGCTCGAGTCCCTCGATGTCGCCGCCACCCTGCTCTCGCCGGCCGCCATCGCGACCGTGCTGTTCCCGGTGTTCGCGCTCGACTCCGACCAGGCCGTGGACCTGGGTCACGGAAAACGTCTCGTCGCTGAGCGCCCGGAGGGGCCGCCCGGACCTGTCGCGGCGATCGCGCCCGATGGCCGCCTGGTCGGCCTGCTGGAATTCGCCGACGGCATCGGCAAGCCGATCATCAATTTCGCGCCCGACGTCACCGATGAACCGGTCGTGCTCGCCGAACCGGTCGTGGCCGAGTGATCGAGTGGTTCACCTGGCTGCAGGTTGTAGTTGCAGTCGTCGCAGGACTGTTCTGTCTCGTGCTCGGGCTGCTCGGTCGCCAGCCCAACGACTATTCGCTCGGCGCAACACTTCTCGTAGAACTGCTTCTCATCACCCAGCTCGTCGTCGCGATCGCGGCGCCGTTTGTCGGAAATCCGGCGCGAGGCAGCCTGCCGGAGTTCTACATCTATCTCGTGTCGGCGCTGCTGCTGCCGCCGCTCGCGGGATTCTGGGCGCTCCTCGAGCGCAATCGCTGGGCCACAGTGGTGCTCGGAGTCATCTGCCTCGCCATCGCGGTGATGGTCTACCGCATGTATCAAATCTGGGTCTTCCAAGTGGCCTAATCTTGAGGTGATGGCTGCCAACTCTTCTCCCCGCCCGGTGCGGACCAGGACCCTCGGAATCGGACGGGTGCTCGTGGCCGTCTACGGTATCCTCGCCCTCGCCGCAACGGGCCGTTCGGTGTTCCAGATCATCGATCGGTTCGCCGAGGCGCCTCTCGCATTCTCGCTCTCCGCACTCTCCGCGCTCGTCTACATCGTCGCGACGATCGCCCTCGTCGCTCCGGGTGTCGCCTGGTATCTCGTGGCGCGGCTCACCATCGGTTTCGAGCTCGTCGGCGTGCTCGTAGTCGGCACCATCAGCCTCGTGGCTCCGGGTCTTCTTGGGCTCCACAGCATCAACCCGTTCGGGCGGGAGTCCACGGTCTGGTCCGCCTACGGCCTCGGCTATCTCCTCATTCCGCTTGTGCTCCCGGTGCTCGGCCTGCTCTATCTGCGCGCCCGTCGCCCGGTTGCCATCGAGGCGGACGTGCTGGAATGAAGTTCTATCCCTCTCTTGATGAAGTACCGCCCGACTTCGGCCCCTCCGCCGTCACGATCGGAAAGTTTGACGGCGTTCATGCGGGTCATCGCAGCGTCATCGCACGCCTGCGCCGGGAGGCCGCGGCGGCGGGGCTCGTCTCGACGGTGCTCACCTTCGACCGGCATCCGCTCGCCCTCCTGAAGCCCGACCTGTGTCCGGGAACCCTCACGAGCAACGACCAGAAACGCGCCGTGCTCGAGACGACCGGTATCGATGCCCTGGTGATGATCGAGTTCACGCACGGCTTCAGCCTCAAGGAGCCCCAAGAATTCGTGACGGATGTTCTGGTCGGCACCCTGCACGCGAAGCTGGTATTCGTAGGACCCGACTTCCGGTTCGGCCATCGGGGGCTGGGTACCGTCGAGGAGCTCGAACGCCTCGGTCGCCTCCACGGGTTCGAGGTGCGGATGATCGAGGCCGTTCGACCCCTCGGCGACCGGGTGATCTCCTCCACCTGGATCCGCGACCTGCTGGCAGAGGGACGGGTCGCCGAAGCCGCGACCCTGCTCGAACGCCGGGCCACCGTGCGCGGGATAGTGGTGCCGGGGGAGCGCCGGGGGCGCGAGCTCGGGTATCCGACGGCCAATCTCGCCCGCTCTGTCGAAGGCTACGTACCTGCCGACGGGGTCTACGCCGCCTACGCCACGGTAGACGGGCGAACCATGCCTGCCGCGGTGTCGATCGGCAACAATCCCACCTTCGTCGGGGTGCCCGATAAGCAGATCGAAGCACACCTGCTCGATGAAGACCTCGATCTCTACGGCAAAATGGTGGAGATCGCGTTCGTCAAGTACATCCGGGGAATGGAGAAGTTTGCGAGCGTTGGTGAGTTGGTCACCCAGATGACCCACGATGAGGCCCACGTTCGGCATCTGCTCGGGATGCCGGAGCGTACGACGCCGATCGGTCCGGGCGTCCAGTAGCATCTGGCTACGCGGATGTGTTGGGTGTGAGAGCGGCTGCCGGGAGCTGATGTCGGCCCCGGGTGGTCCTTTCGAAAGCCGCACGTGGCGGGACCGTGTCGAGCGCCGGCCGAGTCGTAGAATCTGGTCACACCACGCGAGAGCGTGAGCCGCGAAAGTGATCTGCATGCTCGCGATTTGCATGCTCGCGATTTGCACCGACGCAGTAGGAGGCATTCGATGACGAGGCCATTCACCGCCCCCAGGCCGGCGAGCTACGCACCGATGCCGAAGCCGATTCGCGCTCGTCACGCGGCCGTAGCGGATAGGCCGCCCGGTCCGCGCGGCTTTCCCGGCTCACTCACCCTGCGATTCTGGCGCGACACGCCTGCCTTTTTGCTCGATCTCCACCGCACCTATGGCGACACGGCCTCGTTTTTTCTCAATGGCGAGCTCTTCATCGCCTTCTTCGGGGCCGACGGAGTTCTTGATGTCACCGTCAGGAAACAGAACTCCTTCGTCAAAGGAGTGGGCTTCGACCGAATGCGCAAGGTGCTCGGCACCGGTCTGCTCACCAACGAAGAACCGATCCACCTTCGTCACCGCCGGATGATGCAGCCGCCCTTCCACCACGGAAAACTCGGCGACTACGCGACCCTCATGCACCGCATCACGCGCGACCATCTGGCCGGCTGGTCGGAGGGACAGAATGTCCAGGCGAACCGCGAGATGATGAGGCTCACCTTCCAGATCGTCGCCCAATTGCTCTTCGGCACCGAGATAGATCGCTACGCCGAGGGCGTCCAGCACCACATGGGGCTCGCGATCGACCGCATCGAGCGCACGATGCTACCGGGAATGAGGGCCTTCGACCGGTCGCTGATTCCCTATTTCCGCAGGTTCGAGGAGTCATCCGACTATCTTGCGGATGTCGCCGACGATATCATCGCGCGCCGGGCGGCCGGTGCAGAGGCCGGTGCGGAGCTCGGCGACGACCTGCTCGGGCTGCTGCTCGCCGCTCGTGACGAGGACGATTCTGCGCTCAGTCACGATGAGGTGAGAGACGAGACGCTCACTCTCATCCTGAGCGGACACGAAACGACGGCCAACGTCATGACTTGGGCACTGTGCTTCCTGCGCGATCGAGCCGACCTGTGGGAGGCGCTCGCTGAAGAGGCCGAGAGGTTATTGCCGGTCGGGGGTGAACTCGACGTGCGGACGATCCTTTCCGCGCCGACCGCGAAGGGGGTCATGGCCGAGTCACTGCGACTCGCCCCACCGGTGTGGGTCGCACCGCGACGCGCGATCGACGACGTCGAGATCGCCGGTGTGCGGGTGCCGAAGGGCGCGCACGTGCTGGTGAGCCAGTATGCGAGCCACCGCAGCGCGATGTACTTCGACGACCCGGATACGTTCCGGCCCGAGCGCTGGCAGGGCGACTTCGAGGCATCGCTGCCTCGCGGCGCGTACTTCCCCTTCGGCGCCGGAACGCGAAAATGCCTCGGCGACCAGTTCGCCCTCCTTGAATCACACATCGTCCTCATGGAGCTCGCGCGCACGGCGAGGCCGGTCCCGGTCTCGCCCGGACTTCCGAAGGCGCAGCCCCGCGCCACGTTCCGCCCGGCCGGCGGCGTTCCCTCCGTGGTGCGGCGGGTGCCCGTCGGCATGTAGCCAACGGGTGAGACTGGGCGCGGGACTACAACGCGCCGGAACAGGTCAGGCCACGACCTCGAAGCGATGCACGAGCGCCGCGGCGCCGATGAGGGGACCGTCGCTCGAGAGCCCCGAGGGCACCACCTTCACCTTGGTGACGAAGCCGAACTGCCAGCGGGTGGCGATGGCGGTGCGCATGTGGTCGAACAGCACCGGGGTAACCTGCGAGAAACCACCGCCGATCGCCACGATCTCGAGGTCGACGAGGGATGTCGCGGAGGCGATCACCTGCCCGATGGCCCTCCCCGAACGCTCGATGGCGGCGGCGGCGATCGGGTCACCGGCGCGGAAGCTCGCTCCGAGTTGCTCTCCCGTTGTGCCCGTCCAGCCCTGGCGACGCGCCCACGCGACAGTCTTCGGTCCGGACGCGATCGCTTCGACACACCCGATCCCCCCGCAGAGGCAGGGATCGTCGAACCCGGCCACCTCGACGTGACCGATGTGGCCGGCATTGCCGGTGGGGCCGGACACGGTGTTGCCGTGCAATACGAGGCCACCCCCGATTCCGGTGGAGACGATCATTCCCATCACGTTGTCGTAGCCGCGACCGGCACCGACCCAGTGCTCTGCGAGCGCGATGCAGATGCCGTCCATGCGCAGCAGCACCGGGATGTCAGGCAGTGCGGCCGCGACCTGGTCGCGGAGCGGATAGTCGCGCCACACGCCGAGGTTGAGGGGCGAGACGCGTCCCTGGAGCTCATTCACCGGCCCCGCGGATCCGATCCCGGCGCCCACCAGCGTCGCACCGGCCGGGAGGGACGCGGCGGCGAGACCGACGACCTCGTCGACCGACAGGGCGAGCCCGTCGGAGTCCCGCTCCGGCCCGGTCGGGGCGCGGAATCGGCTGCCGGGCAGCACGACCCCGGAAGGGTCGACGAGAGCGGCTTCGACTTTCGTGCCCCCCACATCCACGGCCAGGGCATAGATGGCGCTCACGCGGCGACCCTTGACGCGATGAACAGCACCAGGTAGTAGAACGCGAACATCGAGAGGATGCCGACCAGCGGCCAGTAGAACGCGTAGCGCCCGCGTACTTCGAAGAGGATGAACATCGCGGTGCCGGCGAACCAGGACGCCACGGCGAGGATCTTCGTGAGGATGCCGAACACCGGAACGATGAACTGGTCGGCATAGAAACTCGCCAGTGCCAGCATGAAGATCAGGCCGACGAGGCTGACCGCGATTGCGACGACGATGTCGAGGATTACAAGGGCTCGCGGCCGGATTCTGCCGACCGGAGCCGCAGGGCGATTCGGCGTCTTCGTCGTCATGGCAACAGCCTATGTGACGGCTCGCAGCGTAAAGTTGAGGGCGTGCCTGTCGCCGATCTGATCTTTCAGCGGACGATCGACCTACCGCCGGTCATCGTCTGGGATGCACTCGTCGACCCGGATCTACTCGCGGGGTGGCTGGGGGAAGTCCGGATGCTTGCCACAGAGCAGGCCACTGTTCAGCCGGACCGCGCCGCTCGCCCAGTTCGGGCGTTCGAATTTCGCTGGCCAGGCTCCAGCCCGAGGCAGTCGACCACCGGAACCGTCTCCGCGTTGCAGCCGCCTCGGCTGCTCCGGGTCGAGACCGACAACCGCGGACGGATCGAGTTCACGCTCGTGAGCGTCGCGGGGGGGTTCAGGGGGTCGAGCACCGAACTGGAACTGCGGGTTGACTCGGGCATCGAGCCCGCTTTCGCCACGACGGTGCGCAATGAATGGCAGACCAGTCTGGACCGTCTCGAGCAAGTGCTGCACGGGCATCCGGTCGACTGGGCGAACCTCGATACGCGGTCCGATGGCAGCGCCGGGGTCGGCGGCACCTCCGGTCGTTCGGTGAACTCTCCCCGTTGACCCGGTACGCACAGAGGAGCGGGTGCCGCGACAGCGTTGCTCACATGAGCAATTGCCGCGCAGATGTTGAACAGCGACCACCGACGGCATAGCGTTGGGGCAACGACCCAGACGGGAGTGGGGCATGACGACATCGGCAGAACTGCTTTCCGTGCGTGCCGCTGAGCTCTACTACGAAGAGAGCAAGACCCAGGACGAGATCGGATCCCTGCTTGGACTCACCCGCTGGAAGGTGGGCAGACTGCTCAGCCAGGCTCGAGAGCTCGGAATCGTTCGGATCGAAATCGTCCATCCCCGTGCCAGAAAGCTGTCACTGGAACGAGAGCTGTGCGAGCGCTTCTCGTTGGCGGATGCCGTGGTGGTGCCCTCGCCCACCGATGGATCAAGTGTGGCCGACCGTGTTGCGGAAGCGGCAGTGGACTACCTCCGCGTTCTGCGTCCGGTGCCGCGGACCCTCGGTGTGAGCTGGGGTCGCACCGTCGACACCGTCGCCGAGCGCCTTCCCCAGGGCTGGGCACGGGGCGTCGACGTCGTACAGATCAATGGGGGAGTCAGCCTCAACCGACGAGCAGGCACTGCCGCGTCGACCGCTGTCGCGATCGCGCGTTCCGGGGGAGGGCAGGCCACACTGCTGCCGAGCCCGGCGATCCTCGAGCACCGCGAGACCCGACTCGCGATCGAAGCAGACCGCACGGTCGCCGGAGTGCTCGAGCGGGCGGCTGGGGCATCCGCCTACCTCTACAGCGCTGGCGTGGCCGATGCGAGTTCCGTGCTGGTCGACAGCGGCTACCTGAGCCGTGAGGACATCGCCCAGTTGGTGGCGCGGGGCGCCGTCGGTGACGTTGTCGGGCGCTACATCGACGCGGATGGCAACATCGTTGACAACGAGCTCGACGAACGCACGGTGGGAGTCTCTCTCGAACAGCTTCGGTCGGCGAGGGTAGCGATCGCTGTGATCTCGGGCGAGTCGAAGCACGCAATCGCTCGTGCGGTCGTGTCGAGTTCGCTCTGCTCGGTATTGATCACCGACGAGGCGACCGCGAGGGCCGTGCTCGACCATGCATACTCCGGCACCACACTCCAGGAAAGAAGCTGACACCGTGACCATTGAACAGGCGACATCGCTCGCCCCCGCCGAGCGCGCAATCCAGCTCATCGGCGGCGAGCTCACCGAGAAGAGCCTCCGGCTGCATCTCGAGGGACTGCCCGGGGTGGATGCCGTGGGCCTCGAAGCCCGAGCCGCCTCTCTCGGCACCCGCTCGATCAAGACCACGTCAAAGGCCTGGGCGCTCGACCGGATCATCGGGCTCATCGACCTCACGAC
>JBBRDX010000113.1:0-9816 GCA_038203515.1 Actinomycetales bacterium | reverse complement strand
TCCCCGCGCAGTGGAGCGTGGAGAGCCTGTGCGCGGCAGAGGTGCTGCGTGCGAGCGCAGCCACGACGGAGACGGATGACGCCGATGAGTGAACTTCTCAGGGTCGACGGTCTGCGCAAGAGTTTCAGTATGGGTGGCCCGCCCTGGAAGCGCCGTTATGTCGTCGCCCTCAACGACGTGTCGCTGACGGTTGGGCACGGCCGCACGCTTGGTCTCGTCGGTGAGTCGGGCCGTGGCAAAAGCACGCTCGGTCGGTGCATCCTCGGGCTGACTCAGCCGGATGACGGTGAAGTCGTGTTCGACGGAGTCGATGTACTCTCCCTCTCGAGCGGCTCCCTGCGGAGCTTCCGACGGCGCGTCCAGCCGGTCTTCCAGGATCCCTACGGAAGCCTCGATCCGCGCTGGCCGGTCGGGCGCAGCGTGCGCGAATCGCTGGACAGCTTCCGGATCGGCACACCGGCCAGCCGAAGCCAGCGGGTGCTCGACCTGTTCGACCGGGTCGGTCTCAGCCCCACACTTGTCGATCGACTTCCGACCAACCTGTCGGGTGGCCAGCGTCAGCGCGTCGGCATCGCCGCAGCGCTCGCCAGTGAGCCCGAGCTGATCATTGCGGACGAACCGGTCAGCGCTCTCGACATGAGCGTGCAGGCGCAGATACTCAACCTGCTTGCCGACCTCCAGCAGGACCTGGGCGTCGCATCCATCTTCATCACCCACGACCTCGGTGTCGTCGAGCACGTCAGCGACGAGGTCGCGGTGCTGTTTCACGGCTCGATTGTGGAGACCGGGGAAACCGACAAGGTGATGAACCGGCCCACCCACGACTACACCCGCACCCTGCTCGCAGCTATTCCCCGACCCCGCTAAAAACCCTCATTCAAGGAGAACCCCGTGCCAGAAGCACTCGTCAACGGAATCACCATCAACTACCTCGTCGACAACGAAGACGGTACCGCCGGTACCGTCGTGTTGATCAATGGACTGGCCGACGACCTCTACTCCTGGGATTTTCAAATTCCCGCGCTGGTGGATGCCGGCTACCGCGTCCTGCGCTTCGACAACCGCGGAATAGGCGCAACCGACACGCCCGAAGGCCCGTACACGTCCACGCTGCTCGCAGACGATGCAAAGGCCCTCGTCGACCACCTCGGGTTCACCAATTTTCACCTCATGGGCGTCTCCATGGGCGGAATGATCGCCGAGGAGTACGCGATTGCCTACCCCGACGACATCACGAGCCTCACCCTTGCCTGCACCTTCGGTACCGCCGACCCCTTCTGCCAGCAGATGTTCGCCATGTGGGGAGATCTGGCACGGGGGCTCGGTGTGCCCTTCGTCATGCGGGATGTCGCGCTGTGGGCATTCACCGGACCGTTCTTCGAAGAGCGGCCGGGAGACGCAGCGGAGTTCGGGGATGCGATGGCCTCGCTCGAGATGCCGCTGGACGCATACCTCTCCCAGCTCAACGTGATCCAGCAGCATGATGCGCTCGCGCGCGCCTCCCAAATTTCCGCACCGACACTCGTCCTGGCCGGCGAGGAGGACATCCTCATTCCCGTCCGGCTCTCCGCGCGCCTTCGCGATGCGATCCCCGGCGCCGAGTGGACGACCGTTCCCGGCGGGCACGCGTGCCTGTGGGAGAGCCCGGATGCTTTCAACACCGCCTTCATCGATTTCCTCAGCACCATCCCGCGCTAGACCCACCACCCCTCACCACGGAAGAAGAGTTCTATGCATTCCATACAGCACACCACTCGGCAGCCTCGCCGGCCAGCCGTCGGCGCCAGGCGCGTCACGCTCGCCATCGCTGCGATTTCGGTCGCACTCCTGCTCGCCGGCTGCGGCGCGTCGGCCAAGCCCGCAACCTCGACCAGCGTCGCGACGATCAAGGACGGCGGTGACCTGCGGGCCGCCCTCACCGGTGAGCCTGACGTGCTCGACCCGGCTACGTCATCCATCTACACCGGTGCCCAGGTGTACGAGGGCATCTTCAGCAAGTTGATCGACATGGATGCTTCCGGCAAGTTCGTACCCGACCTTGCCACCAAGTGGACCCAGACGAACCCCACGACCTGGACGTTCACCCTGGTGACCAACGCCGCGTTCCATAACGGCGAAAAGTTCTCCTCGGCCGACGTCAAGTACACGTTCGAGCGCATCCTGAATCCGACGACGGCCAGCGCCTATGCGGGACTCTACGCGCAGATCGACTCGATCGACGCGACCGACCCCGCTACGGTGGTGTTCCACCTGAAGGCGTCCTTCGGTCCGTTCCTGACGAATCTCGCGACCAACGGTGAGATCGTCAATCAGAAGGCGATCGAGAACAGCGACCCCGCCCGCAAGCCGGTCGGCACCGGACCATTCGAGTTCGTGGAGTGGGTGCAGGGAGACCACATCACGGTCAAGAAGAACCCGACCTATTTCAGGAAGGGCCTGCCGCACCTCGACTCGATCACCTACAAGTTCCTTCCCGTCGACCAGAGTCGTATCGATGCGCTCTCCGCTCGCGAGATCGACTGGGCCGACGCGGTGCCGCTTCAGCAGGTACCCACGCTGAAGAAGGATCCCCGCTTCACCTATGTGACCAGTGCGGTCGCGGGCATCCCGGACTTCTTGGCGATGAACACCAAGAAGGCGCCGTTCGACAACCCGAAGGTTCGCCAGGCGATTGCTCTCGCAATCAACCGCAGCGACATCCGCGATGTCGCGTATCTCGGCACCGGTGAGCTCGGCCTCGAAGAGGTCCCGACCGGATCGCCCTGGTACGACAAGACGGGTGTATTCGGAGCCACCAGCGACACCGCCAAAGCTCAGCAGCTGCTGGCGGAGGCGGGCTTCCCGAGCGGTCTCAGCATCGAATACCTCGGACTCTCGCAGTATCCGGAGTTGCTCAAGACCGGACAGGTCGTGCGTGACGAGTTGAAGAAGATCGGAGTGAACATGACCATCAAGGCCGTGGATGTCTCGGTCTGGTACGACGCGTTCGTCGCGGGAAACTACCAGATCACGAGCGCGTACCAGGAGCGCACCATCGATCCCGATAACTTCTACTCGTTGGTTATCAAGTCAGGTGGTCCGATCAACACGACCGGATACGCCAACCCGGCGGTCGACGCCCTGATCGATAAGGCGGCGGCCAGCGGCGACAACAAGGAGCGGGCAGCCCTCTACACCCAGATCCGAACGAAGATGACCTCGGATGCCCCGCTGGTGTTCACGCACTACGAGACGCTCAACTACCTGATGAATAAGAACGTCACCGGGTCGACGATCACTCCGACGCTGAGCCTGCACATGGAGAACGTGGGCTTCACGAAGTAGCCCGAACCGGCACCCCGTCGCCGCGACATCCACCCCTCACGAATGGGTGTCGCGGCGCGGTCGTGTTCACAGGTAGATCAATCGCCGAGTCACTCTTCCCGAGTCGATGAGGCCCCGGTACTCGAAGACCTCGCCCACCTGGTAGTTGTCGGCCGTGGGGGACAGCAGCACGGCTTCCCACGGGATCGAACTGCTGTGTGCGACGGGAAGCTGCCGATAGGTTCTCAGCCCGTGCATCCAGGCGAGGTCGTCCCGTGCGCGGCTGGTGAGGGGGGCGTGACCGATGATGATGACGTATCCAGCCAGGAGGTTGTCGGCATGCGCCTGATCGATCATCGAGTCGATGAGCTGTTTCGTCAGGGTCGCGGTCGCTGTAGGGGTCATCTCACACTTTCCATTTACGCGGGGAGTGGATCCTGGGCCCTCCTCCTCGTTGAGGAAGACCCAGGCGAACCCTGGACGGTGACCCGAGGAAGAGATCAGTCCGACAGGGTCGTCGGGGTGTGGCAACACTGCTCACGCGTGGTCATTCACCGTGTGGTCATTCACCGTGTGATCATTCACCGTGTGATCATTCACCGTGTGGTCCGTCACTCGGCCCGGGGAACTCCAGCGATCGGGAGTGAGGAAGGACAGGGTGACGCTGAGAGGGCACAAGGACCCGTTCTTCACGGTGAGGCTACTTCATGCCGGGGTGACTGAGGGAGCGACGGGACTGGTTGCTCGACGTCGGATGGTGTGCCGGGTGACGTCCCCGTTGGGAATGCCGCCGTGATACTCGACGAGATCGTGATGCCGGAGGTTGTCGGGGGAGGGGGCAAGGATGACGGTGTAGTTGGGTACCAGGCGGGTCTGGATCACCGGACACCAGCGGTACACCTTTTTTCCGGTTGGCCAATCCTCCTCGGTCGCGGGCGCGGCGCCGATGAGTATGTTGTAGCTGCCTTCCGGGTCACTCTCGTTGGCTTGGTCGATCATTCGGTCGATCACATGTTGTAGTTGCATTTTTTGGGGCGTCCTTGTGTCGGTTATGGCGGTCACACGATCGCATGGCGTCGAGGAGGGGTGCTTTCTAGTCCGTCTGTGGGAGCGACCGCAATGCTGGTCATTCCGCTCATCTGCGGCTGGCGTCTATGCGGGCGATGTGGGACCGGGCGTGAGTTACGGCGGCGTCCAGGTCGGTGAACAGGTGGTTGTGGTGGCGAAGTGAGGCGATCACTCCGACGCGGGTCGCGAGTTTCAGATGGGCGGGCTGGATTCCTTTGACGAGGACGGTGATGCCCCGTCGTTCGAGGCCGTCAATCATTTCGGTGATCACTTTCGCACCGGTCGCATCCAAAACCTGCAGTTGTGACATGCGCAGGATGACCACGGACACGTCACGGATGCTCGTGACACGTTCGAGCACCCGGTCGGCAGCACCGAAGAACAGGGCCCCGTCGAGGCGGAACAGGGCGATGTGCTCGTCACCCGGTTGACCGGGGAGGGGCAGCTCTTCTCGGTGGACGCCCCCTGACTGGGCGAGCTTGCGGAGGGTGAAGAACGCGGCCACAGCGATACCGATTCCCACCGCGATGATCAAGTCGAACGACACGGTGATGATCGCCGTGACGATGAACACCGCAGTATCGGACCGGGTGGATCCGACGACGCTGCGCACGGTGGCGAGAGAGACCATTCGGGTGGCCGTGACCATCAGCACTCCCGAGAGGGCCGCGAGCGGAATCTGCGAGACCACGCCGGTCGCGAGGTAGACAACGGCGAGAAGGACGAGCGCATGGATGATCGCCGCCAACCGGGTGCGACCGCCGGAGCGGAGATTCACCGCGGTGCGGGCGAGCGCACCGGTGGCGGGCATTCCGCCGAAGAAGCCGGAGGCGATCGAGGCGAGACCCTGCCCGACGAGTTCTCGGTCGGCGTCGTACGGGCCGGTATTGGAGATCGAGGCGGCGGCGCGCACGGAGAGCAGGGACTCGATCGCCGCGAGAGCGGCAACCGTGAACGCGGCGCCGACCAGAGACTGCAGCATGGCTGGATCCAGCGGCGGAAGTCCTGGAGCTGGCAGGGAAGCTGGGAGAGTCCCGATTCTCGCCAGTGGCAGGCCAGCGAGTGCGGCCGCGACGGTGACGACGATGATTGCGATGATCCCGGCCGGCAGCTTCTTGTGGATGCGCGGCCCGAGGACCATTATCGCGGCCACCGTGGCGACGGCGAGGACGGGCCAGATCACCGTTGGCCAGCTCACCCGGCTGAAGGATTGGACGGCGGATACGAAAGCGTTGCTGCTCGCCCCCGGTTTCGCGCCGACCGCTGCGGGCACCTGCTGCAGGAAGATGATGACCGCGATGCCGAGGGTGAATCCCTCAATGACAGGCCAGGGAATGTATGACACGATCCGGCCGAGTTTGGTAAGACCGGCGGCGAGCACGATCATGCCGGCCATGAGGCTCACGACCGCGACCGCGCCTACACCGTGGGTTGCCACGATCGGGCCGAGGACGACGACCATGGCGCCGGTGGGCCCGGAAACTTGAATGTTCGAGCCGCCGAAGACGGCGGCGATGATGCCGGCGACGATCGCGGTGATCAGGCCGGCTTCCGCCCCGGCCCCGGAGCTCACCCCGAAGGCGAGGGCAAGGGGAAGGGCGACGATGCCGACAGTGACGCCGGCCAGGAGGTCCCCTCGCCAGGTGAGCCTGCCGTGCCGGTAGTCGTTCCAGGAAGGCAGGAGGGGGCGCAGGTAGCGGAGAGGTCGCATGGCTTAATTCAACGATTCGGGGATAGTGGTGCGCGGGGTGGGCTCGGGGCGGTTGACGGTTGAAGCCAGCTGCTGTTGGGTGTGCTCGAGGATCTCGACCAACAGGGCCCGGGAAACGTTCAACAGATAGGCGACCTGGGGGTACGCGAGGCGGTAGAACACCTGGCTGGCCCGACGTTCCGCGACAACGAGGTTGTGGCGGCGCAACACCGATAGATGCTGCGATAGGTGGGAGGCTTCCAGTCCGGTGTCGGCGAGCAGGTCTGCCACCGAGACAGTGTCCGTTGACGCGAGGACCTCGAGTACGCGCACGCGCACGGGGTGGGCGAGCCCCTTGAAGAGGTTGGCCTTGACCTCGTACACCGGGCGTTGTTCGTTCGAGTACTCATCCATGCCGTCAGGTCTCCACGGTTTGATCGCTTCATCAAGTCGTCGCGCGTCGTCGAGGTCTGTCATCGCGCGAAGTGTGCATTGTCGTGCTCGAACACCCGATCGACGATGCAGAACGCGAGCAACGGGATGGCGATGGGGAACGAACCGCCCGTGAGGTATCGGACTCTCGTGGCGGACTTCACTGACGACCCTTCGATAGAGTGAATTAATAAATTCATCATATCACTCACTCGTGGGGACCGATCCCCGAGCGGATGGACATCGTCCTCGAACTCATCGCCGCTGAAAATAAAATCGACTAGACCGCCCGGATGAGGGAAACTACAGTCAGCGGGACATGACCGTCGGCCCCGCTTCGAGGCTTTTACGGCGGCATTCGAGCAAGGAGGCCCACTGTGGCATACAACGTCGCTCAGAAACTCATTTCCTCTCACCTGCTCAGCGGTGAGATGACGCCGGGGAGCGAAATTGGCCTGCGCATCGATCAGACCCTGACCCAGGATGCAACGGGAACTCTCGTCATGCTGGAGCTGGAGGCGCTCGGACTTGATCGTGCGCGCACGGAAGTGTCCGTGCAGTATGTCGACCACAACCTGTTGCAGGCAGATAGCAAAAACGCGGAGGACCACGATTTCCTCCGCTCGGCCTGTCAACGTTTCGGTCTCTGGTACTCGAAGGCGGGAAACGGTGTTTCACACCCGACGCATATGCAACGTTTTGGCATTCCCGGTAAGACGATGGTCGGCTCCGACAGCCATACCCCTGCTGCCGGCTCCCTCGGAATGCTGGCCATCGGAGTTGGCGGCATCGAAGTGGCCCTCGCGATCGCCGGCGAGCCGTTGTACATCCGGATGCCCGAGATCTGGGGCGTGCGCCTCACCGGCCAGCTGCCGCCGTGGACGAGCGCAAAGGACGTCATTCTCGAGATGCTGCGCAGGCACGGCGTCAAGGGCGGGGTCAATCGGATCGTCGAGTACTACGGCCCCGGCCTGACAAACCTGACAGCGATGGACCGGCACGTGATCGCCAATATGGGTGCCGAGCTGGGGGCGACAACCACGGTATTCCCGGCCGACGACCAGGTGCGTGCTTTCCTGGCCGTAGAGCAGCGCGAGGGCGACTTCGCCCCGCTGCTCGCCGACCCGGATGCCGGCTACGACGTGAACGAAGAAATCGACCTGTCGACGATCGTGCCGCTCATCGCGCTTCCGAGCTCGCCCGGCAACGTCGTGCCGGTGAGTGAAGTCGCCGGTCGACCGGTTGCGCAGGTCGTCATTGGCTCTTCGGCAAACCCCGGACTTCGCGACTTCGCGATCGTCGGCGCGATCGTCAAGGGACGCCAGTCCCACACGGGAGTCTCCTTCGACGTCAACCCGAGCTCCCGGCAGATTCTGCAGGATTTGACGCGGATGGGCGCCACGCTGGACTTGGTCAGCGCCGGCGCGCGGCTGCACCAGTCCGGGTGCATGGGCTGCATTGGAATGGGGCAGGCCCCGGCGAACGGCAGCATCAGCCTGCGCACGATGCCGCGCAACTTTCCGGGTCGCTCGGGAACCAAGGAAGATTCGGTCTACCTGTGCTCGCCGGAGACGGCCGCTGCTGCGGTGCTCACCGGAAAGATCACCGACCCGCGAGATCTGGAAGAACTGTTCAACCTGAGCTATCCCACGCTCGAACTTCCCGCGACATCGAGCGTGAACCTGGCAATGCTCGAGGGGCCGTTGACTCCCGCGGAGGCCTCCAGGGTAGAGCTGGTCAAGGGCGAGAACATCTCCTCGTTGCCCGACTTCCCCCCTCTCGACGACCGCATCGAGGCGCCCGTCATCCTGGTGGTCGGCGACGACATTTCGACGGATGAGATCCTGCCAGCCGGTGCGCGGGTCTTGCCATACCGCAGCAACATCCCGAAGCTTGCCGAGTTCACCTTCGACCAGGTCGACGAGACCTACCCCGCCCGTGCCATCGAAACCCGCGATACCTCGGGCCACATTGTGGTGGCCGGCGCTAACTACGGGCAGGGTTCCTCGCGGGAGCATGCGGCGATCGCCCCCCGCTTCCTCGGATTGCGCGCGGTGCTGGCCGTCTCCTTCGCACGCATCCACTGGCAGAACCTCGCCAATTTCGGTGTGCTCGCCATCGAGTTCGAAGATGCGACCGATCACGACCGCATCCGGCAGGGCGATGTGTTGGTGCTGGCCGGGATCCGCGAAGCTCTCGTCGCCGGTACCGGGATCACCGTGCACAACACGACCCGTGATGAGGATTATGCCGCGCGGCATCGCCTCTCGACGCGGCAGGTGGGCATGCTGCTTGCGGGCGGTCTCATCTCCTGGCTGCGCGAGCAGAGAGCGGCCGAGGCCAGCGCTCAGGGCTGAGCGGAATCAGGGGGACGCCCGTCACTCTCGCCCTGTTCGCGTCACCCTGTTCGCGTCACCCCGTTCGCTTCAACGCCAGATGTCATGAACTACCGTCGCAGCGCGCCGAGCCGCGGCAGGCGCGCAACAGTGGCTGAGGCGCCGGCATCCGGGGGTACGATCACGTCCTGCGTGGCTGGCAGGTCGAGGCCGCCGGTGCGCACGAGGAGTTCGGTGGTCGGATCGGTGCCGCGTTTGATGACCGCGAGTGCGACCGATCCCAACTCGTAGTGCCGGGCAGCGGAGGTCACCTGACCAACAGTCTTCTCCCCGAGAACGACGTCGTCTCCGCGCGACGGCAGCACGGTATCCGAACCGTCGAGGTAAAGCATGACGAGCCTGCGCGGCGGATGGCCGAGGTTGTGAACCTTGGCCACCGTCTCCTGGCCGCGGTAGCAGCCTTTGCTCAGATGCACGGCCGTGCGTAACCAATCGAGTTCGTGCGGGATCGTTTTCTCGTCGACCTCGGTGGCGAAACGCGGACGCCAGACTGCGATGCGCAGCGCTTCGAGAGCGAGCAGTCCGACGACACGAATAGCGGATGCGGCACGCCCGGCCAGTTCGGTGCGAGGCAGCAACAGCTCGCTGTAGGTCCAACCCGCCGCCGGGTGCCTTTTCGCCACCGCGTACTGGTAGCCACCCCGACTCACGCTCATCCACGGATCGCGCCACACGAGTGGGATGCCATGAGGGGCAGCTACCTTAAGCGCAGGCTGGCCCAGGGTGCCGACTGTCGCGAAATCGGCGGAGCGATCTGCGAGTTCTACCCGCAACATAAACCGCATGCTGCTCAGCCACGCAAGCAGGCCACTCGCTTCCTCCCGCTCAAGCAGCAGCCACAGCGCGACACCGTCATCGATCAGACGAACGGCATATTCAATTCGACCATTCCCGTCGAGCAGAAGCGTCTCGCTGGACTCGCCTGGC
>JBBRDX010000112.1:0-9828 GCA_038203515.1 Actinomycetales bacterium | reverse complement strand
CCCGACAGCGAGCGTGGCGACGGCGGCTGCGAGCACGAGTGTGATGACGAGGCGCGGGGTCTTGCCGGGCACGCGGGAGGCGAATTTCCCATCCGGAGCAGTGACGAAGCGGAACCAGAACCACTGGGTTGCAGCAACGAGAAAGGTCGCGAGGGCCCACGGCAGCAACGTTGTGCCGAGCGCTGCGTGGGCCGCGATGAGCTCGGTGTGGCCCACTCGCGCCTGCAACCATTGGCCGGCTTCGGTGGTGATCGGCACGGAAATGAGGGCCCCGAGCGCGATGATCGGGGTCACGATGCCGAGCCTGCGGCGGGCGGCGGGCCAGGCCGCCGTCAGCACAGTGCAGAGGGCGGCGACAGGCACGACGACCACAACGAAGTGAACGAGCAGCACATGAAGCGGCAGCCCGTTGAATTCGAAGTCCATCAGGCCGTCACGACGGAATTCCCGGACACTTTCACCTTGATAGCGGTGAGACCAGTCACGGCCGGCCCGGCGAGCACAGCTCCGGTCTCCGCGTTGAACCTGGATCCGTGGCATGGGCAGTCGTATTCCTTCCCCGCGGCGCCGACGGCGCACCCCTGGTGTGGGCAGACCGCACTGAAGCAGACGACGTTTCCCGCCGTCGGCTGGGCGAGCACCACCGGGGCATCCCCGATTTTGGCCACCTTCGAACCTCCGACCGGGATGTCGGACACCTTGGCGACCACGGTGCCGGCGGTGATTTTCGGCGCCTGTGATGCCGAACCGGATCCGCTCGGAGCCGGAGAGCTGCAGGCCGCAAGTGCGAGGGCTCCGGCCCCGACGACGGTGGCGCTTCCGGCGGTGAGCAGAGCGCGGCGAGTGAGAGATGTTGGAGCGGTCATGGGCTGTTCCTCTTGGAATGGGTGACGAGCGACCTCAAAAGCCTGTCACCACTACCCACGAACCCGAGACTGATTCGGTTCAATTCGGCTGGGAATGAACCGTGAGGGCTCTGACCGGGTCGTCGGTAAGGAAGGGTGGCGATGGTCGAGGTCCGGGCAGCGCACTCGAGGGCATCCTGAACTGCCACCGCGTGCGGAGCGATCGATAGCTTCCTAGAATCGTAGGGAGGGCCAGGGGTCCAACACGAGAGCAGGAGCGGATGACCGACCCCGATTCACTTACCGCCAAGGTTCACGAACTGCTCACGCGCACCATCGACCGGCTCGAGACGATGGGGGTCGGTGACGAAGCGATCGCGACCCTGCGGCCGGCCCGTCGCATCGGGTTCATCCCGCGTCCTGCTGCCCTGGATGCTGTCGGGCGTGCCTGGCGGCTAGGCGTGCTCCTTCTCGATAGGGATGGCCGGCTTTTCGCGACCGGAGGTATCACCCGAGCCATCGAGCTGACCCACGAGACCGTGTATATGAACGTGGAGGCGCTTCATCGCCGGGAGTTGCGGGTCGCCGCCACCCGAGGTGGTTTCGCGCTCGGCGACGCGGTGAACTTCGACGTCACCGAGATCGCACTGGATAGCGCGAGCCTGCGGGCCGAGACCGGGCCGCTGTCACTTCGCGGCGACACGGTGATGGTGCGCTGGGTGGTGGGAGAGGGAGACCAGGGGCTTGCGAGCCTCGAGTCGTATCTCACGGAACGCACGCGCATCCTCGCCGGCGACTAGACGCGTTGTGGGTCGGCCACGGATCGCCGGCAGCTATCCCTAGTCGCGACGCGGAACCCGCACCATGCCCTCCTGTGCCACGCTGGCGAGCAGCAGGCCGTCGCGGCTGAAGATACGTCCGAGGGAGAGCCCGCGGCCGCCGGTCGCGTTCGGGGATTCCTGCACGTAGAGCATCCACTCGTCCACCCGGCCGAAGCGGTGGAACCACATCGCATGGTCGAGGCTTGCGGCTTTGAGCCCGGGCGTGGACCAGGCGACGCCATGGCGGCGGAAGATCGGCTCGAGAATCGAGTAGTCGCTGGCGTATGCAAGAGCGGCGCGGTGAAGATTGGGGTCGTCCGGCAGCCGACCGGTGGCTGTGAACCAGACTGCCTGGTGTGCAACGTGAGGCCCATCTACGGAGAGGAACACGGGGGAGGGCACGTGGCGCATGTCGAATGGACGCCCCATGGCCCACTGCTTGGCGATTGGATGCTCGACACCGGCGAGCACCTCTGCGGCGGTCGGCAGGTCCTCTGGCTGGGGCAGGTCGGTGGGCATTTCGACCTGGTGCTCGAGACCGGCGTCAGAGTCCTGGAACGACGCGATCATCGAGAGGATCGGCAGACCTGACTGGTAGGCCTGTGTGCGCCGGGTGGAGAACGAACGGCCGTCGTGGATGCGGTCGACCGAAAAGGTGATGGGCAACTCGATGTTGCCGGGCCGGAGGAAATAGCCGTGCAGCGAGTGAATGATGCGGTCTTCGGCGAGGGTTCGCTGCGCGGCGACCAGCGACTGCGCGAGCACCTGTCCACCGAACACCCGGCCGAGGGCCGACCACTGGCTCTCGCCGATGAAGATGTCTTCATTCGTCCGCGCGTTCGTGTCGGTGAGATCGAGTGCCACGAGGAGGTCATTAAGCGGGTCGGTCATGGTTTTCTCCCGTGGTCCGGTGGTTACGAGGCAGCGAGAACCCCGACGCTCCTATAGTTTAGAGAGCAGATGAGCCAGACATTTTCCCTCGTTGACTCCCTCTCCCTCGGCGACCTGCAGGTATTCCTCAGTCGTGCCCAGCGCGTGGAGGACGGTTCCGTGCGCCTGATTGCTGGTTCCGGGGTGCTCGCGGTCTACGTTGCGGTGCTCGTTCCGGCCGGGCTGCTTGACGAGAGCCCGACGGTACTCGGACTGCGCACTTTCGCGCTGACCGCAGCGGATGACACAGCGACAGACTCCTTCGACGCGGTCGTGCCGGTGCGGTCGTTGCTCGAACGCCTCAACCGACTGCAGGGCGGTATCGTAGACCCGACCGCGCCGGTCACCGTGAGTCTGCCGATGCAGGTCAACACCGTCACCTGGGCCGCAATCTCGCCGCCGCGGGGCGGCTGGAAGGCGCTTGAGTCGGTGGAGACGTCCGTGCTCGAAGCGGTGGCCAAATCAGGTATCGATGAGGTCGCCTCCGCACTACCGAGCGGCACCGGAGAGCAGATCGTGCAGCGGGTGCGCTCCGAGGTGTGGGGCCACCCCATCGCCGGACTCGAGTACGTGCCGGCTGGAGCGGCCTTCGCCGGGCTGTCCCTGGGGTTCCTCGGCGGTGCAGAACCCATACGCATCTACGAAACCGGACCCTGGACTCGTCTCACTTCGGTACGCGGGCACGTGCTTGTCAAGCGCCGGGCCTGGAGCCTTCAGCGCTAGTCGGTCGCACCCTTCCACGTCGCCACTCGAGACTCTCCGCTATGCGCGGGACAGAGGCGCGATCGGAGTAACCCGATCCGTCTTCTTCTGGTATTCGGCGAAGCCGGGGTTTGTGGAGCAGAATCGCTCGTAGGCGCGGTCGCACAGCTCGACCGCCACGGGTTCAGCGGCGGCGGCGTAGCGCGGGTCCCACGCGAGGTTTCTCCCGCTCAGACGGACTGCGCCACCGCGCGCCCGGCGACCCGCCCCGAGAAGAGGCAGCCGCCGAGGAAAGTGCCCTCGAGAGAACGGTAGCCGTGCATCCCTCCGCCTCCGAAACCGCTCGCCTCGCCGGCCGCGTAGAGGCCAGGGATCGGCTCGCCGTGTGCCGTGAGGGCGCGGCCCTGGAGATCTGTCTCGATCCCCCCGAGGCTCTTGCGGGTGAGGATGTGCAGCTTCACCGCGATGAGCGGCCCGGCTTTCGGGTCGAGGATGCGGTGTGGAGTCGCCACACGGATCAGCCTGTCGCCGCGGTAACGGCGCGCCTGCCTGAGGGCGTTGACCTGGGCGTCCTTCGAGAAGTCGTTGGCCAGCTCGCTGTCACGTCCCTCGACCTCCTGCCGCACCCGGGCGGCGTCGATCGGCACATCCGGACTCAGCTCCTGCATGCCTATGAGCAACTCGTCGAGGGTGTCTGCCACCACGAAGCCGGCGCCCTTCTTCTTGAATGCCTCCACCGGTCCGGGAGCCCCGGACCGCAGTCGCTTGGCGAGCAGGCGATAGTCCTTGTTCGTGAAGTCGGGGTTCTGCTCGCTGCCGGAGAGGGCGAACTCCTTTTCGATGATCTTTTGCGTGAGTACGAACCAGCTGTGGTCGTAGCCGGTCGCGACGATGTGCTCGAGCGTGCCGAGCGTGTCGAACCCGGGGAACAGGGGCACCGGCAGCCGATGGCCCGTGGCATCCAGCCAGATCGACGACGGCCCGGGAAGAATGCGGATGCCGTGCCGCGCCCATACCGGCGCGTAGTTCTCGATTCCCTCGACGTAGTGCCACATACGGTCGCCGTTGATCAGGTGCGCGCCCGCTCGCTCAGTGATGCCGAGCATACGTCCGTCGACGTGGGCGGGCACTCCCGAAAGCATTCTCCTTGGCGGCGTTCCCAGGCGGCTCGGCCACTGCTCGCGCACCAGGTCGTGGTTGCCGCCGATGCCGCCGCTCGTGACGATGACGGCCGCGGCCCTCAGCTCGAAGTCACCGGTGATCTCCCGATTGGAGGGGGCGCCGCGTTCGGCGGTATCCGGTTCCAGCACGGCACCGCACACCCCGACGACCGCGCCGTTGTCCACGATGAGTTCGTCGACCCGGTGTCGGAACGCCAGGGTGACGAGCCCGCGCTCCACGCCCGCGCGCACCCGCCGCACGAAGGGGGCGAGCACCCCCGGCCCGGTACCCCAGGTGATGTGGAATCGCGGTACCGAGTTGCCGTGCTCGAGGGCCGTGTAGCCCCCGCGCTCGGCCCAGCCCACCACGGGGAAGAACCGCACCCCCTGCTCGTGCAGCCAGGCTCGTTTCTCACCCGCCGCGAAATCGAGGTATGCCTCGGCCCACTTCCTGGGCCAGGCATCCTCGTCCCGGTCGAAGCCGGCGGAGGCGAACCAGTCCTGCCGCGCGAGCTCGAGCGAGTCGTGCACGCCGAGGCGCCGCTGCTCGGGGGAATCGATGAGGAAGATACCGCCGAACGACCACCACGCCTGCCCGCCGAAGCTCGCCTCGGGCTCCTGCTCGAGGATCGTGACGTGTTTGCCGGCGCCCACGAGTTCGGCGGCGGCAACGAGGCCGGCGAGCCCGGCTCCGACGATCAGGACATCAGTGGTGGATGGGTCGGGCATCCGGTTGCTCCTTTCTGCCGCGCGTATGTTCCCGTGCGTCGGGTTTGGTGTGGTCCGAGCGGGCTCAAAGGTGTCGCAGGGGAACAATCACTGAGTTTGGTGGCCGACATCAGGCGCGAAGCCCCGCCCACGCCATCGCCTCGAGGATCTGGCCCGTGCCGGCGGAGTGGCCGCTGTGGGGCGTCGAGTTGATGAGTCCGAAGGCGGCGTGCGCCTTGACGCGCAGGGCCGCGGCAGGGGTCTCGGGGTCGAGGCGCTCGAGCACGCCGACCCACAGCTCGACGTAGTTGCGCTGCAGCGCGCGCACCCGGTGCTGCTCCGTATCGGCGAGGCTTTCGAGATCGCGGTCCTGCACGCGGATGACGTCGGCATTCGCCAGCGCGAAGGCCACGTGGAACGTGATGAGAGCGCGAAGGGTCGCCGCGGCATCCGTTCCCTCCTCGATCACGTTCGAGCCGCCGTCGAAGAGTCCCTTGCTCACGTCGATGAGGAGGGCGCCGAGCACGGACTGCTTGCCCGGGAAGTGCCGATAGACGGCCGGGCCGCTCACCCCGGCAGCGGATCCGAGATCCTCCATGGACACTCGGTCGAAGCCGCGCTCGGCGAACAGGCGGGCGGCGGCGTCGAGCAGGGCACGACGGCGGTCGGCCTTGGCACGAGCCCGCGGGGTCTCGCGAGGGTCGGTTGCGACGGTCATCCGAGCCCTCCAATCGTTGGATTCACACCCTACTGTAGACAATTCAGTTAGTCATCACTAACCTGATTGAGTTAGCGATGCCTTACTGAACTGCAGGGCTGAACCGCAGGACTGAACCGTCGACGGAGACACCATGGACTTTGACCTCACCGATGACCAGCAGCGAGTAAGTGACCTGGTGCGAGACTTCGCCGACCGGGTCGTGGCGCCGGTGGCGGCGAAGCACGACGCGGAGCACAGCTTCCCCTACGAGGTCGTCTCCCAGATGGCCGACCTCGGCCTCTTCGGGCTGCCGTTCCCCACGGAACTTGGCGGGCAGGGTAAGGACTACTTCGCCCTCTGCCTGGCCGTGGAACAGCTCGGCCGGGTCGACCAGAGCGTCGGCGTCACCCTGGAGGCCGGAGTGGGGCTTGGCGCGATGCCGGTGTTCCGCCGGGGCACCGATGCGCAGCGAGAGGAGTGGATGCCCCAGCTCGCGAGTGGGCGGGCGCTCGCCGGGTTCGGACTCACCGAGGCTGACGCCGGGTCGGACGCCGCCGGTACCAAGACCACCGCGGAGCTCGTAGGCGGCGAGTGGGTGATCAACGGCACGAAGCAGTTCATCACCAACTCCGGCACCGACATCACGCGGCTCGTGACAATCACGGCGGTGACGGGCGAGTCCACCCGCGCCGACGGGTCGATCAAGAAGGAGCTCTCCGCGATCCTCGTGCCGACACCGATTGCGGGTTTCACCGTCGAGCCGGGCTACGACAAGGTGGGATGGCACGCAAGCGACACCCATCCGCTCACCCTCAGGGACGTGCGTGTGCCCGAAGCCAACCTGCTCGGTGAGCGTGGCCGCGGCTTCGCCAACTTCGTGCAGACCCTCGACGAGGGACGCATCGCCGTCGCGGCCCTCGCGACCGGTGCGGCCCAGGGCTGCCTTGACGAGTCCGTTCGCTACGCCAAGTCGCGCAACGTGTTCGGGCGCAGCATCGGCTCGAACCAGTTCATCTCGTTCAAGATCGCCCGGATGCAGGCCCGAGCGCACACCGCCCGCCTCGCCTACTACGACGCCGCACGCCGCATGCTCGCCGGAGCGCCCTTCAAGGCGCAGGCCTCGATCGCGAAGATGGTGGCAGGGGAGGCCGCGATGGATAACGCCCGGGATGCCACGCAGATCTTCGGCGGCTACGGGTTCCTCAACGAGAATCCGGTCGCGAGGCAGTACCGTGACTCGAAGATCCTCGAAATCGGCGAAGGAACCACCGAGGTGCAGCTCATGGTGATTGCTCGCGATCTGGGATTCTCGAGCTGATGGATGAGCCGCAGCGGGATGCAGCACCGCGGGACGGCATGCATCGAGACATCCTGCAGCGCGGGCTCTGGTTCGAGGAGTTCGAGGTCGGTGCGCGCTATCTCCACCGGCCCGGTCGCACCGTGACCGAGGCCGACAACGTACTCTTCACGACCCTCACGATGAACACCCAGGCCCTGCATCTGGACGCGGCTTTTGCCGCAACACAGCCGTTCGGCCAGCGACTCGTCAACTCGATGTTCACCCTGTCGACGATGGTGGGAAGCTCTGTGGCGCAACTCACCCAGGGCACGCTGGTGGCCAATCTCGGCTTCAGTGAGACCACCTTTCCGGCTCCGCTCTTTCTCGGCGACACCCTCTATTCCTCAACGATCGTGCGGGAGAAGAGACTGTCTAAGTCGCGCCCGGGCCAGGGGCTCGTGGTGCTTCGGCATGTCGGGCGCAACCAGGATGATGCGATCGTGGCGACCGCCGTGCGCACGACGCTGGTTTGGTGCGCGAGGATCGAGGAATGACATTCGAACTCGGTCCGGCCCTCCTGTTCTGCCCGGCGGACCGTGCCGATCGGTACGCCAAGGCCGCGGATCGGGCGGATGCTGTGATCCTCGACCTCGAGGACGCCGTGGCCCCCGGCGACAAGGCCGCCGCCCGCGAGGCGTTGGTCGCCCATCCCCTGGATCCGGCATCCACCATCGTGCGAGTGAACGCGGTCGACTCCGGCCACCTGTCCGAGGACCTTGCGGCACTCGCCCGAACCGACTATCGACTGCTCATGCTCGCCAAGGCCGAAAGCGCTGAGCAGGTCGCGGTGCTCACGGGGTTCGAGGTGATCGCGCTCTGCGAAACGGCGGCCGGCCTCGTTAACGTCGCGTCAATCGCGGCCGCCCCCGGGGTGATCGCCGTGATGTGGGGAGCCGAAGACCTGGTCGCGTCCCTCGGCGGTACCTCGAGCCGACACGACGACGGTCGCTATCGGGCAGTCGCGTCGCATGCCCGCTCGAGCATGCTTCTTGCCGCGGGCGCGGCGGGCCGAGCGGCAATCGACTCGGTCTATGTCGACATCCCGAATCTCTCGGGGTTGGCGCTCGAGGCGCGGGATGCCCGGGGCAGCGGATTCACGGCCACGGCGTGCATCCACCCGAGCCAGGTCTCCGTGATCCGGGATTCCTATCGCCCGACCTCGGAGGAGGTCGCCCTCGCGACTGCCGTGCTCGCCGCCGCGGAGGGGCAACACGGAGTCTTCCGCTTCGATGGGCGCATGGTCGACGAGCCGGTGCTGCGACACGCCCGCGCAACGCTCTCCAGGTCCCTTCGGCCCTGACCCCGCTGCCGTTTGTCAGCCCCGCGCCCATTCACAGGGCCGCACAGCTGACGAATGGCAGCACGGTCCCCCGCAGGATGTCAGCGCCCGAAGGCTGTCGCTGCTGGGCAGTCGAAGAGGTCCCCGCCCGCCGACAGCCCGACGAGATTGAGGTAGCGCACCACGATCGAGTACGACTCCCGCAGCGAGGTCTCCGTATAGACGATGTCGTGGGCGGCACAGTATTCGCGAGCGATCTTGCGAGCCCTCTTCAGGTGCGGGCGCGGCATGTTGGGGAACAGGTGGTGTTCGACCTGGTGATTCAGTCCGCCCATGAAGGTGTCCATCACCCAGTTGCCGCGGATGTTCCGCGAGGTGAGCACCTGGCGCCGCAGGAAATCGACCCGGGAATCGTGGGGGAGCACGGGCATCCCCTTGTGGTTCGGAGCGAAGGAAGCGCCCATGTAGACCCCGAAGACGGCGAGCTGCACACCGATGAAGGCGAAGGCCATACCGGGCGGCAGCAGCAGGAAGATGGCCACGAGGTAGACCGCGATTCGTGGCACGAGCATCGCGATTTCGAGCCCTCGACGATCGACCTTCGCGCGCCCGAACACGGTGCGGAAACCGGCGATGTGGAGGTTCACGCCCTCGAAGATGAGGATGGGGAAGAACAGGTATCCCTGGCGCTTGGTGAACCAGGCGTAGAGGCCTTCCGCTTTGGCGGCATCCTCCGGCACGAAGGAGACGAAGTCCCGCTCGATGTCGGGGTCTTTGCCCATGATGTTGGGATTCGAATGGTGTCGACTGTGCTTCGTCATCCACCACGAGTAGCTGATTCCCACGAAGAGGTTCGCGATCATGCGTCCGGCGATATCGTTGGCCCTGCCCGATTCGAAGACCTGGCGATGGGATGCTTCGTGCGCGAGAAACGCGAACTGCGTGAGTATCAGCCCGAGTGCCGCAGCGAAGAGGAGCTGAAACCAGGAGTCACCGAGCAACACCATGCCGGTAACCGTGGCAGCGAGCGCGCCCATGAGGGCACCGAACATGCCGTAGTAGAAGCCGCGGCTGCGGCGGAGGAGGCCCGCGTCCCGCACGGTGCGCAGAAGTGCCGAATATTCGGTCGTAGGATTAGACCGGTCGCCGCGCGGCTTCGTCTTGGTGACAGTGACGACGGGTGTGGTGGTGGTCGTGCTCATGCTGAGCCTCGCTCTGGTGGATGGTCGGGGGCGACCGGGATCCAGGACAACCTGGGATCACGGCATCTGATAGTTCGACACCGACGGCCCGGGGGACGGGGCTACCCGAGCGGACTCCCAGTCTTTGGTCAGGCTGCGCAAC
>JBBRDX010000111.1:0-9847 GCA_038203515.1 Actinomycetales bacterium | reverse complement strand
TCCCCATACCTGCGGTTCGGCGAGATCAGTCCGTTCCAGGTCTGGCAGCGCACCCAGCGCGGTGAGCTCGACGCTGCAGCCCGGCGCAACGCACCCAAGTTCCTCAGCGAGATCGGCTGGCGGGAGTTCAACTGGAACATCCTGTTTCATGCCCCCGACCTGCGCGAGAAAAACTTCCGCGCTGACTTCGATGCCTTCCCGTGGCAGGAACCCGACCCGCGCGACCTTGCCGCTTGGCAGCAGGGCCGCACTGGCATACCCCTCGTCGACGCGGGCATGCGCGAGCTCTGGCAGACCGGCTACATGCACAACCGGGTGCGGATGGTGGTGGCATCCTTCCTGATCAAGAACATGCTCGTGGACTGGCGCATCGGCGAACAGTGGTTCTGGGACACCCTCGTCGACGCCGATGAAGCCAGCAACCCGGGCAACTGGCAGTGGGTGGCAGGATCGGGAGCGGATGCCGCGCCGTACTTCCGCATCTTCAACCCCCTGCTGCAGGCGGAGAAATTCGACGGGGACGGCGTCTACCAGCGTCGGTACCTGCCGGAGCTGGGCACGGATGCCTACCCGGAGCCGATCGTGGACCTCAAGAAGTCCCGGGGCGACGCGCTCGCCGCATACGAACTGGTGAAGCGGGCGGGCGACCCCGCTAGACCCGCGGACGACCGCCGATAGTCGAGACGGCGAGGGCACCCGCGCGGGCACCGGCCGCAGCTGCTGCCATCGTCCCTGCTCCGGACACCCACGCCGCGAGGAAACCTGCTGCGAAGGCATCCCCTGCCCCGGTCGGATCGACGACGGCCACCGGAACGGCAGCGACTATCGTCGTCGGCATGCCGCGCTCGACCACCACGACACCCGCCGTATCGAGAGTGAGTGCCACGACCTCGAAGCGCTCGCCCAGACGCTCTGCGATCCCAATCGGATCGGAGAGGCCGGTGAGCACCCGACCCTCCTCGAGGTTGGGGAAGAACAGGTGGGCGCCGTCGATGGTGTCGAGGAATCGCTCGACACCGAAGTCTGAGATGAAACCCGCGGAGGCGGGGTCGACCGAGACCCGCACGCCCAGTGCACTCGCACGCTGCAGAAGGCCGCGAAGGGCGGCTTGGTCGGCTTGCGAGAACACGCTGTATCCGGTGAAGTGCAGCACGGCCGCTCCGGCGAGCAACCGGTTGGGCACGGCATCCGGCGTCAGCTTCGCGTTGGCACCCTTCTCGGTCAGCATGGTACGGCGCTCGCCCGAGACGATGACGATGATCGCGCCGGTCGGCAACTCGTCGTGCCCCGAGAGGTGAGGGGTGACACCACTGTCCGCGAGGAGGGCGCTGTGCCGCACGACATCCTCCGCTCCGACCAGGCCGATGAAGTCGACGGATGCCCCGAGAGAGCCCATCCACGCCGCCGCGTTCGCCGCCGAGCCACCGGCTCGATTGCGGATCGAGGAGGGCGTGTCGGTGTCCTCGCGGATGGCTCCGTCAGGCACCACGACAACGTCGTCCACCACGTCACCAAAGACGACGATGCGGCGGGAATCGGCCAGGGGATCAGGCAAGCGCAGACCATTCGATCGCGATCTGCGCGGCCAGCCGCACGTTGTTGCGGGCAAGATCGAGGTTGACCTCGAGGCTGCGGCCCTCGGAAGCGGTGACGATGAAACCGAGGAGGAAGGGCGTGACGGCCTTGCCGTGAATTCCCGCAGCCTCGGCAGCGGCGAGCGCCTCGAGCAACACGCGGTCGTGCTCGATCGGATCCCACTGCTGGTCACGCGGGATCGGATTGGCCACCACGATCCCCTGGCCGTGGCCGAGGCCATCCTGGCTGCGCATGATCTCGGCCACCTGGGCGGGCGAATCGACCGACCAGTCGATCGTATGGGCCGACTCTGTGAGCCAGAAGCTCGGGAAGACGGTGGTGCGGTAGCCCACTACAGGCACGCTGAGGGTTTCGAGCCGCTCGAGGGTTGCGGCGATATCGAGTACCGACTTGACCCCGGCGCTCACCACCGTGACCGGGGTGACCGCGAGCGTAGAGAGATCGGCAGACTCGTCGAAGGTACCGCTCGCGCCGCGGTGAACGCCGCCAAGGCCGCCGGTGGCGAAGACTCGCACCCCGGCGAGGGAGGCGAGGTGTGCGGTCGCTGCGACCGTTGTAGCCCCGGATGCTCCGGCCGCCGCGAGAACCGGCAGGTCCCGCACGCTCGCCTTCGCCAGATCCTCCTCGGCGATTCGGCGCACACCCTCGGCGTCCAGTCCGATCTGCGGCACCCCGTCGAGCACGGCGACGGTTGCCGGGGTCACGCCGACATCGCGCAGGATCTGCTCGAACTCCTTCGCCGCAACGTGGTTGCGCGGGCGGGGGAGCCCGTGGGAGATGATCGTGGACTCGAGAGCGACAACGGGTCGCCGGTTCCCGAGCGCCTCGGCGACTTCGGCAGAGACGATGAACGCGGGGTGGGATGCGGTTGTCATAGGTGCTCAGACTATCCGCGGCCGTATCGTGCGACATCCCTCACTCGCCCCCCTGTAATGCGTCGACTGGCCGATTTCAGTTGCTTCGCTCGCGGAGAAGGACGGAAATAGGCATGTCGATGAACCGAAGGCCGCCAAGAAGGGAGATATCTGCGCCCAGGCGACAGCATCCGTCCTCGGCCTCCCTCCCCCGAAATCCCCGATCGAAGGCCCGGAGAATGCGCGTGCAATGTGCGCTCCGGCTGGGCGCGGCCGGGTGCGCTGATCGTCCGCTGAACCAACGGAAATCTGGTACTCCACGACACACTTATGCTTGACCGGTGCTCACTGTCCTGATCCCCTGGCGTCCCCAGCCGTCCCGGCTGGCCGCGATCGATGCGGTCGTGGACTGGTACGTGCAAAACCTCGGGGATGTCGACATCCGCACCGTCGATTCCACAGACGAAGTTTTTAACCTGGCACGCTGCCGCAACCTCGGAATCGACTCGATCGAGGATGCCAGCGAGGTTGTCGTGATCAACGACGCGGACACGATTCCCCAGCTCGAACCCCTGCTCGCGGCGATTGCGGCGGCCGCCACATCCGGCCTGGTGCACCTGCCGTACACGCGCTACCACTGGCTCGGCACGCCCGGTACGGCCCAGTTCACGGCCGGTACCGCGCTCGACCGGTGTGACTTCGAACTCGTGAACGGCGCTTGCTCCGGGGTCTACGTCACCACTCCGCAGAGCTGGTGGAGCCACGGCGGCCAGGACGAGCGTTTCCGCGGATGGGGTTTCGAGGATGCGGCCTGGTACGTGGCGCACGAGACCCTCCTCGACGAGGTACCGCGCCGCCACGATGGAGTCGTCTACGCGCTCCACCACGCGGCGCAGGCCCGCGAAGGCGACCAATACGACGCGAATGCCGCTCTCATGGAGCAGTATCGCGAGGCCCGATCGAGCCGGGATGCGATGCGTCAGCTCGTGGGCGCCGACGCTACCGCCGAGAAGGCTCGGCGGCTTCCCGCCTCCTGACGCAGACCCGCGGAGAGCTTCGTGAGCGCCGACCGAGCCTGGCCCGGCAGATCGAGTGCCCACAGCACGGCATCTGACAGCTCGGCCACCGTCGCAGTGTTCGGTGCGAGAGCGATACCGAAACCCGCATCGGCGAGAGCGGCAGCCCCGGCGAACTGGTCGGTGGAGAACGGCAACACCACCAGCGGTACTCCGAAGGTCATCGCTTCGGTGACGCTGTTGTTGCCTCCGTGGGTCACCGCCGCTGCGGCTCGCTCGAGCAGCGTCACCTGCGGTAGGAACTCCCGCACGAGCCACTCCGGCGGAAGTTCGCCGAGCTCGGCGCGATCCGCCGATCCGATGGCGATCGCGCCGCGGATTCCCACCCGCTGCAGCGCCGCACAGACACGCGCGAGAACATCCGCTCGCACCGAGAGGAAGCTGCCGAAGCTCACGTAGACGAAGGGTTCGTCGCTCGCGGTGAGCCAGTCGTCCACCTGGGCGTCGCGCGCTTCTTCGCGCACCGCCGAGCCCAGGAAGCGATGCGGCGGGAGCAGGGCGGTGCGGGCGCGAGGGGAAAGCTCGGCCGGGTAGTTGAGCAGGAGCAGCTGGCCGTGTTCGTCGAAGGCGCACGCAGACGGGGTCGCATTCGGCGCGAGCTCGGCGAGGGCCGCGTTCCACTCGGCGGTGAAAGACTCGCTCACCCGGTCACAGAGTTCGCGCAGCATCCGCAATTCTTGGGCCGTCGGATCGAACGCCGCGGGCCAGGCCGGCGGAAAACCGTAGACCTCGTCGCCAACGGGGAGGGCGGACGGATGCCCGAGCACGACATCCGCGTACGGCACGCCCGCGGCGACCAGGGCCAGCCGCGCGCTGAACGCCAGGTGGTCGACGATGATCGCGTCCGGCTGGATCTCGGCGACAACCGTCTGCACCTCGCGGGCGACACGCACCGGCTCCCACATGAGGTCGCTGAGTCGCGCCTCGGCCTGGAAGGTGAGAGTCTCGACCATGCCGCGCCGGGTCGCGTCGAAGAAGCCGCGCAGGGCGTCGTCTTCACCGGTGGGCTGTTGCTCTGCACGGATCACACCCGGGTTCGATCCTCTGCCGAGCTGCAGATTGATCCGTTCGAAGCCGAACGATTCGACGATGTCGGCTGTCGCCGGTCCCGTCGCCACGACAACGCGCTCGCCGGCGTCACGCCACGCGGTGCCGAGGGTCACGAGCGGCAACAGGTGCGAGGCGTAGTCGGGACTGATGATGAGGAGTGTCACTGTGCCGTCTCGCTCACTGTGCCATCTCGCTCACAGTGCCATCTCGCTCACAGTGCCATCTCGCTCACAGTGCCGTCTCGCTCACAGTGCCGTCTCGCTCACAGTGCCGCGAACGACCAGCCCCGCGATTCACTCTCCTCGTCCTGCACGCCCTGGTAGACGTTCGACAGGGCGCGAGCCATCGCCTGGATCGTGAAGCTCTCCTCGACAGTGGCCCGCGAGGCCGCGGCCCGATCGGCCGTGTCTTCGGCGATAGAGGCGTCGAGAGTCACCGCCATTGCAGAGCGGAGCAGCGCGACATCCCAGGTAGGTGCCAGGAAGCCGGTGACCCCCTGGTCGACGTAGGTGGCCGGTCCACCGCCGTCGGGGGCGACCACCATCAGGCCGGAACCCATGGCCTCGAGGAGTGCGATGCCGAACTCCTCCTTGAGGCTTCCGCAGACGTAGATGCCGCGCGGGGCCGCGAGCCCGGGTAGGCCGAAGCGGGCGGCCGCCACCCAGCGGGCGACCGTGTCGTTGCGGCGGTGACCCGAGAGCACAAGACCGGCGGCGAAGCGATCCGTCGGAGCGACGATGGCGTTCATCAGCTCGAGCTGCTCACGTTCGTCGGCGGAGGGATCCACCAGGTTTCCGCCGATCAGCAGCAGGTTAGCCCGTTCGGCGAGTGGGCCGTACGCCCACGCTTCCACGATCGTCGCCATACCCTTCACCCGATGGAAACGGCCGACGCTCACGAGCAGTGGCAGGTCACGGCGGTGTTCGGGCAGGTGCGCCAGCAGTGCGCGCAGCTCCTCGAGTGGCGGCGTGGCTGGCTGGCCGGCGGCGTGCTCCGCAGATTCGACCACGGCTCGGTCCACGACCTCGAGATCGATGCCTTCCGGCACGATCGTGTGCCGTTCCGGATGCGCCATGATGTCGATGCCCACGAGCTCCCGCATGTCGAGTGCGAGCGAGGGGCGGGGGAACAAGATGGTGTGGGCGGCATTCGCGGCGAGCTGCTGCACCAGATGTGTGCGGTACCAGAAGTGCTCGACCTCGTCCACCTCCCCGAAGTTCTGCCGGGTGAGCCGGCCGGAAAGATCGAGGGAGTCGATGACGGCGTGCGGGTCGGGCGCTACCGTGAATACAACGGGTATATCGAGTTCCCGCGCGACATCGGCGGCAGCGAGACTGCCGACATCCGCCATCCGCAGGTGCAGCAGGTCGACTCCGCCAGCGGCACGCAGCATGCGGCGGATGCCTCGGCGCGCGGCCACCCGCAGCGGCCAGGCGCTCGCGGACTGCACCGGCTCGCTCAGTAACGGCACGCGCCCATAGTCGTGACCCCACTTGGTGGAGCCGATGTCCACGACGCTCTGCAGGGCATCGGCAACGGAACCCCGTGACAGGGTGACCACCCGATCGACCCGCGGTGAGGCACTCTCATCGGCGACGAGCGCATCTCCGAGTCGCACCAGCAGGGTGGCGATGCCGCCGTTGTCGCCACTGCCGGCCTGGGTGAGCCCGGCGTCGAGGTCGGCATGCAGAAAGAGTTGGGCGATCGTGAGACCTCGGCGGGCGTCGTCGATCCCAGCGGACTCGTCCGACAGGTCGACGAGGGAGAGGCGCGCGACATCCGCCAGGTAGCCGTCCTTCCGGGCCAGGTCGTCGAGCACGGCCACAATCGCTCGATCGCCGGGACGCTGGCCGAGCGCGGAGACCGCTGCAATCCGCACCGACTCGTCCTCGCCGGTGTCGGTCGCGATGCGCAACAGGGCCGGTGTGGCCACCGATTTTCGCACCAGGCCGAGGGTCTCTACAAGCCGGTACCGAGCGCCCGGCTCGTCGATGCCCAAGAGTGCGGACTCGAGGCCGATCGCCACATGCTCCGCGACCGGAGATCCCCACTGTTCGAGAGTGCGCTGGGCGACCATCCCACCGAACCCTCCATCGGAGACGAGGCCGATGAGCCTCCCGACGGTGTCGAATCGTGGAAGCCGCAGGCTGAGCGCCCAGGCCGCGTGCTCGCGCATGAACCCGCGACTGCTCGACAGCAACCCCGAGAGGGCGATATCGGCCTGCTCGTCGAAGATCTGCGCCAGGGCATGGGTCGCGGCGATGGCGGCGATCTGGTCCTCGCTATTCACCGCTGAGGTGAGCACCCGCACGGTGCGCGCTCCACCGTCACGACTGGCCTCGAACGCGAGGTCATCGGCGAGCCGCATCGAGTCGACCAGCCGGTCTGCTCGCAGCACTGCGTCTAGAGAAGTCTGGATGCCCACCCCCCGATGATAATCGGCGCCTGCCTGAGAATGCGATGAGGGTGCGCTGGGCGTTGGAGGCGCGCGCGCCGACCGGCTGTCACCGGTTTCGTGCGCCGGGCCCGATCCCGCAGTGGCTCGTGCGTCGGCATCACACTGCCGCGCCCCACCGTCGCGGCGGAGAAACGACCTCGTGGCGGGAGTTACAACTCCCGCCACGAGGTCGTTTCGCCACCGCGATCGCGCATATCCCCCGCCACCAGAGATCGTCCTTCGCCGCGCATCATCGCCGGACCGGCGGGCCTGCGAGTTCGGCTAACGTAAGTGGGGCTCGCGCGACGCGATGCCGCTCAACACCTTCGGAGGCACGCGTGCGCGTAGTAGCAATCGGCGACGTCGGCGTGATCGACCAGATGATCCACATCGGTGATGAGGCGATGTTCGAGGCCTTCATCGACGCGATGCGGGCGCGGGGCCTCGAGTCGATTGTCGCCATCTCGGCGAATCCGAGCGAGACCGTCGTTCGTTACAGCGAGGACGGGTCACGTGTGGAGGCCATCCGCGGCATCGGATTCGCCCCCGGTGCCGGAGGGCGCGCCGCCCAGGAGGATCGCCTCGATCGGGTGCTGCGCACCGCCGCGGGCGAGACTGGTCTCCTACCCGATGACGACTCCGCTCACGCCGTGATCGACGCCATCCGGGGCAGCGACGGCGTCGCGGTCACCGGCGGCGGCAATCTCGCCTCGACCTGGCCCTCACACATCTTCGAGCGCCTGGGTGTCGCAGGAATCGCGGATGCCCTCGGCAAGCCTGTTGTCGTGAGCGGGCAGACCCTCGGTCCGCAGCTTGCCATCGACGACGCTGCGCTCGTATCGCGCCTGCTCGGTATCGCCCGGTTGGTGAGTGTTCGCGAGTCGGCCTCGCTCGCGTTCGCACAGCGCCTCGGAGTACCGGCCGATCGACTGCGGCTGGGCGCCGATGATGCCAGCTTCCTGTTCGACGAGGCTCTTTCAGCGCTCCCCTTCTGCGTCGTGACCCTCGCCAACCACGTCGCGGATGCTGACCGTGACGCGGTGATCACGGCCGTCGCCGACCTGCTCGACGAGGTGGTCGAGACCACCGACCTCGACATCGTCTTCCTCGCCCACTTCGGTTCGCTCGACGACTCCCGGGTGCGCGGGGACTCCGCGGTTCACGAGCGCGTGATGGCGCAAATGGAATCCCAGCGTGTGATGGCGGCCGTTCCGCCGGATGCCCCGGCTGCGGCTCGAATCGCCCGCTCCGCCTCACTCGTGGTCACCAGCCGGTACCACCCGGCGGTCTTCGCAGTGCCGGCCGGGGTCGCGACCATCGGCATCCCGGTTGACGGTTACACCAGCGTGAAACTCACTGGAGCGCTCGAAAACTTTGGGCAGGATGGCATCCTGCCCGTGACCGGCCTCGTCGCCGGCGACGGCCCCACACTGCTCGCCCGAGTCTGGGGTGCGCGGGATGCCACGGCGACCGCCGGGCGCACCATCGCCGAGACCCAGCGTGCGGCGACCGCGGGCTGGTGGGATCGGGTCGCAGAGGTCTTTCGGCCGAAAAGCTGATGCGCGTCTAACTCGGGATCTGCACCGAAGCGTCTAGATGATCGCAGCGGTGTTGCCCGTGGCACCATGTTCGCGACCCGAAGGCCGCAGCCCGACCCCGGTCCGCAGCCACAAGCGCTGCGGACGGTGGTTGGTCAACAGAGGGACACTAGGCGAATGCGAATCGCAGCGATCCGTCAGCGCTGCGAGACCGATAGGTGAATCGCGCGCTCCGGCCCTCGTTCTCGTGGATAGCTCGACCGGGGGCCGTTTCGGCACTGGTCGGGATCGGTGTCGGCATCAGCGGCCTCGCCGCGAGCATCGCTCTCCGCGGGATCGAGCATCTGGCCTACGGTTACTCGGCTGGCACCTTTCTCGACGGAATCGTCCAGGCGTCACCCTCACAGCGGATCGCGGCGCTCGCTATCCCCGGAGTGATGAGGGGCGCAGGCTGTTGGGCGCTCCACCGCCGGGGTGCCCGGCTGGTGTCCGCGGAACAGAGCATGGCCGGCCAGCGGATGCCTCCCCTATCGACCCTCGTCAACGCGGGGCTGCAGGTTGATCATCGTCGGCTCGGCGCATCGATAGGCCGAGAGGTGGCTCCGCGTGAGTTGGGAGCTGGGAACCGCGGTCGCCGGATGGCTGAACGACACGACCAGGGTCACGTCCCGGGAACGGCGCATCCCCGTCGCTATTGTCTGGGCCACGCTGGCCCGCCCAGTGTTCGGGTTCGCAACGATCGGCATCGGTGCTGCTGGTGGCGCCTTGACGCCTTCCCCCGCGATCGGCGCGGGCCTGGGGGCTGCCCTCGGTGGACTGCGCGAGCTTGCCTGGCCGGGCGGTCCGGTGGCGGCGTTCGCATTCGTTGCGGCGGCGGCCTTTCTCGGCTCCACAATGCGGGCGCCCCTCACCGAAAACGTTCTCGTCATCGAGTTCACGAATCAGGGTCCGGCCCTCTTGGTATCAACGATGCTGTGCGAGCCCGGGGCCGTGACCGTGAGCTACCCGCTGGGGCGGCGGGGGTGACCGGAGTCGCCTGGGGCTCAGCGCCGAGGCGTGGGCTCCACGGATTCCTCGGTTGTCCTCGATTCGATGGGCTCGGTGTGCGACGCGCGCCGCTGCGTGCGAGGAACCCACCCATCCCGGATGACCGAGGGCTCGGGCTCGGGATGCCGGCGGGTCTGGATGATGAACAGGGCGATGCCGAGGGCGATCGCAACGAACGACGCCCACACGTTGGCAGGGATCCCGAGGAAGCCGTCGCTCGTCGGGTCGATGCGAATCGCCTCGAGCCAG
>JBBRDX010000110.1:0-9914 GCA_038203515.1 Actinomycetales bacterium | reverse complement strand
CAGGTCGCGCGGGGTGCCAACCTGCTGCAGGAGACCGTCCTTCAGCACGCAGATGCGGTCACCCATGGTGAGGGCCTCGGTCTGGTCGTGCGTGACGTAGACAGTCGTGACGCCCAGGCGACGCTGCAGCGAGGCGATCTGGGTGCGCGTCTGGACGCGCAGCTTGGCGTCGAGGTTCGACAGCGGCTCGTCCATGAGGAACACCTGGGGCTGACGCACGATGGCGCGGCCCATGGCGACGCGCTGACGCTGACCACCGGAGAGGGCCTTCGGCTTGCGGGCCAGGTAGGGCTCGAGGTCGAGCAGCTTGGCGGCTTCCAGAACGCGGTTGGCGCGCTCGTCTTTGTTGACGCCGGCGATCTTCAGAGCGAAGCCCATGTTCTCGGCGACCGTCATGTGCGGGTAGAGCGCGTAGTTCTGGAACACCATCGCGATGTCACGGTCTTTCGGCGGCACGTCGGTGACGTTGCGGTCCCCGATGAGGATGCTGCCGTCGTTGACCTCTTCGAGGCCGGCGAGCATGCGGAGGCTTGTTGACTTTCCGCAACCGGAAGGGCCAACGAGAACGAGAAACTCGCCGTCGGCGACCGAGAGATCGAGGGCGTCTACTGCGGGCTTGGTCGAGCCGGGGTAGAGACGAGTTGCTTTGTCAAAAGTGACTGATGCCATGACTATTAATGCTCCTTCACCGGCAGGTACGTGCCGGACGATCCGTAGTGAATGGATGGTGGTGCAGGGCCATTATGCCACTGGAACAGGGCACACGGGGTGGGCGATTCCGCAGCGATGGTTTGGATTGGAGGCATTTTGGCTTTTTCCCAGACATCGTGTCTAGTGTATTTAGGGCTCCGCTCACCGCAAACTGCAGTGGCTGATAGCCACAGCAGTGATGGATAGCGAGTGAGGTTTGATGAGCTACGACGGTTCGAGTGACAGCGGTCTCAGCAAGAACGAGAGGCGAGAGGCCGCCCGCGACAAGGCCCGCGTGCTTCGCGACCAGCAGAAGAAGAAGGATCGCCGCAGCCGGGTAATCCTGCAGGGCAGCCTGGCAGTGCTCGTGCTCGCCATCGTCGCGGTGGTCGGTCTCGTGATCGTGAACAGCGTGCGACCGCCCTCGCCAGGGCCAGCCAACATGCTGAGCGACGGTGTCAAGATCAGCGAGGGCTTCAAGGCCGTGCCGACCGCGGCGCTTCAGCCGGATGCCTCTCCCGTGCCGTCGAAGACCAACGCCGCCAACGTGATCGACCTGCGTATCTACATCGACTATCAATGCCCGTACTGCGGCGACTTCGAAGCGACAAACGCCGCGCAGATCAAGAAGTGGGTGTCGATCGGCGCCGCCACGCTCGAGATCCACCCCCTCGCCATCCTGGACCAGTCCTCCCTCGGCAAGAAGTACTCCACGCGGTCAGCCAACGCGGCGGCGTGCGTGGCTAACTTCTCCCCGAACCAGTTCTTCGACTTCAGCGCGCTGCTGTTCACTAACCAGCCGAAGGAGAACACCGAGGGGCTGACGGATGATCGGATCATCTCGCTGACGAAACAGGCGAAGGTGAGCAAAGCCGACTCGATCGCGACCTGCATCACCGACCAGAAGTTCAAGTCGTGGACGAATGCTGCGACGGCCCGGGCGACGACCGATGCGCTGGCCGGTACGGACGTGAAGAAACTCGCGGGTACTCCCACCGTCATCATCAACGGCAAAAAGTACGACGGAGCCATCGACAATGCCCTCGACTTTGCGGCGGCGGTAAACAAGGCGGCCGGAGATAGCTTCAGCGAAGGCTCGTCGGCCACGCCGAGCCCGAGTCCCTCGCCGTCGGTCGGCGACGGCAACTAGCCGCATCACCTGCATTCCCGGGAAAAACGTCTGGGCCCGATTGCGGATCTGCGCTCGGAATCCGATCAGAGAAGACCCGCCTTCAGCGCCCTGAGACGAATGGGACGATCGGACGGTCCCAGGCGCGCCCGGCGAGGGCTGGGCGTTCCGGCGGTTCGACGCCATCCGATCAATCCGCCGCCATGTGCCTCCGGCCCGACTCGACGGATGCATCTCCACTGGCCCCGGACTGCAATCGAAGGGCCACCCCGTCAGCCGATGAGCGAACCCTGGCCGAGGGTCGGGGGCAGAGGCGCTTCGGCTCCGCCAATCCCGCATCGACAGTGAAAGCCGTCATGCACCAACGATCGAAGTACGCCAAGCGGGTCTCCCAGCTCGACCGGACATTGCGCGATCCCACGCCTGCCGACCGCCTCGACGGGCACGCGCCTGAGCCCTGCGTTCTTTTGGCATTGGGATGAGTGCCGGCCCCGCCGAATGACGGGGCCGGCGGACGATTACCTCGCACGATGTGCGGTGAAGTCGCTGTTAGCCACGTCCTGTGCCTTCTGCGTGGCCTGCTCGGCGACGCTCGGGGCGTTTCTGGCCTCCCGCTGGATTTTCGGCGTCTCTTCCTCAGCTTTGGTCAGGATCGACTCCCAGCGTGTCCGCATCGGCTTGATGAGGCCGCCGCCGGCTCCCACGATGATGACTCCAGCGATGTTCGCCGGGACCCTTCCGTACGACAGGCCACCGAGGGTGTTCTGGATCAGGGCCTTTGCTCCGGCAGCGATGGCTGCAGCGATGACGATGATGCTGATCACGACGATGATCTTCGGCAGCAATGCAATGATGCCGACGAGCAGATCGCTGACCGGGTTGGGCCCGAAGACTCCGAAAGCGAACTGCAACGCGAACAGCACCAGGGTGTAGTACAGGATTTTGCCGACGATGTCGGAAGGGTCCAATTTCGAGTTCACTTAAGCTTTCCTGATCCCTCCCCGTTCCACCAGTCGATCGAACCCCACTCTCTCCACGAGCTTCTCGAGCCCTTTAGAGATCAGTTTGGCGACGATGAGACGGACGATGAGACCGACGATGAGGATGAGCAGGAAGAGCAACGCCATTGGCACGAAGGTGATAACTGCCGATAATCCGTTCTGAAATGTGGCGGGGAAATTCATGGGACTGGGCCTCTCGGAGATGTGAGGATTGGAAGCTGAAATTCGACTACCGGCCAGGAGGCCGGATCGAGCATTCCTAAAATCGGTCCGGCCAGATGAGCGTTGTGGTGACACCGGCGACACGTTCGACGGGAGAGATTTCTGCGTTGATGACTTCGCGCTCTTCGGAACGGGTCGTCGCACTGCGGCGGCTTTCGCGCCAGTGCCGAATAGTTCGTTGATCTGTTGGCTTCGATCATCGGCCTTTTCGCGTTCCACGATGTTCTCGGGTGTGTTACAACTGCCCCCCCGGGGCGCGAGCCGCGACGGCGCCAGGTGGGAAGTCCTTCGATGACCGGGTCGGGGCCGGAGGCTGCGGCAGATCACGCGGGTCGCGGGGCAAACCGACGAACGCGAGAGCTAGGGGTGTCTAAAACTCTCGCGTTCGTGGATGGTGCTGGAATTCGCTTCCTGGATCGGGCGATTGCCGGCTCGCGCGGGCGACCGAGCGCCCACTTCCGCGGTCGTCAACGCTGGGAGGGCAAAGAAGAAAGCGCCCCCTCGATCAGCAGGGGGCGCTTGTCACCCCGCGATCATTTTTTGAACGCGTCTTTGACGTTCTCGCCTGCCTTTTTAACGCTCGCGGAAGCCTGGTCCGACTGTCCTTCGGCGACTTTGCTGTCGTCCCCGGTGACCTTGCCCACGGTTTCCTTGATCTTTCCGCGCACATCCTGAGCGGCGTTCCTCGCCTTGTCATCAGCACTCATGTGATTTTCTCCTCTCGGTTGACTTAGGACTGTATGCCCCTTGTGCGATTACGGGCAGGGATTGATTCCTCGAGGTGAACCGCGTATCGGGGACATCATCTGCACCGGGACGCGCCCGCTCTACGGCGTCAAATTCCCAGGACCTGGATTCGCTGTGCGAGACGGTGGCAAAGGGCCCGGGACGATCCCCGATCACACACTGGTGTGGATTCGATACTCGGCGGTCGGTCGGTGATCACCGTTGTCGGGAAGGTCGTTCCCGGGGCATCCGGCTGCTGGGCGGGACAGGGCAGCTATCGACTGCATCGCCCGGCCGTCATCCCCCGGCCACCACCGTGCCACGCGCCAGATGGGCGGCGTACCCGCCCGGGGTGCGCCCCACCCGTCTTGACGAGGTGAGAACTTCACAGTCGTCGGAACTGACCAGGTTGTAGCCGGAGCCGGCGAGGCGACGGACGAGGTCGACATCCTCATGCTCGTCCAAGGCCTGGAAGCCGCCGATCGCGTGATATGAGTTCGCCCGAAAACCCAGGTTTGCGCCGTGCACGTGGCCGTTCGGCCTTCCGGGGACATGGCGGGCGAGCCATTCGCGCACCTCGTGGTGCGGGAGATCGGCGAAGACGGGGCGAACAGTGCCGACCATCACGTCCGCCCCGCTCGCGGCGAGCGTCAGTTGGGAGTCGATCCAGTTGCCAGGCACTGTCGAGTCGGCGTCGGTGTTGGCAATCCACGTCGTGTCGCTGTCGACGTTCTCCAAGGCGTGGCGGATGCCTGTTGCGCGGGCGATCCCGACGCTTCCCGCCGAAATGGCGATCACCTCAACCTGTGCGAATTGCCTGGCACGCTCCAGGGTGTCGTCAAGGCAGCGGTCCGCGACGACGCACACCATGGTGTGAACCGATGGGTGCGAGGCACGAGCATGTTCGCGAGCGAGCACTATCGACTCGAGGCAACTCCCGATCGATTCCCGCTCATCGCGGGCCGGAATGACCACGAGCACGCAGGAAATGGGTGCAGTGGAGGTATTCACGACAGTCCGGTGCGCTGGGCGACGGACTTCGTGTCGGCGCTGTAGAGCGCCAGGACGAAGTCCGCATCACGGTAATGGATGAACCGTTCGACGCCGGTGAGCGCGTCTGCAACCTGGTGTACTTCATCGCCGGTGAGGGGATAGTCCTTCACCTCGTGACGCCAATGGCACAACAGCAGCTCTCCTCCGGGGGCGAGGGCGTCCAGCAGGCGTTGCAAACTGTGTTGCAGGCTTCCTTCATCCAGGTAGTAGCCCACTTCGGACACCACAATCAGGTCGAATGAGCCGGCCGGAATGTCCTTCGAAAAATCCTGCCGTTCGACGCTCACTCCGGCAAGCCCGGCGACCCGGCTTCTGGTCGCAGTGACGGCACGTTCGGCGATATCGATCGCGCGGACGCGATCGGCGCGGGTGGCGAGTTCTGCGGTGAGCAGTCCGACGGAGCATCCGACCTCAAGCACCGACCCGTAGTGATCGCGCGGAAGCGCCCCCATGGTGAGTGCACGCTTGCGCTTTTCGTACCAGCGGGTCTCGAACAACCACGGATCATCATGTCGCGCGTAGAGCGTGTCGAAATACTCGGCGGGTAACGACGCGGTGCTGTCCATGTAAACCTCCTGCGGTCGAACGAAATGTTTCACGAACTCGGGGTGCAAAGTCGCGGGATGTCCGGCTGCGGACTCGGTTTGAGAGGCGTATTGGCCGATTGCCGCGAGCTTGAGCCGCTGCTCACCGGCGTCCAATGTGACACCACGGAGCCGTTTCCAGGGCACGTGCAACGATTCCGGATCTGCCCAGTGCCACATCCAAATCGGATACTGCACCAACCGGATAGCCCGCGGAGCGCAGATCTCTTCGCAGATTTCGGCGACGATGCGATGGTCACGATGACCATCACCCGACCATGGTGCGATCACCAGCGAAGGACGCTCAGCGAGAATCCGGTCCCTCAGCGCATCCCTTGTCGCCAGCCGATGTTGATCCACGCGCCCGTCGGTGATACCGAGCTCGAAGAGCTTCGCGGAGGGGGCGAGAATCTGCAGGGCTTTCCGCAGTTCTCGGCTTCTTCGCGCAACGAGCCGTTCCCGGGGAATCTCGGCGGATCGAGCCGATCCACCCCCGTCGGTGACAAGCATGATGATCACGGGAATATTGGCATCCTGCAACCGCGCGATCACACCCCCCGCCCCGAGGGTCTCGTCGTCCGGATGTGGAGCCACGATGATCACCGGCCCCCGGTCAGGTAATTTCAGAGGTGGGAGAGATGAAAGTCGCGGATCGGATTCCCAGCTCTCCGGGGTGGTGCCCGCCAACGATCCGTCGAAGATCACCATGGCGTCTCCCGTGCCATCGCGAGTGCGGATCCGAGGGACAGCTCGTCGCGCTCAGCATGGTGTTGCCGCACGTACAGTGTCAGGTCGGCGACCCGCTTCGCGAAATTGGGGTCGAGGGCGAGCGGCTCCGGACCCAGCGCGTGCCCGACCCGACGCAGAATCTCCTCTGCCGTCGATGCGGCGACTGCACGCACCCGGTAGGCGAGAATTCGCCCCTCCTCGCCTTCTGCCGCTCCGCGATCGATGCGGTCGGCAGCATCGAAGAGTGTGGCCAATGCGGCGGAGAGAGCGGCATCCACCGCACCGAGGTGTATGAGTTGAAATTCGCGAGAAGACGGCGACAGAGCCGCGTGCAGGTCGCGCGCGAGCCCGACGGCCCCTCCAAGCCAACATGCCGCAACCGCGATTCCACCCCAGTGGAATCCCGCACGGTTCAGGTACCACCCGGTAACTCCGATGGGACTGGCCCGCACGCGGTCGAAACACACCGGGCCGCTGGGAATCTCGGTGAGCCCCCGGGCGGGCCAAGCGGAATCGAGCACCTGAACTCCGCCATCGTGAAGGTCGATCTCGAACAGCATTCGCTCGCTGCTCTCCGTGACCGCGGTTACCAGGGCGCGATCGAGGATGCTGGCCAGTGAGCACCACCGCTTTGTGCCCTCCACAATCCACTGCCTGCCATCGGAGGACGCCCGCAGCACCCCGTCCGGTGCCTCTGCGGCGAACACGCCCCATGTGCATCCTGAGCGCACGTCGGCGGGGTAGCCCTCCCTTCGTGCCTGCTGGATGATCGACACCGCATCCAGGTGTGGTTCGACCGCCCGCACGAGCCCCAAATCCCTCGCCCCAGTGTTCAGAAGAAGGCGGAAGACTTCGGCGGCGGTCCCGGATCGAAGGTGCAGCCCCCCGTCCGTCACGGTCACCGCCGCGCCGAGGTAGTCGCGAACGTCCCCCAAACCCACCCCATCGAGTGCGCTCATCGGCTTGGCCTCCTGATTGTCCGCTTCGCTGACTCCTCGGGCAGGCCGTGGAGGGGCGGACGCGTCATTTTTCACCTTCATCGTTCGCACAATAGGCGCGGAATTTCACCGCGCCAGCCATTGACAGCAATCACATTGCTGTGTCGGGTGCGGCTTGGGGGTCGCGAAATGGAATCGGAGTGGCCGGTGAATCCGTCGATGATCCTCGTGCATGACCGGTCACTGCACGAGGCGCCGAAGTCCTCAACAACCCGCGTCGCGCACCGATGAAAGAGAGAGTGCTGCTTGACCCCGCGATCCAATCGCGGCAGGGTGGAGGAATGTCTCAGCCCCAGGAAGATCGGACGGCGATGTCGGCACCTGCGGACGGCCCCGAGACCGCTCACGTACCGTCCGATCCTCATGAGGGGCCGGATGCCTCCCATCGGCGACCCTCGGGGATGACCGACGCCGAGGTGGAAGCGAGCGGTAAAGTCTCCGAAGCGCTGGAAACCGTCGAGCATGCTCGCGGTTTCTTGTACGGCTTCCACCGGCTGACCGGAAAAGCGGATCTGGCGCTCGGTGAGGCGATGGAGATGTTGCGAGCCGCCGGCCACACTGAAATCGCAGGGAAGATCGACCGTACTTTGGTCGGGCGCAACGTAATCGAGGGACGATGGACATTCCAGATCGTCGAGGACTACGACGAAAACTACTACAGGGAATTCAAGTCCCTCGAGGCAGAGGTCAGAGAATTGCTCGCGGGAGGCCGGCGACACATTTTCGAGGCCGAGATGAAGGAAGAACGGCGCACGCCCGGACTGCGACACCACGAAGCATTACCGGCAGGCGAGGATGACCCCGCGACCCGTGACCCTGGCTAGGTTCTGACGCAATTCGTACCGACGCGCTATCTCTCACTCCCGAGCATCGGTACCGGGGAGACATCGATGCGGCGCGCTGCCGGATCGAATTTCGGGAGACCGCGTCTGACGATAGCCAGAAGACAGCCAACTGCCGCCTCCAGCCACCCCGTGCGCCGGTTTCGGCGCGCACCCTCCTCTGTGCGTCGCCCAATTTCAAGCCCTAGAACTGGAAAGACTTCGCGCGGAGGGTAGAGGTGTCCCCAACCCAAGGAGCGTCATGCTGAACCGCAACACATTCATCCGCAGCCTGCACGACATCGGACTTGCCGCGTGGTTCGGTGGTTCCCTGATGGGAGCGATCGGGCTCAACGGCGCGACCTCCGAAGCGGTCGCACCCCAGGAACGACTGCGTCTCTCCTCGGTCGGATGGGCAAAGTGGGCTCCGGTGCAACTTGCCGCGATCGCAATCCACGGCGCTGGCGGTATCGGCCTCATTGCATCGAACAAGGGCCGACTGCTTGTGCAGCCAGAGAGTCGCACCAACACGGTGGTGAAGATTGTCGTGACCGCTCTTGCGGGTGCGTCGACGTTGTATTCGGGCATTCTGGGCACGATCATCCACGACCACCAGGACGAACCCACGAAGGGCGTGACCGAGCCAGCTCACGGATCCTCGGAGGCCCTGTCGATGGCTCAGGAGCGCCAGCGGATCCTCCAGTGGGTCACACCCGCGTTGACCCTGGTTATGATCGTGCTCGCCGCTCAACAGGGTGAGCAGCAGCGACCCATCAGAGGGCTGCTGAAAACGACACTGAAACACCTCAAATAGCGCAGTCACTCAAAACAGGGTGATGCGCCGCCCATGGGGCGTAGTTCACTATTCCAACTGACACCGCGCCCCCCTATTCGCCCGTCGTCTCCGGGCCGCGGCTTCCCCTCGAAAGGCATTCGCCTCCATCGGGATGAGCCCCGGCATACCGCACCGATTCACCCCGACCGGGGGAGTTCCCGGTCGGCTGCAGCCGCTTCCGGTTGCGAACCTGGGTGGCAACTGGCTTCACCGCGCTCGCCGTGATGCGATGCACTGCCTCATCAACCGCGAGTGCGCGGGTGAGCCCGACCATTCCCGCCTTGGCCGCAGCGTAGGCGAGGTTCCACAGTTCGAGGCTCATCGAGATATCGCCGCTGTCAATGCCGTCGTCGCTGACCAAAACCATTCCGGCGTTATTGACGAGAATGTCGGGGACGAGCTTCGCCGCCGACAAGGCGGCGGACAGCGATGTCACCGCCTCCTCGGTCTCCAATCGGGATACGAACCCGGTGGCCTCAAGGCCGGAGAGTCTTTGTTCGGCAGCACGCTCATCGACACGATCGGTCGTCGCGGTCACAACCACCCGTGCCCCCAGGCCGCCAGGCTCCTTGGCAACCGCGAAGCCGATGCCTTCACGGCCACCGGCCCCGCTGACGAGCGCGGTGTGACCGCTCAGATCCGATCGCAGTGGTCAGGGGCCTGCGCTCATCGTCCCATGCAGGGGCCCGGGGCAAACGCAGAGACCAGGCGGGGTGGTCTTGCTATTTGATTCGTCCGACCTTCACCTGAACGGTGACCGGGGTGATGTCTTGCACACCGATGCGGACGTGGATGGATGTTCCCGTGTCGGTTTCGATAACCCTGGTGTATGCCGCATCGGGGATGCAAGAAAGAAGCTTGCCGACGGTGGACATGACGCTTTCGGGCCCAAGGGTTGCCTGGCACAGGGCGGCGACACCGGGCACCGCTCGGATGACGGCATCCAGTTCGTGGGCGAGGCGTTCTGTGATGGTCCTGGTCGCTCGGATTGGTGAGCATCGTCGCCGAGTACCCGATGTCGCTGCAACAGGTCGCCGACAACGCGCGCTCAGCCGTAATCGACGCCATCGAGTCCGACGTTGGTATGCAGGTCACCGAAGTCAATGTCACCGTCAACGATGTCCAC
>JBBRDX010000109.1:0-9980 GCA_038203515.1 Actinomycetales bacterium | reverse complement strand
CTGATCTCCCTCGACATGTCGGAGTACGGCGAGAAGCACACGGTCTCGCGACTGTTCGGTGCCCCTCCCGGGTTCGTCGGCTTCGAAGAGGGTGGCCAGCTCACCGAGAAGGTGCGCCGCAAGCCGTTCTCCGTGGTGTTGTTCGACGAGATCGAGAAGGCACACCCCGACATCTTCAACTCGCTCCTCCAGATTCTGGAAGAGGGGCGCCTGACGGATGGCCAGGGTCGCGTCGTCGACTTCAAGAACACGGTGATCATCATGACCACCAACCTCGGAACGAAGGACATCTCGGGCACACCGCTCGGATTCACCTCCTCCACCGACACCGCAACCGGCTACGACCGGATGCGCGGCAAGGTGGTCGAGGAGCTGAAGAAGAACTTCAAGCCGGAGTTCCTCAACCGGGTCGACGAGACCATCGTCTTCCCGCAGCTGTCCAAGGAGGAGCTGCTTCAGATCGTGGATCTCTTCATCAAGCGTCTCTCAGACCGCTTGCTGGACCGGGACATGACCGTGGAGATCGCGGTTCCCGCCAAGGAGCAGCTCATCAAGGTCGGGTTCGATCCTTCGCTCGGCGCGCGACCGCTGCGTCGTGCGATCCAGCACGAGGTCGAGGACCAGCTGAGCGAGCGCATCCTCACCGGCGACCTGAACGCGGGCGACCACGTGCACGTCGACTACATCGACGGCGCGTTCGTCTTCACGACCGGGCGCCAGCCGGGCCGCGAGTCGCTCGAGGCGGAGATCGCGGCGTTGGAAGCCTAAGAAAGCAGTTCACGACGATCGAGCCTGGCGAGATTTCGACAGGCTCGATCGCCGTTTAAACTCGACAGATGACTTTTTTTGTTCGAACGGCCCGTACCAGTGATGTGCCGTTCATCCAGGCCCTCGTCGAACCGCTCGTTCAGCGCCGCATCCTGCTCGGCAAGGATTCCGTCGTCTTCTACGAGGCGATCCAGGAATTCCGCATCGCCGAAGACGAGGTCGGCAGGGTCATCGGCTGTGGGGCGCTCCACGTTATCTGGCAGGATCTCGCCGAGGTGCGCACCCTCGCGGTCACCGACGGCTGGCTGCATCGCGGCGTCGGCCATGCCCTCATGGAACAGCTGGAGGCGGATGCCCGCGACCTGGGTCTCAGCCGACTGTTCTGCCTCACGTTCGAGGTGCCCTTCTTCACCCGGCATGGCTTCGAGCCGATGACGAAGGAGCCGATCGACCCGGCCGTCTACCTCGAGCTCGTGCGTTCGCCAGACGAGGGAGTGGCCGAGTTCCTCGACCTCGCGCGGGTGAAGCCGAACACCCTGGGCAATACGAGAATGATCAAGAAACTCTGATCGGAGCGGCCTCACCAGCGGCCAGACGGATCAATGTAGGGATCACCTCCCGCGACAGGGGCGGCGGTGGCTGCGAGAACCACTTCTTCCAAGATGCTTGGAGCCGGTCACACGCCCTGCGCAAATGCCGGGCAAACGACCCACTGCTGGCTACCCTTAGCCCATGTCGACGTTTCGAACTCCGGTCGGCCCGCAGCCACCGAAGGTCTACTGGCGCCGCCGTCTGATCCTGGGTCTCGGCGCGCTCGCGGTGATCGTGATCATCATCCTGATCATCGTGCGCCCGGGCTCGGGGAGTCCGAGCCCGACAGGCACGACGAAGCCCGGTGTGTCGCCCTCGGTGACGCCGAGCACTGCCGCATCAGATCCCGCAGCGGGGGCGGCCTGCGTCCCGGCCAAGATCAAGTTGCTCGCCGTGACCGACAAGGCGACGTATGCGTCGACCGAACAGCCGAAGATCAGCATGTCGATCACCAACACCGGCACCGTCGATTGCACGATCAATCTCGGTTCCACCCAGCAGGAACTCGTCATTACGAGCGGCTCCGAGACCATCTGGGATTCGAAGAACTGCCAGACGGCACCCGTCGACAGCTCGGTCACGTTGAAGCCCGGCGTCGCAGTGACGACCCCGGCGATCGCCTGGGATCGCACGCGTTCCTCGAAGACCACCTGTGACGCGACCCGACCGCCGGTGACAGCGGGCGGTGCGAGCTATCACCTCGGGGTGAAGGTCGGGGTGCTCAGCTCCAAGGTGACGGCGCAGTTTCTGCTCAACTGAGGGCAGTCACGGATCTCCCAGGGCGAGGGATGACCCCGACCGGAGTCAGAAACCGGGAACGTCTGCCTGCTGCGTGCTGGCGAGGGAGAAAGCCTTGCGCATGGCCTCGCGCAGTAGTCCGTGCTCGGCATCGATCACCGTTGTGTACCCCAGGCGCCTGGCTTCTGCGACGCGCTGCTTTGCCTGTGAGACGGGCCGGATCTCCCCGGCAAGGCTGATCTCGCCAACGGCGGCGAGCGAAGCGGGAAGGGCTCGGTCGCTGAACGCGCTGGCGATAGCGAGGGCGATGGCGAGATCCGCTCCCGGCTCGGTGAGCTTGATGCCGCCGACGGTCGACACGTAGACGTCGCACTCGCTGAGTTTGAGGGCCGCGCGGCGCTCGAGCACCGCGAGCAGCATCGCAACCCGGGACGAGTCGACCCCGTTGGTGACCCGCCGGGGATTCGGCGCGCTGGAGTTCACGATAAGTGCCTGCACCTCGACGGGGAGTGCGCGACGACCCTCGACGGCGACCGTCACGCAGGTACCGCTGACGGCAACTTTGCCGCGGGAGAGAAACAGCCCGCTCGGGTCGGCGACCTCGGCGATCCCATCGCCGGTCATCTCGAAGCAGCCCACCTCATCCGTCGGCCCGAAGCGGTTCTTGTGGGCGCGGATGAAGCGCAGCGAGGTCTGTCGGTCGCCCTCGAACTGGCATACGACATCCACCAGGTGCTCGAGCAGGCGGGGGCCGGCGATCGAGCCGTCCTTGGTCACGTGCCCGACGAGCAGCACGGGAAGGTTGCGGTCTTTCGACACACGGATGAGGGTGGATGCCACCTCCCGCACCTGCGACGGACCGCCGGCCAACCCGTCAACGAGCGATGACGACACCGTCTGCACCGAATCGACGATGAGCAGGTCGGGCCTCACCTGGTCGATCTGGCCGAGCACCGTGGCAAGGTCCACCTCTGCGGCGAGGAAGAGCAGCGGCTGCAGTGCGCCGGTGCGTTGCGCCCGCAGCCGAACCTGGCTCACGGACTCCTCGGCGGTCAGGTAGAGCACGCGCATGCCGTTGGCGGCGGCCTTCGAGGCCACCTCGAGCAGCAGCGTCGACTTGCCGACCCCCGGCTCGCCGCTCAGCAGGATGGTGGCGCCAGGCACGATCCCCCCACCGAGCACCCGGTCGAACTCGGCGATGCCGCTCGGCCAGTGAGCCACCTCATCAGCGCTGATGGTGACGATGGATTTGGCGGCGCGATCCTCGCTCAGGGTGACGGCGCGCAGACCGCGGCCGAGCGGAGACGGCGAGTCCACGGCATCCACAATCGTGCCCCAGGCCTGGCATTCTGCGCAGCGACCGGCCCATTTCGGGGTGGTCCAGCCGCACTCCGTGCAACGGAAATTCGACTGGACTCTTGCCATGCTCGACAGCCTAAGCGAGGCTGCCGTCACCGCTGTTCGGCCGGTCGTCGGCGGTGGACATGACCACCCGATCGATGAGGGGGAGGAACGCGGATGCCCACACCCGGTAGCCGCGATCGTTGGGGTGGAAGAAGTCGGCTGCCACCCGGTTGAGCGCGTAGAGGGCAGCGCCCTGCCGCCGGGTGGCGGTGTAGAGCGGGGCGACGTCGAAGCCGTGTTCGGCGGCCAGCCGATGCACTATCGAGTTGGCCACTCGCACGTTGCGTTCGGCGGCGCCGAGATAGAAGGAGGGCACCTCGGCCACGATCGAGCCGGCCGGCAGGGAGTTGTAGACCTCCGAGAGCTCGCGGGTGAAGCGATCCCGATCGAAGCCCGGCATGTCATTGGCACCGATCGCGACCGTCACGATGTCCGGGGAGAGCCGTCGGAGTGGGGCCAACTGCAGCGCGATCGCCTCGCGCAGGCGGGCGCCCGAGGTGCTCAGATTGACCACCCGCACGGAGCGCCCCGTGCGCTGTCGGAGGTGCTGCGCGATCAGTCCGACATAGCTGCGACCGGGTTGGCTCGCGCCCACTCCCTGGGCGGCGGAGTCCCCGATGGCCACGTAGAGCAACTCGCCGTGTTTCGCACGCTGCTCTTTCCACCACCGGGCATTGAGGTGCAGGGTGCGCGCCAGCCGATCTGCGCCGTCGCGCTGGTGGCGCAGCGCGAGATAGCGGGCGATGACTATGACCAGTGCCACGACGACGACCATCGCTCCGGTTGAGATCCAGGCCCATTCGGTCACCACTCTATTTTACGGCCGTGTCCCGTGAGCGATCTCGCCCGTGTACTAGGATCGTCTCCGGAACCGTGTCCGAGCGGCCGAAGGTGCAACTCTCGAAAAGTTGTGTGGGTGAGAGCCCACCGTGGGTTCAAATCCCACCGGTTCCGCCAATAAAATGCTGTTCAGGTTGTCTATTCCCTAGCAAAGCGCCCATACTTTGCCCATATCTTCCCTTCGTGGTGGCTGATATTGGCGGCTCAGTTACAGAATCAGTCGGTTCGCGTTGACGGCAGCTGAGATGTCTTCGAGGGTGACTGGCGCTCCGTGGATCAGGTTCTGGGAGCCACGGTAGCCTGCGGCAATCGATTCTGCTGCTGAGTATTCGGGATCAAAAGCGGGACTGTTCGCATAGCCGCCTTCGGGCCGGGGGCTCCAACTGAAACCAGCTGCTTCGCTGTGGGTGTTGATGTCTTCGACCAGCGCAGCGATGCCGTCTGGGCCGAGCCTTTTGAGAGCGCCATGGACGTGATCGTTTTTGAGCAACTGGTAAATGTCGTAGAAATGTCGGCCGTGCTTGAGGAGTCTCTCCGTGTCGATCCGCGCAGCCGCATCGTGAACGGCAGCGATCTTCTCCAGTAGCGTGCGCTCCGGTGCCAGGACCCAGACGTTGAAAGGCGTGAATTCCTCCCAGGTGTTTTCGTCCTCACCGAGAGTGAAGGCGTACTCGGTTACAAGTGAGCGGTAGGTGTACTGGCTGGCCGGCTGTGCACCACCGCGGCTTCCAAGTTCGAGCAGGACACCCTCTTTGATGTCTCCTTCCGTTGTGTCCGTGGGGTAGGTATAGGTCGTATACCTCTTCACTCCGGTCGTTGAGCTAGCGACCTCTACCTCGGTTGCGGCGAGACCCAGGTGGGCCGTGACGTCTGCATCGACCCCCTTGAGAATGGAGTGGCGCGCGGTGAGGGTCATGCCGTCGGGAAATACGGCTAGTAGATCGACGTCTTCAGAGAAACGATCGATGATCCCGAAGACGCGGCTCAGGCTGGTGCCACCTTTGAAGACGAACATTACTTCGGTGGTCGAGCCGTCTGGAGCGGCGATCTTTCGAGTCGGACTTGCCGCGCGGAGTACTTCGGTCACCCAAAAGTCCTTTTCGACGTAAGCCGCCGGGATTCCCAGCGCCGCGGACGCCCGCACGACGAGCACATCGAGCTCGTTGGGATTATCCCGAAGCCGGTCGGTCATACCGCGCAAACCAGCGCCGTATTCTCGAGTCGCTCGAAGTTGGTTCGCACTGCGGCATTGTGCTCGCTGCTAACGGCGCTCCGGAGTGCGCCCTCGCGCACCTTACCTATTCGCACGGCCTCGCGGACTTTCGTCACAAAATCTGCCCAGCCCGTTTCGATGTACGCCTCAGGCGCACGAAGTAGTTCGAGGAGAGCGATCTCCTTCTCATTCAGATCAGCCCGGGCAAGATTGCGACGCGCGTGCTGCTTGACACCCTCGATCATCTCCACGGGACGCAAAGTTGCGACATGCCAGACCGGCGGGATCTGGGTTGTCACACCCCAGCTACGAGCCGCCGAGTAGCCGGCTGGGCCTACGCCACGAGTGCCAAGGACTGCGCGGGCAATCTCTTCAACTCGAGGAGTGGTCATTCCATAGCGTGTTCGCTTGCCGCGGTAGTACAGCCCACGACGGATGGCAACAAGCTCGCCATCTGCGGCCGCACGCGATGCCGCTTTTCTTGCTGCAGCGGCAGATCCTGGAAGCCGATCAACATGGACGAAAGACTTCACGGGCATGGCCCGAATTGCACTCGCGGGAGACGGAGTCTTCATGTCACAAAAGCTTAGCGGAAACGTGACATAATGGCAAGGCACAGCCCTCGTCCGCGATGGATCAGACATCCCCGATCCAAGCCCCGCCGACCGAAATTGCGTGCCCACCCTTTGCCCACATGTGTGGGCAAAGATCACAGATCATCCGTCGCTCTATTCACCGAAAACCGCTGAGTTCTTAGGGATTTACGGATACTCCTGTTGAAACAGAGGACGCAGATAAGGGTTCAAATCCCACCGGTTCCGCCACTAAGAATGCTGGTAGAAGGCACCGTGCGCTGTTTTCAAGTGCGCGGGCCCGCCCGCAGTTCAACCTCGCCCGCAGTGCAACCTCGCCCACAGGGCAACCTCAGCGTGGCTGGGATACCCGTTTTCGGTGTTGTCGGGCACTCGGGTTGCTCATGCGCTCGCGGCTGCGTCACAAACATATGGCGTGAGGGCGACGGCTGGTCCTTCGGAAATGCATCGCCTGGCGGCCACAGTGCAGGCAGTTCGAAGGCAGGGGCCTCCGGACGAATTGTGCGGGCGTGCATCCAACAGGCCGCATTTGCGCGCGGGACCAGCGCGGCGTCAGGCGATTGACAACGAGGATGCCCGGGACATTTCGGTCGTGGTCGTGGTCGTGGTCGTGGTCGAAGAAGCCAAGGCGGATTGCACTGACATACGGCGCCCCGGGATCGCCGTCGGTGTGATCTTTCGGAACATTGCGCAACATTTGCAACCCCGCTGCGAGCGATCCCTAGGATTTAAACAGTCCGGCGAGAAAGTTTGCCGGCATCAACCGCGAAGGAATCCCCCATGTCAGTGCTCGACGAAGTTCTCTCCGCAAACACCGTCTACGCAGCAGACTTTGGCGAGAAGTCCGAACTCGCCCTACCTCCGGCTCGAGGCTTCGCGATCCTCACCTGCATGGATGCCCGCCTCGACCCGGCCAAGTACGCCGGCCTGAGTGAGGGTGATGCGCACGTCATCCGTAACGCGGGAGGACGGGCATCCGACGACGCCATCCGTTCGCTCGTCATCTCCTACAAGCTTCTGGGCACGAAGGAGTGGTTCGTGATCCACCACACCAATTGTGGGATGGAGTTCTTCACCGACGAGGTCATCCGGAGGCTGTTGGCCAACAGCCTGGAGACGGCAGCACTGGGCGACGCCGGGTTCTACGAGGTCGGTACCGGGCCGGGCTCCGCCGAGGCAAAATACATCGACTGGCTGACCATCGCCGACCAGGCGGCAAGCGTGCTCGAGGACGTCACACGCATCAAGGCGCATCCATTGGTGCCGATCGCAATCCCGGTGTACGGCTACATCTACGACGTGGCAACCGGGCGTCTCATCGAGGTGCCCGCGGCCAGGGCTGTGGGCGCGGCCCGCTAGCGTCGCGTGCTGCCGACTTGCCATTTTCTGAAGTTGCCAAGCTGGACGCTGCTTCTGCTGGCCTGGGTCAGGCGGGGATTGCGTCTTCTGTTGACGGGGCCCCGGGCTCGTTCAGGGCGAGTTCGCTCTCGGCTTTGTGCGCGGCCACCTGGCTCACGCTCGGGAGCAGGAAGCTCACGAGCGCAGCCAACGCGAGGGCTGTGATGGGGATCCATATTCCTGCGAGGAAGGCATCACGCAATCCGTCTGGCGAGAACGCGTCGCCGACAGTTCCAAAGAAGACAACGCCCACCACCGCGATCCCGATCGCGGAACCAACCTGCTGGAACGTGCCCAGAACCCCGGATGCTGCTCCGGCGTTGGCGATAGCTGTCTGGGCCAGTGCGACGTCCGTCAGCGGCACGACGAGGAGGGTGAGACCGAGACCGGCCAACGCCATCGGCTCGATCAGATCGGTGCCGACGAGAGTGTTGGCTTGGGCATCCACGATGCGTGCAATCCACACGTAACCGCCGATCTGGGCGAGAGCGCCCAGCAGAATCAAACCCTTGCCCAGGCGCGGGCCGAGAGGCACCGCGATGCCGCTGCCGAGCAGAGCTCCGAGGCTGAACGGGAGGGTGGTAAGACCGGCGTCGATTGCGGAGAAGCCGAGCCCGATTTGCAGGTAGAGCACGAGGATGAGAAAGAACGCGCCGATGGATGCACTGAATGAGAACGACGTGAGTACCCCGGCCGAGTAGCCGCGACTGTGGAACAGCGAGGGCGGCACCAGGGCGGAGCCAGACATCCGGTCGCGGCGGCTCTGGTACCAGATGAATACTGCAAGCAGCACGGGGCTGGCGCTCATCATGATCCAGATGCCGATCGGCCAGCCGAGCGCGCGACCCTCGATCAGCCCGTAGACGAGCAGGAATAGTACTGCTGAGATCAGGATGACCCCCAGCACGTCCAGCCGCACGCGTTTGGTCGCGCGCGACTCGGGAATGCAGAGAGCTGCGGTGATGAACAACGCGATACCCACCGGGACGTTGATGATGAATACGCTGCGCCAGCCGAGTTCGAACGCGTTCTGGGTGACGAGGATGCCGCCGATGAGGGGTCCGGCGACGGCGGCAAGTCCGGAGATCGCACCGAGTGCACCGAAAACCCCCGCGCGTTCTTTTGGTGCGAACAGCACTTGGATGATCGAGAGCACCTGGGGGATCATGATCGCCCCGAAGGTCCCCTGGACTAAGCGGGAGACCACGAGCATGTCACCACTGGACGCGGCAGCGCAGGAGGCCGACGCGAGGGTGAACCCGGTGACGCCGATCAGGAACAGCCGCTTGCGGCCGTAGATGTCACCGAGACGGCCGCCTGTGATGATGAGCACGGCAAACGAGAGAACGTAACCAGAGACGATCCACTCGAGCTGAGCCGCGGTGGCGTTCAGGTCCTTCTCGATCGACGGGAGGGCGACGTTGACGATTGTTGTGTCGAGTAGGTCCATGAAGGAGGCGAACAGGAGCACGACTACGGCGATCGCGCGAAAGCGCATGAAAATTCTTTTCTGTGGGTGACCAGCGGGGTAGGCAATGCGACAAAATGTACCACGTGTTCGCTAGTGAACACCCTGTCGAGCCAGTCGTCTACACCCTGGTGAAATTGGCGGACCACAGCGCTGATGATGAGACGTGACGGCCCGGCATCAGTGTTGCCCCAGCCCAGAAAGCACTATCTCTAGTGCGGAGTCGACGACTTCTGTTGTCGGGGGTTTGCCGTGCAGGAGGACAGAATGCGTAACCATTCCGCACAACATCAAAAGGGCAGCTTCTTGTGCGGGCCCCGAAGCAACAGCGAGGAGCGTCTCCCGCATTGGGCGTTCTCCCGTTGCAACGAAGGAGTCACGAATGCCTATTACCTCAGGGGTCGTCTGCGAGCGTTCGGCGAGGGTCGCCAAAACACGTTCGAGCCGGAACTCCACCATGGCTCTCGAGAAACTGATGACCTCTGCGCGTAAGTCGGCTTCAGGGTCGCCCGATTTCTCCGGGTGCGGTGTCTGTTCGTATCGGGTGAACGCGTCACGCATCAGGTCGATACGTTCTGGCCAATGGGCGTAAATCGTTGCGCGTGAATACCCTGATTGAGCTGCGACGCGCGCATAGGTCACTGCATCCCACCCGTCGTTCACCAAGATGTTGATCGCTTCAGCCAACACATCGTTACGAGTTCGCACCACGCTAGGGTCGTCAGCTTTGCCGGATTTTACGTGCGCGTTCATGGTCACCTCCGAGTTCTGGACCATCGTTTCACTAGCGTGCAGACTGTACAGAAGTAAATATTTTGTACTTAAACCAACTGTAGGAGCTTTTGGATACCTCGCGCAGCACTTCTTTCCAACGAGACGTTCTCGTTCGCGAAGGGTATAGAAGCCGATAACAACCGCGAATGGTTCATCGAGGTCCTGGTCATTGTGAAACGCTGAATTTTCCGGG
>JBBRDX010000108.1:0-10217 GCA_038203515.1 Actinomycetales bacterium | reverse complement strand
GATTGTGCTCGGATTCGCGATCGCTATGCCACTCGGCTGGATCGCCAACCGGCGGCTGGCCCTGCGGTCGATCGTGATCACCGGGGGAAGTCTCCTGTACACGATCCCCTCCCTTCCACTCTTCGTGATCCTGCCCTACGTGCTCGGGACGAAGATCACCGATGACCGGAACATCGTCGTAGCGCTGACCCTCTACGCGATTGCGATGATGGTTCGCACCGCGGCAGACGCCCTGGCGGCCGTGCCGGCGGATGCGATCGAGGCCGCCACGGCCATGGGGTACTCCACCTGGACCCGATTCTGGCTGGTGGAATTTCCTCTCGCTGGCCCGGTACTGCTCGCGGGCCTTCGCGTAGTCTCGGCAAGCACGATTGCGCTCGTCTCGGTCGGTGCGATCATCGGTTCAGCGAACCTCGGCTACCTGTACACGAACGGCAAACAACGCGACTTCCTCGAGGAGATCATCGTCGGAATCGTGGCGAGCCTCGTCATCGCCCTCGTCTTCGACGTGATGCTCGTTCTTCTCGGCCGGCTGCTCATGCCCTGGACGCGGCGGGTTGGCTGGATCCGGCGCCGGAGTGTCCTTCCCGTCGGGCAGGTGGGCTGACCTGTGCAATTCTTTCTCGACGCCTTCCGCTGGCTGTTGGATCCCACGAACTACGCCCCAGGGGCGCAGAACCCTTTTCCGATCCAGGATCGGATCGGCGAGCACCTGCTCTACACGGTCGTGTCGGTGGTGATCGCAGCGAGCATCGCGCTTCCGCTCGGTTTCTACATCGGACACACCGGGCGTGGCCGCCAGCTGGTGATCGGATTCACCGGTGGGATGCGGGCACTCCCGACACTTGGCCTGCTGATGGCCCTCTTCGTCATCGTCGGGGCGACAGTGCCGTTCACCCGGGCCGCGTTCGTTGCCTCGATAATCGCACTGGTCATCCTGGCGATTCCATCGATTCTGGCCGGCGCGTATGCTGGCGTCGAATCGGTCGACAGCCAGACGGTGGATGCCGGACGCGCCAGCGGTATGACCGAGTTGCAGGTGCTCACACAGATCGAGATACCGCTCTCGCTCCCGCTGATCATCGGTGGTCTACGTGCGTCCGCGCTGCAGGTGATCGCGACCGCCGTGATCGCCTCGTACATCTCGCTCGGCGGTCTCGGATCGATCATCTCGAGCGGCATCGGACTCAACGACAACAATCGCATCCTCGGCGGCGCCATTCTCGTCACGGTCCTCGCGCTCGTGGTCGATGGGGTCTTCGCGCTCGCCCAGCGCTTGACCAGGAAACGTGGCTCCTCCGTTACGCGAGCGCAGAAAATACACGTCCGCGGGCGGTCACTCGGACCGGTCACGGTGGCGGAAACTCCCGCCGACGAAGGGAAGAACTAATGCTCGCAGCAAACCGAAGAGCACGGATCGCCACCGCGGTCATCGCAGCAGGAGCGCTCGTTGCACTGGCAGGGTGCGCCACCTCCGACCCGACCGGTACTTCATCGACCGACTCCGCGAAAGGGTCGAAGATCGTCGTCGGCTCATTCGCCTTTCCCGAAAGCGAGATCCTCGGCAACATCTACGCTCTCGCCCTCGAGAACGCGGGTTACTCGGTCGAAACGAAGTTCAATCTCGGACCGCGCCAAACTACGATTCCTGCGCTGAAGGACGGGTCGATCAACCTCATGCCGGAGTACAACGGCAACCTGCTGTTCTTCTATGACACGAAGAACACCGCCCGCACCACATCCGAGGTCAACGCCGCGCTTGCGACCAAGGTGCCGAAGGGATTCCGCGTGCTCACCTCATCCCCGGCCGAGGACAAGGATGCCTACGTCGTCACCCAGGACCTTGCAAAAAAAGAGGGGCTTGTTTCCATCGGTGACCTCACGAAGATTGAACCATTCAGTCTTGGATCCAATCCACAGTTCGGCGAGCTCGGGTACGGCATTCCCGGCTTGAAGTCGGTGTACAAGATCAAGGATGTGACGTTCGTACCGATCGAGGACTTCGGCGGACCAGACACGGTGAAGGCTCTCGTCGACAACGCGGTGCAGGTGGCCGATATCTACACGACCTCTCCCGATCTCGTCGCGAAGAAGCTCCTGGTATTGAAAGATCCGGAGAACCTGATCGCTGCGCAGAACGTGCTGCCGTTGCTCAACTCGAAGATCTACAGTGCGAAACTCGCTAAGGTGCTTGACCGGGTTTCGGCCGCTCTCAGCACCAAGGATCTGATCGCGCTGCGGGACCGCGTCGAAGGATCGGAGAAGGCCCAGGCCGCAACGGCGGCGAAGGACTGGCTCACGAAGAACGGCCTTCTGAAATAGCCGATTGCGAGGCGTCGGCCCTCGCTGAACTGCTCGAAATGCTCGGCCGTGATCCTCGGTCTCGCTTACGGGCGTGCCACCCGCGAGCCCGGCCGACGATTCTGCGAACCTGCCGATGACTAGTACATTTCATTCGATGACCTACCCGCTGACGACGTCCAGACTGTCCATCGCCCCGCTCAGCGCCGATGATGCGGCCGGATTCGTTGCCTACCGACAGGATCCTGATGTAGCTCGCTGGCAAGGATGGGAGCCTACCTACAGCGACGCGGAAGCAGCGCAGCTGATCGCGTCCCAGCCGTCTGCAGACCTTCCTGATCGTGGAGGGTGGCTCCAACTCGCCATTCACGATCGAGGCTCCGGGAAACTGCAGGGCGACGTAGCCGTCCACGCCCTGACCGACGTACCCGACACCTTCGAAATCGGAATAACCCTCGCGCCCGCCAGCCAGCACCGGGGTATGGCCACCGAAGTACTCAAACGAATGCTTGATCACCTCTTCACCACCGCAAACGCTCACCGGGTCACCGCCAACTGCGACGCCCGCAACAGCCCCGTCGCCCGACTCCTTCGCGGCGTCGGCATGAGGAAGGAGTCCAGCCAGATCGACGTCGAATTCTTCAAAGACGAATGGATCACTCTCGACGGATACGCCATCCTCCAGGCGGAACACGCCGCCCAAAATAGAGGCGCCGTCCGCTTGTGAAGTAGGCCTGCTCCGAAGCGCTCGCTGAGGGTTCGACTTCCATGCCGACCTCACCATCGCGATGGGTGACGAGCTGGACAGTAGGGTTACGTGAATGAGCGTTCTCCATGACATCGACAAAGCGACTGCCCCCGCGGTGCTCCCCGAACGGATCCTGCTGTGACCGCCGCCTGGCCCGTCACCGACGGCGTCTTCTCGCTCGGTGACCTCGACGTCGAACTTGGCGGAACAATTCGGGATGCGCAACTGGTGTGGCAGGCGCACGGAACGCTGAATGATGCGCGCGACAACGCGATCGTGTACCCGTGCAGCTACACCGCGACGCACGACGACCTGGCCTGGCTGATCGGTCCCGACGGTGTCCTCGACCCGACCGAGTGGTTCATCATCGTGCCCGATATGTTCTCGAACGGGTTCTCGTCGAGCCCGTCGAACACCGATGACTACCCGGCCGCGGTCACGATGGCCGACAACGTCCGGGCCCAGTACCGCCTCCTGACGGAGTTCTTCGGCGTGACGCGAGTCGCGGCCTCCTACGGCTTCTCGATGGGCGCGGGCCAGGCCTATCACTGGGCGGCGCTGTTCCCGGAGTTCGTTGAGCGCGCGATCGTGGTCTGCGGGAGCAGCCGGACGTCGATCCATAATCGTGTCTTCCTCTCGGGGCTGCTCCGCATCCTCGAGGCGGCGCCGGAGCACCTGGGCGGTGGACGCTTCAGCGCGGAGCCAGCCGCGGCGCTCAAGGCATTCGGGCACGTCTACGCCGGCTGGGGCCTCAGCCAGGACTTCTACCGTGAGCGACTGTTCGAGACGGCTCTCGGCGCGCCCGACCTCGAGACATTCCTCCGCACCGATTGGGAGCAGGCATTCGGCGAAAATCACGCGGCGAACCTCTACGCCGGGGCGGTCACCTGGCAGGAGGCCGACATCAGCCGGGGTGCGGAGTACGAGGGCGACCTCGCCGCGGCCCTCGCCGGGATCCAGGCCCGCGTCCTCCTCATGCCGAGCGAGACCGACCTCTATTTCCGCGTCGCTGACAACGAGGCCGAACTGGAGCACCTGCGTCACGGCAAGCTCGCTGTCATCCCGAGCATCTGGGGCCACCGTGCCGGAAGCCCCGCCGGCATCCCCGACGACCTGGCATTCATGACGCGCCACGTGCGCGAGTGGCTGGCGTCCTGAGCCCACGGCGGTCACGCCTTCTTCTGGGCGCCGCCAGACACCCGGCCGGGATGCCAGTTTCGGCCACTACTCCCGCGACCGGCCGATCTTCACGCTGGCCTGGACGTCGAGCCTCTACATTCCGGCTGACACCGACGCCGCGGAGTAGTGGATTTCTGCTCCACGGGCTACTCGAATTCCTCCTAACGAGGAACGGTGTACATCGCCGGCTGCGCATCAGCCCGGTGACCGGGCTCTGGGCGCCGATGAGACCGTTCGCCTCACGTGTGCTCTTCGGCATCCGTTCCCTTTCTCTGGCTCGTTCACTCGGCAGGGAGGAAGATGCTGTTTATGACGTTCACAGGGTTTGGCGCACGGGCCAGCGGTTTTCTGTCCGACTTGGCGGAAGACAACACGAAGACTTTTTTCGAGGCGCATCGTGACGAGTACATCGCGTGCATCCGGCAACCTCTCGAGGATTTGCTGGGCGAGGTGCAGGACACATACGGTCCTGGTCGGGTGATGCGACCCAATCGGGATGTTCGGTTCAGTGCGGACAAGTCGCCCTACAAGATCACGGCGAGCATGTGGGCGGGCGACGTGGGCGGGGTGTACCTGAGCCTGGGCGCCACCGGACTCGAGGTCGGTGGAGGACTTTACGATCCCAGCCGTGAGCAACTGGGTAGGGCCCGTCACGCTATTGAGGGCCGACCGGTGGTCGCGAAGCATCTCGGCGACATTCTGGGCGAGCTCACGCGGGGCGGTTTTGTTGTGGCGGGGCCGTCGTTGAAAACTGCCCCGCGTGGCTTCGAGCGGGACCACCCCGCAATCGAGCTGCTCCGGCTGAAGCACTATGCGGCCGTGAAACGGCTTCGCCCGGGGGCGGCACCGGACACGATCCGAGCAACGTGGACGGCAGTTGAGCCCCTGATTGCATGGTGCTCTAAGAACGTCGGAGCCGCGATTTCCGGGTCATGATGTTCTGGGAGTCGCCGAAACCGCGCACAGGCCCAAGCTCGGCTGGTGGTCTATTCCACCGTCGTGGGATGTGAGACCCGCTCTCAGAGAGGTGAGGTATCCCGCTGAAGGGTCGCGACCTGGGGTCCTTTAGCCGCCCGCCGAACATGCCTGCGGGGGCGGTCAACGCTATCCGTCGATCGCCCCCGCAGGAGGTGTGCTGTGAAGGGAGGCGTCGCTTTGGGCGTCTACCCGCGCGTCAGACTATTTGAGCACGCCGCACGAGACGGGGTCGGTCGCCTCAGCCGGCAGGCTGGGGTCAAGCTCGCTCGCGCCCTGGGGCTGACTGAAGCTGTACTTGCCATCGTTGTTGTAGTCGATCCCGTGGATCACCACGACACCCTCGCCGGCTCGGACCGCGTCGGCGATCTGCTTGGCCGTGCCCGTGCCGCCGGAATAGCCGGTGCCGGCGACATCAGTGAAGTCGATGTTGTCGCGGCTGTAATTCAAGACGCCACCGATCGCCAGCGGGAAACGCGAGACGGCGAGGCTGCTTGCGGGACTGGTGTCCCCGGTAGTGGTGAGCGAGACCGCTATTGGACCGTACGCCGGGATTCCCTCGACCGTGTTGAGGCGGCCGTCGAGGTTCTTGTCGTCCGTTGCGAGGGTCGGGCATTCATGGCGTGCCTGCTCTCCGAAGTGGATGTGCTGGGCGTGCGGCGCATCGGGCGTAAGCCCTTTTGCATGGGTTTCGACGTGCAGGATCTTCTGGTTTCTCACCACGGCTGTGGCGTTGCCTGTGGCCCCGGACCCGTTGAGCGGCCTCAGTTGAGCCGTCAGTGTCACGGTCTTGTCCTGCCCCTTGTTGAGCGACTTTTCGTGCGCCACCGCCGGCGTCATGGCGAGCGAGGTGAGGATAAGCACGGCGATACCGGTGGTAGCGACAAGTGTGCGTCGGGTGTGCATGAGGTACTCCGATCGATTAGTTGGGCGAGGAACTCCCGTCCTGTGACGTATAGGACTCTCGCAGTCTGAAAAATTGGTGTGAGTAATTAGTTCCTGCAGCGGCCGCTTGCACGAAGGAGGCAATGTGGAAAAGGGTGGTGAATCCGGCTGACGGGTCCTCCGCACACTGCCCAGTGTGGGTCGAGGCGTGCACTGCATGGGAGGGTGCGTCGATAGCTCCTGTCGGTCAGTGCGGCTGAACTCGCACGGCGTGGATATGAGCGTGCCGTATTGCAGGTCTTGGCCGAGAACCATCATGCCGTGCGGCTCTACGAGAGCGAGGGGTCGCAACCTCTGGGTAAGCCGTTCCAGCGCTCTCTGCTGAAACGACCGACACGAACCTCTGTGCTCGACCTGCACTCATCACGCGACCGGCAGGTCTGCGAGCAGTCGTGTCAAGCACCGGTTCGTGTCGGCATGGTCGACGAGTTCGATCGGCCGTCGGCGTGACGTTGATCGACAGACATTATGGCGCGGTGTCGATCAACGCGTCGAGGGCCTTGAGGTCATCGGACGAGATCGTGAAGTCCACGTCGGCGTTCTCGCTCATGCGGCCGGGCGTCGTCGTCTTCGGTAGCGGAAGGATGTTTTTCTCCAGCAGGTAGCGAATGCAAATCTGGGCTGTCGATTTCCCGTACTTCGCGGCGATCCCCTGCACGTTGTCATTGTCGAGGATCGCCCCTGTGGCGAGGGGCGAATAGCCTTCGACCAAGATGTCTCGCTCACGGCAGTAGTCGACAGTTTCTTTTTGCGTGTACCCGACGAAGTAGCGGATTTGGTTTGCGTGGGGTGTCACGTCGGTCGCAGCGATCAGCGACTCGAGGTCAGCGGGGTCGAAGTTCGAGACGCCGATGGAGCGCGAGCGGCCGTCGGCAAGAATCTTCTCAAAAGTCCGCCACACCTCGATATTCCCGTCTCGGCAGTCCTTCCCCATCTCTGACCAGGGCCAGGGGGCGTGAATCAGATAAAGATCGACGTAGTCGAGGCCCAGGGCCGAAATCGTCGTCTCAAAGCTGACCTCCGCCTCGTGGCGGCTCTTTACCTCGGCCGGCAGTTTGGTGGTCACAAAGATCTGGTCGCGTGGGATCCCGCTGTCGCGAATCGCCCGGCCGACGCTCGGCTCGTTGCCATAGGCCCGCGCGGTATCGATATGGCGGTATCCGGCATCGATGGCGGCGGCGACTGCGTCGTAGGCCGCCGGGCCGTCGGGGATCTGCCAGGTACCGAAGCCGATGCGGGGGATTTCGACGCCGTTCGACAGGGTGAAGGTATCGGTCACTGCAGGCATGGTTTTCTCCCTCAAAGGTCTGCGCCAGCACGGTTTCGACCGCCCTGGCTGCACATTCCAAGACGTGCTTACAAAGAGAGTGTAATTCGAGGGCAGCGTCGGTCGAAAATGTCCATGAGGCTCCGTGCGAAGTAGCCCTGTGCGGCAGTCCAATCCCGATCGCCAGTGCACAGGTTCCGACGTGCAGCTCGAGAGACGGCCATCGCGGTTGGTCGTCTATTGCTCCGTCGACGATGATGTCCTCCCACGCCGACCCGTTACTTGCGCGCATCGGTCGAGCGTGTAACCGTTGGACGATGACTGTGCTCGGCGCCGTGTTCCTCCCGCAGCTTCCGCCAGAACGCCTGCGGGACGTCGCTGTCGCGGCGGATCGCGCCGGACTCGAGGAGTTGTGGCTGTGGGAAGACTGTTTCCTCGAGGGCGGGTTGACCGCAACGACCGCGGCACTGGCATGGACGGAACGACTGCGGGTCGGGATTGGCCTGCTGCCCATTCCCCTGCGGAATGTCGCAGTGACGGCTATGGAGATCGCGACCGTTCAGCGATTGTTCCCTGGTCGATTTCACGCCGGCGTGGGCAGTGGAGTCGCAGATTGGATGGCGCAGGTGGGCGCTGGAGTCTCCTCGCCGCTCACCCTGATGCGCGAATACGTGCCCGCCCTGCGTTCCCTGTTGCGAGGGGAGGATGTCAGCGTCGAGGGAAAATTCGTGAAGCTCGATCGGGTCCGACTCGACTGGCCGCCGAGCGAGACAGTTCCGATTTTGGTGGGAACCGGTGGGCCGAAGGGCCTCGCCCTGTCGGGAGAGCTGGCAGACGGCACGATTCTCACGGGAGGAACTACCCCTGACGGTGTGCGTCACGCTCGCGCCCTGATCGACGAAGGACGCGCACGCGCTGGCCGAACGGATGCCCACCGGGTGACCGTTTACGTGCTGGCCGCGACCGGTCCGGGAGCGCTCGCCCGATGGGAGGCGGAGTGTCGACGCTGGAATTTCGACCCCTCAGACGATGTCGGAGTCGCTGGGGACGCCCCCGCAATCGCTGCCGCCGTGAAGCGATGGGCGGATGCCGGCGCCGATACGGTTGTGTTGCAGCCGACTTCTGACGATCCGGATCCCGTGCGGTTTGTCGAGTTCATCGCGAGTGAGGTGCGGCCTCTCGTCGACGCGTGACCCTCAGGACACGGGACTCTCAGATGACAGGTGCGGCAGAACTCGAACGGACTCTCCCAGCCACCGTAATCGGTATCGAACGTCTCGTGACCTCGTCGGGCAGGCTCCGCAAGCAGTGTGGACTTCCCGACACCAGGCACATCAGCTACCGGTGCGCGCGCCATTTGGTTGGCGCATCTCCGGCTCATCCGTCCGATCGGCAACTGTCCGTGCAGGCCCTTGACGGTCGCGAAACTGACAGTTGAGCCAGGCTGACTCAAGTTTTGGGGATTCGACTTGACAAAGTTATCCACAGGTTTCAAACTTGAGTATGTGGGGCTCAAGTCTCACCCTGGATCTTAAAAAACAGACCCCGCGCAACACCGCACAAGCAAGGAGAAAGAGCACATGGCTCGAGCAGTAGGTATCGACCTCGGAACCACGAACTCCGTCGTCTCGGTTCTCGAGGGTGGAGAACCCACCGTCATCACCAACGCCGAAGGATTCCGCACGACGCCGTCCGTCGTCGCCTTCACCAAGGATGGCGAGGTGCTCGTCGGTGAGACCGCGAAGCGCCAGAACGTCACCAACGTCGACCGCACCATTTCGTCGGTCAAACGCCACATGGGCACCGACTGGACCGTTGACATCGACGGCAAAAAGTACACCCCGCAAGAGATATCGGCTCGCATCCTCGCCAAGCTGAAGCGCGACGCCGAGCAGTACCTCGGAGAGGCCGTGACTGACGCCGTCGTCACCGTGCCCGCCTACTTCAACGACGCCGAACGTCAGGCCACCAAAGAGGCCGGTGAGATCGCGGGACTCAATGTGCTGCGCATCATCAACGAGCCCACCGCGGCCGCTCTCGCCTACGGCCTCGACAAGGGAAAGGAAGACGAACTCATCCTGGTCTTTGACCTCGGTGGCGGAACCTTCGACGTCTCGCTGCTCGAAGTGGGCAAGGATGACGACTTCTCCACCATCCAGGTGCGCTCCACGTCCGGCGACAACCGCCTTGGCGGAGATGACTGGGACCAGCGCGTCGTCGATTACCTGATCAAGCGCTTCAAGGACTCGACCGGTGTCGACGTTTCCGGCGACAAGATCGCGAAGCAGCGCCTCAAGGAGGCCTCGGAGCAGGCGAAGAAGGAGCTCTCGAGCTCCATGAGCACGAGCATCCAGCTGCCCTACCTCTCCCTCACCGAGAACGGTCCGGCCAACCTCGACGAGACGCTCACGCGCGCCAAGTTCGAAGAGCTCACCGCCGACCTGCTCGAGCGCACCCGCAAGCCCTTCACCGACGTCATCAAGGAGGCCGGAATCAAGGTCGCGGATGTCGCCCACGTGGTGCTCGTCGGTGGATCGACCCGCATGCCCGCCGTCGTCGAGCTCGTCAAGAAGCTCACCGGTGGCAAGGACCCGAACAAGGGCGTCAACCCGGATGAGGTGGTCGCCGTCGGCGCCGCCCTCCAGGCCGGCGTACTGAAGGGTGAGCGCAAGGACGTGCTGCTCATCGACGTCACCCCCCTCAGCCTCGGTATCGAGACCAAGGGTGGCATCATGACCAAGCTCATCGAGCGCAACACCGCAATCCCCACCAAGCGCAGTGAGACCTTCACTACCGCTGACG
>JBBRDX010000107.1:0-10287 GCA_038203515.1 Actinomycetales bacterium | reverse complement strand
GCAGGATGTGGTGACGCAGGAGGCGAAGATGCTCTTCGAGACCAGCCGCGAACTCTACGGGCGTCTCGCCACCCTCGCCGGCCACATCGAGAAGCTCGGACGTTCGATCGAGAGCACGGTGAAGAACTACAACGGATTCGTTGGTTCACTCGAACGCCAGGTGCTGCCGTCCGCTCGAAAGCTCACCATGCTCGATGAGTCGAAGGTGCTCGGAACGCACGCCGAGATTGAGGAGCTCCCCCGCGATCTCAGCGCTTTCGAACTCATCGCGGAGCTCGAGATCGTGAGTGCTGTCGAGGCGAAGCCGAGTTCATCCGACTGACCGGCTAGAGCCATTTCTCCGCGAGATGATCGGCCACAACCCGCCGGATAGTGCCCGAGCGGCCACGCAGCACGATGCTCTCGGTGCGGATGATCGGACCCTTCTTGCGCACCCCACCGACGAGCTGGCCGTCGGTGACACCGGTGGCGACGAAATAGGTGTTGTCGCTGGTAACGAGGTCATCGATCTCGAGGATGCGCTCGAGATCGTGCCCGGCATCGATTGCCTTCTGGCGCTCGTCGTCGTCCTGCGGCGCGAGTTTGGCCTGGATGAATCCGCCGAGTCCCTTGAGTGCACATGCGGTGATGATCCCCTCCGGAGTGCCACCGCGGCCGACGCACATGTCAATGCGGGCGTCGTAGCGCGCGGCATTGATGCCGCCGGCCACGTCCCCATCGAGCAGCAGGCGCGTCCCGGCTCCCGCCTCGCGGATGTCCTCGATGAGTTGCGCGTGGCGCGGACGGTCGAGCACCGCCACGACGAGATCCGCGACGTCCTTGTGCATCGCCTTCGCGAGGGCGCGGATATTCTCGCCAATCGGCTTGCGGAGGTCGACGACTCCGTGCCCCTCGTGACCGGTGACGATCTTGTCCATATAGAAGACGGCGGAGGGGTCGTACATACTTCCGCGGTCCGCCACGGCGATCATTGACAGGGCATTCTGCCGGCCGGCTGCGGTGAGCGAGGTGCCGTCGATCGGGTCGACCGCGATGTCGCAGGCCTGCCCCCGTCCCGTGCCCACGTTCTCGCCGTTGTAGAGCATCGGAGCGTGATCCTTCTCGCCTTCGCCGATCACCACCAGACCGTCGAAGTCGACGGTGCCGAGGAACTTGCGCATGGCATCCACGGCGGCCCCGTCGGCGGCATTCTTGTCGCCGCGCCCGATGAAGGGCACGGCGCGGATCGCGGCGGCCTCGGTCGCGCGCACCAGTTCCATTCCTAGGTTGCGGTCGGGATGTTGGAAGGTCGATCCGGTGGCAGTATTCACCCGCTAAGGGTACCGAGCGGCGCTGGACCGCGGGGTGGGGATTTCTCGAAAGATCACGGGTTCTTTAGTTCAATAGACTCGGGGTCACACCGGATCCACCTGCACCGCGCGCTCGAAGGAGATTTCCATGCCCATCGCGACCCCCGCACAGTACGCCGACATGCTCGACAGGGCGAAAGCCACTGGCTTCGCCTATCCGGCTATCAACGCCTCGTCATCGTCCACGATCAATGGCATCCTCCAGGGGCTCACCGAGGCCGGCTCCGACGGCATCATCCAGGTCACGACGGGCGGTGCGGACTTCTTTGCCGGTCACAGCGTCAAGGCCCGCGCATCCGGCGCCCTCGCGTTCGCCGCCTTCGTCACCGAGGTGGCGAAGAACTATCCCATCACCGTCGCTCTCCACACCGATCATTGCCCGACCAATGCTCTCGATGACTTCCTCCTTCCGCTCATCGCAGCGTCCGAGTCCGAGGTCGCCGCCGGTCGCCACCCGATCTTCCAGTCCCACATGTGGGACGGCTCGGCCGTGCCGCTCGAGGAGAACCTCCGTGTGGCCTCGCAGATCCTGCCTCGGATGAAAGCGATCTCCTCGATCTTCGAGGTGGAGATCGGCGTGGTCGGCGGCGAGGAGGACGGCGTCAGCCATGACATCAACGAACACCTCTACACGACTCTGGATGATGCGATCGCGACGGTCGAGGCTCTCGGCCTTGGTGAGCAGGGCCGCTACATCGCGGCTCTCACCTTCGGCAACGTGCACGGCGTCTATAAGCCCGGTAACGTGAAACTTCGCCCCGAGCTGCTCGGCGAGATCCAGGCCGGTATTCAGGCACGGTACGGCACCGGAGCAAAGCCCCTCGACCTCGTCTTCCACGGCGGATCGGGTTCGAGCGACGAAGAGATCGCCCTCGCCGTGGCGAACGGAGTCGTGAAGATGAACATCGACACCGACACCCAGTACGCCTACAGCCGCTCGGTCGCCGACACCGTGCTGAAGAACTACGACGGTTTCCTCAAGGTCGACGGCGAGGTCGGGAACAAGAAGGTCTACGACCCGCGCTCCTGGGGCAAGCTCGCCGAGTCGGCCCTCGCCGCTCGTGTCGTCGAGGCGACGAAGCAGCTCGGATCGGCCGGCCACTCGAGCAGCTGAGCGGACCGCGCAGCGCCCTACGGCCGCGTGCGGTCCAGGAAAGCGGTGAACGCCGGGTCCGACTGCAGCAGGATCACGACGAAGACGAGTGCCACGATTGTCGCGACCACCCCTCCAGCGATCGGTACCCAGAAGGCGACGCGACCGCGTCGCAGCATCCACGTCGTCACCAGTACCGTGCCCACGAAAAGCGCGAGCGTGATGACGTTGAGGGTGTTGCCGAGACTCGTGGTGAGGGCGGTCGGGGTGTAGTCGCCGATGCCCTGGGCGGTGAAGAACTGCGTTGCGATCGTTGCAAGGGTGTCTTTCGCGAGCAGTTGGGCGATCACATTGATGGTGGCGTAGCCGATCAGCGCGGCAGTGAGGATGATGTCCCAGCGGCGGGGACGACGTCCGGGAGCGCCGGGCGCCCGCTGTGCGCCCGCTCGGGTCGAGGCATCCGGGGCCTGCGGTGTGCCGGCGACCGCCGGAGGTCTGAGCTCGGGGGACACCGGCACAGGGGGCACTAGCAGCGGAGACACCGGAGGAAGGGAATCGGCGATGATCTTCGCTTGCTCCTGCGGAGTGGCGTATTCGCCGTACTGTGGCTTTGGGCGACGCTCACCGGATTTCGGGCGCTCGGGCTGGTCGGTCACTTCTGCTGCCAATCGAGCTGGCGGATACGACCCCCGAGCCCCCGATCGTCGTCCCGGCCGTTCGCGTCCTTGCGCAACTCCTTCGGCAGGGAGAACATCAGGTCCTCTTCCGCGGTGACGATCTGGCTCACGTCGGTGTAGCCGGCGTCGGCGAGGTCGTCCAGCACCTCTTGCACGAGCACTTCCGGTACGGATGCCCCGGAGGTGACGCCGACTGTACCGATGCCGTCGAGCCAGTCCTGCTGGATCTCGCTCGCGTAGTCGATGCGGTAGGCGGCCTTCGCGCCGTTCTCGAGGGCGACATCCACCAGTCGAACGGTGTTGGAGCTGTTGGCGGAGCCCACCACGATCACGAGTTCCGCCGATTCGGCGACCTTCTTGATGGCGACCTGGCGGTTCTGGGTGGCATAGCAGATGTCGTCGCTCGGCGGATTGTGCAGGTTGGGGAAGCGCTCGCGCAGCAGGCGAACCGTCTCCATCGTCTCGTCGACGCTCAGGGTGGTCTGCGAGAGCCAGACCAGGTTGTCGGGGTCCGCCACCTCGAGGGTCGCGACATCCGCGGGACTGTTCACGAGGGTCGTGCGCTCGGGCGCATGGCCCATGGTGCCCTCGACTTCCTCGTGGCCGGCATGGCCGATCAGCAGGATCTGGAAGTTGTCGCGGGCGAAACGCACGGCCTCGCGATGCACCTTGGTCACCAGCGGGCAGGTGGCGTCGATGGCTTCGAGCTTGCGCTCGGCTGCGGCCGCGACGACCGCCGGCGACACGCCGTGCGCGGAGAATACGATGTGTGCGCCCTCTGGCACTTCGTCGACCTCGTCGACGAAGATGGCACCCTTCCTCTCCAGGGTCGAGACCACATGGATGTTGTGCACGATCTGTTTGCGCACATAGACCGGTGCTCCGTAGTGCTCGAGAGCCTTCTCCACTGCGATGACCGCCCGATCCACTCCTGCACAGTAGCCGCGCGGGGCCGCGAGCAGTACTCGCTTGCCTCCCGTGACGGGGTTGTCCCGTAACCTGTTGCGTACCGCGGGAACCCGCGGCACATTCAGGCTGACGGCCTCGCCGTTGGTAATGGTGCTCACCCCCCAGATTCTACGTGGGGTGCGCTGGCGAGGGACTGGGAGGGCTGCTCGTGACGATCGATCCCGGACCCTCGACGGTGGATGCACCCTGGCCCGTCGCGCTGCTCTCCGCGAAGATCAAGGGCTGGATCGACCGGCTCGGTGCGGTCTGGGTCGAGGGTGAAATCGCCCAGTGGGGGCTTTCCGGCGGCAATGTCTACGGAAAGCTCACAGACCTGGATGCCGATGTGACCGTTGGTTTCACCGTCTGGTCGTCGGTGAAGGCGAAGTTACCGAACGATCTCAAGCAGGGAGACCGGGTGGTCACCCTCGTCAAGCCGAATTACTGGGTCAAGGGCGGATCGCTCACCATGCAGGTCTTGGAGATGCGCCATGTCGGCCTCGGCGACCTGCTCGAGCGACTCGAGCGACTCCGCCAGACCCTGCGCGCCGAGGGACTCTTCGACCTGGATCGCAAGAGGCCCCTGCCCTTCCTTCCCGGCTGCATCGGCCTCATCACCGGCAAGGATTCGGATGCCGAGAAAGACGTGTTGCGCAACGCCCAGTTGCGCTGGCCCGCCGTCGAGTTCCGAGTGGTACACGCCGCCGTGCAGGGCGAACGCGCCCCGGGCGAGGTGACCGCGGCACTACAGAAACTGGATGCGGACCCCGACGTCGACGTGATCATCGTGGCACGGGGCGGGGGCGACTTCCAGAATCTCCTCGTCTTCAGCGATGAGACGCTGGTGCGCACCGCCGCCGCCTGCGTGACGCCGATCGTGAGCGCGATCGGGCACGAGGCTGACCGCCCCCTGCTCGACGAGGTGGCCGATCTCCGGGCATCCACCCCCACCGATGCGGCAAAGCGCGTTGTGCCGGATGTCGCGGACGAGCTCGCCCGCGTGCAGCAGGCCCGTGCCCGCATCGGCAACCGCATGACCGGGCAGGTACGCACGGAGATCGATCGGCTCGAACAGTTGCGGTCCCGCCCGGTGCTGACTGGATCCGCCTGGATCGTCGACTCCCGCGCCGAGGAACTCGGCCGATATATCGGCCGAAACGCCGAACTCATCGAGCGCCTGCTCGAGCGGTCGCACACGGGCGTGCTCGATCTGCGGTCCCAGTTGCGCGCGCTTTCCCCCCAGCGCACCCTCGATCGCGGCTACGCGATCGCCCAGTTGCCCGGCGGTGCCGTGCTGAGGAGTTCGGCGGATGCCGTTCCCGGTACTCCCCTCCTCCTCACCCTCGCTGACGGCTCGGCTTCGGCGACGGTCACGCCCCCGCCGGATGCGCGAGGCACGGCCGGGTAGAATCGTCCCGTGGCATCCACCCCCTCCGCGTCTCCTGCTTTGCCTGGCGTCGCTTCCACCGGCAGCACTTCCACCGCTGGCGTCGCCGAGCTGTCGTATGAACAGGCCCGTGACGAGCTGATCCGGGTGGTGAACGAACTCGAACAGGGCTCGTCCACCCTCGAGCAGTCGCTTGCCCTGTGGGAGCGCGGCGAAGCCCTGGCCCGCCGCTGCGAAGAGTGGCTCATCGGCGCGAAGGCCCGTCTCGATGCCGCTCGCTCGGCCCCGGCTTCTCAGCCCTCCGCGGGCGTTGTCGGCGCCTGACTCCGTACAGATCTGAAATTATGGCCGCCGAAAAGAATCGCCAACCCCGCATTGTCGCGGAGCTCGGTCGACCGGAGACGGCGGAGGAGACCGCCGCCCGCAAAGCGGAGAACTCGCGCAAACACCGCGCAAACCAGACCCTGCGCAACCTCGTTTTCGCCCTCCTTGCTTCCCTCGCCGTGGTGCTCGTGCTTGTGCTCGTCGTGGTGCGGCCAGATGGCGCTCCGCGAGAAGCAGTGGACTACCGCGCAGACGCCACGGCGTCCGAGGCCCAGGCCGGGCACGTGCTCGCCGCGCCACCCCTCCCCGTCGGCTGGAGCGCGAACGGTGACGGCATCACGACCGGCTCCGATTCGGTGCTCGCCTGGAGGGTCGGATTCATCACCCCGTCCGACCAGTACATCGGCCTGGTGCAGGGCATCGACGCCAATCCCACCTGGGTCGCGAACGAACTCGCAAACACCCGATCCACCGGCTCGACATCCATCGGCGGTCGCGACTGGACCGTCTACGATCGACGCACCGACCAGGGCCCGGGCAATTACGCCTACTCGCTGAGCACGGTAATCGGATCCAGCAGCATCGTCCTGCACGGCACCGCGCCGACCAGGGAATTCACCACCCTCGCCAAGGCGGTCGCCGCCCAGCTCGGCGAAGGCACCGGATGACCCCATCAGCCCACCAGCCCAGCGGTCGCCCGGCCGGCGGTCGCACCCCGGCGCAAGCCTGGGCCGAGATGAATCGGGGCAACAGGCGATTCGTCGAGGGCGAGCCGAGTCATCCGCGGCAGGATGTCGAACGGCGCGAGCAGCTGGTCGGTGCGCAGACACCCCACGCCGCTCTCTTCGGCTGCGCCGACTCGCGGCTCGCAGCCGAGATCATCTTCGACAACGGTCTCGGCGACCTGTTCGTGGTGCGAAACGCCGGCCAGGTCATCTCTGATTCGGTGATCGGCTCTCTCGAATACGCCGTCGCCGTGCTGCATGTTCCCCTCATCGTGGTGCTCGGGCACGACGAATGCGGCGCAGTGAGGGCCGCGATCGACTCCCAGGCGCCGGATGCCGTGTCCCTGCCCCCGCATATCCACCAGCTGATCGAGAAGATCATTCCCGCCGTCAAGAGAGTCACCGCCCGCAATGGAAGCCCCGCCGTCACACCCGATTCGACGGAGGTGGGGCGAGAACACCTGCGCGACACCGTCGCCGAACTCCTCGACACCTCCGAGTTGATCAGCGAGGCAATTGCCGCCGGTACGCTGGCTATCGTCGGCGCGAACTACCGACTACTGGAAGGCACGGCCGTTCCCGACATCGTCGTCGGCGCCGTGTAGAGCACCGACCCCACCACAACAGCACCGTCTCCACCACGAAAGCAAGGACGCACACCGCCGTGACTGAATCCGACTACCGCATCGAGCACGACACGATGGGTGAAGTCCGCGTGCCGGTGTCTGCCCTCTACGGAGCGCAGACGCAGCGCGCCGTCGAGAATTTCCCCATCTCCGGAAGTGGACTCGAGCCGGCCCAGATCGTGGCGCTCGCGCGCATCAAGCGCGCTGCTGCGGTCGTCAACCTCGAGCTCGGCATCCTCGAGCCGGCGGTTTCGCAGGCGGTGGTGCTGGCCGCCGACGAGCTGATCGCCGGTCGTCACCACGACCAGTTCCCGGTCGACACCTACCAAACCGGCAGCGGCACCTCGTCGAACATGAACATCAACGAGGTACTCGCCGCCCTCGCCACAAAGTTCGCGGGGGCTCCGGTGCACCCCAACGACCATGTCAACGCCTCGCAGTCCTCCAACGACGTCTTCCCCACTTCGGTCCACGTCGCCGTGACCGGAGCACTTCTCGGTGACCTCGTTCCCGCCCTCGATCACCTCGCCACCGCCCTCGAATCGAAGGCCGAGCTGTGGCGGACCGTGGTCAAGTCCGGACGCACCCACCTGATGGATGCCACCCCGGTGACGCTGGGCCAGGAATTCGCGGGCTACGCGGCACAGGTGCGCTACGGAATCGAGCGAGTGCGCTCGACCATCCCGCGCGTCGCAGAGGTGCCGCTCGGCGGCACCGCCGTCGGCACCGGCATCAACACTCCGCCCGGCTTCTCGCAGAAAGTCATCGCCCTGCTGGCCTCCGACTCCGGGCTGCCACTGACCGAGGCGCGCGACCACTTCGAAGCACAGGGTGCCCGGGATGGCCTTGTCGAGGCATCCGGAGCCCTGCGGGTGATCGCCGTGAGCCTCACCAAGATCTGCAATGACCTGCGCTGGATGGGCTCCGGACCGAATACCGGACTCGGCGAGCTCAATATTCCCGACCTCCAGCCCGGCTCGTCGATCATGCCCGGCAAGGTCAACCCGGTGATTCCGGAGGCCGTGCTGATGGTGGCCGCCCGGGTGATCGGCAACGATGCCACGATCGCCTGGGCCGGAGCATCCGGATCCTTCGAGCTCAACGTCGCGATCCCCGTGATGGGCACTGCGCTACTCGAGTCGATCCGCCTCCTCGCCAACTCCAGTGTCGCCCTCGCCGACAAGACTGTCGACGGCCTTGTCGCCAACGTGGAGCACGCCAAGGCCCTCGCGGAGTCCTCACCGTCGATCGTGACCCCGCTCAACCGGGTGATCGGCTATGACGCCGCGGCCAAGGTCGCGAAGAATGCGGTCGCCAAGTCCATCACGGTGCGTGAATCGGTGATCGATCTCGGCTTCGTCGAGCGCGGCGAGGTCTCCCTCGAGCTGCTGGACAGCGCACTCGATGTGCTCTCGATGACTCGTCCGCCCGCCCGCGCCTGACGCAGAGGCTCCTACTGGGAGTTCGCTTTCGAGATCGATGTCCCCTCGAGGTTCAGGACCGCTCGCGTGCCCACCGCGGCGCCAAGCTCGATCGGAATGAGCACTGACGACGAACGGTCACCCGCGGCCTTCGGGTCGCAGGGGGCGGCGAGGGCCTTCGCGTCGAGTGACTCACCCACCGGGCGGCCGTAGTAGACCGCAATCGCGATGGCGGTGTCCGATTCGACCACGAGCACCTGCTGTGGAGTGCAGCGTCTGTCAGCGCGCACCTGCACCACGATGTCCGCGGTGTCCAGTGCGGTGAGCCCGATAGCAGGGTAGGCGCCGAGATAACCGTCGGTCGGACTCGCATGCGGCCTGACGTAGGTGGCCAGGCTGAAGAGATAGGCCGGGATGCGGTTCTTGGGGTTTACCGTCTGGTAGCGCAGCGCCGGAGTGCGAATGAGTCCGGTCGGAGGCCTGTTCACCGGCACGAACACCCGGTTGACGACCGTGGGACCCGGAGTGCCCCAAAGCAGCCGGACGGGGTCGGTGATGGCGCGTGCCCTGGCCTGGCTGCTGGGGTCGAGAAGACCGCCGGCCAGCGACGCTCCCCCGACCGCGAGAGCCACAAGAGCGATGCCCGCGACGAGACGATGGATGCCGACGATGACAGCCCCGGGCTCTCCACCGGTCGGCTCCCGGTGGCTCCAGCCGGTGAGAGCGCGCCACTGTGAGCGGGGGGCCACGAATCCCCAGAGGGTGAGAATCGTCAGCCCGCCGAGCACGACGACGAGCAGCAGGTTCACCCTTAGAGCCTAAGCTGTCTACCCTGCGCCGTCCCGCCCGCACGCGTTAATCCGCACGCGTGAATCCGAACCGGAGAATCAAGCCAATTCGTTCGATTCGAGCATCTCGGTGACGAGAGCCGCGATCGCAGAGCGCTCCGACCGAGTCAGCGTGATGTGCCCGAAGAGCGCATGTCCCTTGAGCGTCTCGATCACGGACGCCACACCGTCGTGCCGACCGACTCGCAGGTTGTCGCGCTGGGCAACATCGTGGGTGAGCACGACCCGCGAATTCTGGCCGATGCGGCTGAGCACGGTGAGCAACACATTGCGTTCGAGTGACTGTGCCTCATCCACGATCACGAAGGCATCGTGCAGAGAGCGCCCGCGGATGTGCGTGAGCGGGAGCACTTCGAGCAAGCCGCGCTCGACCACCTCATCGAGCACATTCTGCGAGACGACGGAACCGAGCGTGTCGAAGACGGCCTGCGCCCAGGGATTCATCTTCTCTGAGGCATCCCCGGGCAGGAAGCCGAGCTCCTGGCCTCCCACGGCGTAGAGCGGACGGAACACCATGATCTTCTTGTGCTGCTGCTTCTCGAGCACCGCCTCGAGGCCGGCGCAGAGCGCGAGCGCCGATTTGCCTGTTCCGGCCCGACCACCGAGTGAAACGATTCCGATCTCCGGGTCGAGCAGCATGTCGATGGCGAGGCGTTGTTCGGCCGACCGCGCGTGCAGCCCGAAGATGTCGCGATCACCTCGCACGAGTCGCATCTCCCCACGCGCGGTGACACGGCCAAGCGCCGAACCGCGATCGGAGTGGATGACGAGACCGGTATTGATCGGAGTGTCACCGATCTGCCGGGTGGTGAGCTTCTCGGTGTCGTAGAGCTTCGCCATCTGGTCAGAACCCAGGGTGACATCCTCCATGCCGGTCCAGCCCGAGTCG
>JBBRDX010000106.1:0-10343 GCA_038203515.1 Actinomycetales bacterium | reverse complement strand
CAGGAGCTCGAGATCGATCCGGATCTCGTGGCCGTGGCATCCGGACCCAACCTCGCACTGGAGATCGCCAAGGAACAGCCGACCGCGGCCGTCGTCTCCTCCCTGTCACTCGACACCGCCACCCTCGTGGCGGCAACCGCGACGAACCCCTACTTCCGCTCCTTTGTGAACACGGATGTCATCGGAACCGAGTTCGGGGGGGTGCTCAAGAATCTCATCGCTGTTGCCATCGGAATTGTCGACGGCGTGGGCTACGGGGAGAACACGAAGGCGTCGATCATCACCCGCGGTCTCGTGGAGATGACGGACTTCGCCGTCGCATACGGCGGCCTCGCGCAGACGCTCTCCGGACTCGCAGGACTCGGCGACCTCATCGCCACCTGCGAGTCGTCGCTCTCGCGCAACAACACCGCCGGGCGACTGCTGGGCCAGGGGTATAGCTTCACGGATGTCGTGAAGCAGATGAACCAGACCGCCGAGGGCCTCTCATCCGTCGCGCCGATCCTCGAGCTCGCCGCAGCTCGTGGGGTGGACATGCCGATTGTCTCGCAGGTTGCGCAGGTGCTCGCTGGCACGATGGACCCCCGCGACATCGCCCCGCACCTGACGACCGACGAAGACGCCCCGGCGATCCTGGCCGAGTAGCGCCCGTTGGTCGCCTAGCGCCTGTTGGTCGAGTAGCGCCCTTCAGGGCGCGTATCGAGACCGGTTGCTGCAGCAGCGCGCCGGTCCCACACGGCCGTTCCCTCACACCCAGCCCGAGCCGCATAACTCCTGCAGTTTGCACCCCTGCAGATACCGATTCCCGGAAACAGGGGGGTGAAACGGTGCCGCGCCGGAAACTGCAGGAGTTATGCATGGGTGCTGCGCGCAAGAGCGGCCCGACGGGGTGGACCCACGGAATCGAAGTTACCGGCGCCGGTGGCGTGGCAGCCAGGAGGTGGTGTTGCATAACTCCTGCAGTTCTCGACCCGGGGTGCAGCGGCGCCCAGAAACTCGGGGGTCGCACGGTACCGCGCGGGAAACTGCAGGAGTTATGCAGGGATGCCGGGGGACCAGGGATGCCGTCGCGCGTCGGGCTGCCTGTGGGCGCCAGGGGCCCGGGGCAACTCAGCGGGTCGGCGTCGGACTCGGGGTGCTCTCCGGCACGAAGCCGGGGTCCTTACTCGTGCACGCCTTCGTCTGTGCGATCGATCCCACCGCGTTCGAAAGCGTGTCCAGGATGATGGTCTCCTGGCCCTGGGTGAGCTTCGTGTCGACCACAACCTGCGTCGCGGGCGAGCGGCCCCAGGTCGTGTAGACGTACCGCGGTGAGCCCGACACATCCACGACCCAGTCGATGCCGTTGACGGTGGAGCAGGTCGCGGAGGGGGCGGGCTGGGCCACTCCGCACCGCAGCAGTACCGAGGCGGGGTTGCCCCAGGCGCCGGTGCCCTGGGCATTTGTCTCGCGCAGGGGCTGATCCACAACGGATTTTGGCAGCCGCACGATGATCTCGGCACACTTCGGATCTGTCGCATTGGCCGCTGGAGTAAGAGGCACGGTCGGGGCGCAGGCCGTGAGTAGCGCGAGCAGCAGAGGGGCGAGCAGCCCGAGCGCGAGGGCCGTGCGCTTCGGTTGTCTCGAAATCACAGGCATCCCAATCAGGCTACCGTTTGGAGCATGACGATCACGCCAGAATCCGCCGCCCCCGACACTCTCGGAGGTATCGGGGAGTCGGCTGTGCTCGCTCGCATCTTCCCGCGGTTGCCGACCGCGGCATCCGCCCTGCTCGGTCCGGGGGATGACTCCGCCGTCGTCGCCGCTCCGGATGGGCGGTTCGTCGTGACCACAGACATGATGATCCACGGGCCGGACTTCCGCCTCGCCTGGTCGACCCCCCATGACCTCGGCTGGAAGGCCGCCGCCTCCAACCTCGCGGATGTCGCCGCCATGGGCGCCGTGCCCACCGCGCTCGTCGTGGCCATCGCCGCCCCCGCCGACTCGCCCGTATCGCTGCTCGAGGGCATCGCCGACGGGCTACGGGATGCCTGCGAGTCCCTGTCGCCGGGATGCGGTGTCGTCGGGGGGGACCTGTCCGTATCTGCGACCCTCACGATCGCCGTCACGGCCTTCGGTGACCTCGAAGGGCGGGCCCCCGTGCTGCGCTCCGGCGCCTCGCCTGGCGACATCGTGGCCGTGGCCGGGGTGCTCGGCGAGGCCGCAGCCGCCCTGCGACTGCTCTTCACCGACGCTGTCGACGGCTCTGGACGACCGGATGCCGTGCTCGCCGTCGCGCTGCGATCACGCACTGTGCCGCAGCTTGCTCCGACCCCGCCGATCGCTGCCGGCCGAGCCGCTGCTCTCGCCGGAGCGACGGCGATGCTCGACCTCAGCGACGGCCTCGCGATCGACTCCGCCCGCCTCGCCCGGGCCAGCGGCGTGGGCATAGACTTCGCTTCGGCTGCCCTGGGGCACGATGCCGCGCTCGCCCTCACAGGAGGGGAGGACCACTCGCTGCTGGCGACCTTCCTGCCGGGAGTCGCGTTGCCCGCGGGGTTTCGTGACATCGGAGTGTGCGTCGAGGGTGAGGGCCTCACGGTCGACGGTTCGCCCCACGACTCCGCCGGGTGGGATCCGTATCGGGACTGGGCCGGTTCTGCGGGCTGAGTCGAATACGCCGTGCCGAGGCGCTCCTCCTGACCGGCGAACACGACCACGAATACGAGTAGCGGCGAGAGGCCGCGATTCCCAGCGCCGCGGCCCCGATTCGGGATGGCCGTCCGCCGACCGGCGACGACAGGACGTGGCCGCACAGGACTATTCGACCGGCGCCGACACCGCGCTCGCCCACCACAGCGTCGTGTCGCCGTAGTCCTTGCGGCGATCGAGCTCGATCCCGGGCGGCCAGATGGGTTCGGGAGAGCGGCTGCTGCGCTCGAGACAGAGCACCGCGTCCGGCTCGAGGCGCGACGCGAGCGAGGCGAGATTCCCAGCGAGTTCGGTCTCGGCGAGATCGTATGGTGGATCGATAAAGACAAGGTCCCAGGTCTCCGGATTGCTCGTGAGGAAGGACTGCACGAGGCGTCCGCTCACCTCGATTCGCAGGGAGGAATTGCGCGGCGCCTGGGCGAGCACGGCCGCGGCGTTTGTCCGACACGCTGCGGTGCCGCTGCCACCACGTTCGACCAGTCGCACGAACGCGGCGCCGCGGCTGGCCGCTTCCAGGCCGAGCGCTCCGGATCCGGCGTAGAGATCGAGTACCCGGGCCCCGTCGATCGCGCCTCGCGATTCGAGCGCGGAGAAGATCGCCTCACGTACGCGGTCACTGGTGGGGCGAGTGCCACCCCCGGGCGTCTTGAGCGCTATGGATCCGGCGAATCCGGAGATTATTCGAGTCATCGAGACCGACCTTAGCGGGCTACATGAATTGTTCACCGGTCGGGACTACCGTTTGGATCATGGCACCCGATTTTCGCAAGCCCTTCCGCGCGCTGTCGTTGCGACCGCGAACGCCCGCGGCTCCGACGAGCGTGGAAACCCCTGAGCCTGGGCGGGTGCGCTCCAGCCTGATCAACAACGCGATCTACGAGAACGGATGCCGCGTCGAGACGCCCGCATCGCTCGGTGATACCTATGCGGCGCTCGACGCCCGCCCCGGCGCCATGGCCTGGATCGGCCTCTACCGGCCCACCACCGAGGAGCTCACATCGCTCGCTGGCCAGTTCGGCCTGCACGAACTCGCGGTCGAAGACGCGATTCTCGCTCATCAGCGCCCCAAGATCGAGCGCTACGGATCGACCCTCTTCGTCGTGCTCCGCGCCGCCCGGTACCTCGATGCCAAAGAGGAGGTGGAGTTCGGCGAACTGCACGTCTTCCTCGGAAGCAACTTCGTGATCACGGTCCGTCACAGCGAATCGCCCGACCTGTCGATCGTGCGCTCGAGGCTGGAGAACACGCCAGACCTGCTCGCCCGCGGCACCGAAGCCGTGCTCTACGCCATCCTCGACGCGGTCGTCGACGGGTATTTCCCGGTCGTTGCGGGCCTCGCGAACGACATCGACGAGATCGAGACACAGGTATTCGGGGGAGACCCCGGCGTCTCCCGGCGCATCTACGAGTTGACCCGCGAGGTCATCGACTTCCAACGCGCGTCGGTACCCCTCATCGGAATGCTCGACCAGATCTCCAACGGCTTCGACAAGTACGGCATCGAAGAAGACCTCCAGCAATACCTGCGGGATGTCGCCGACCACGTCGCGCATGCCACGGAGCGGGTCGACGAGTTTCGCATCCTGCTGCGGGACATTCTCACCGTGAACGCAACCCTGGTCGCCCAGCGGCAGAACGAGGAGATGCAGGAGACGACGGAGGCCAACAACCGGCAGACGGAAGAGACCCGCAAGATCTCCGCCTGGGCCGCTATCCTCTTCGCACCATCGATCATCAGCGGAATCTACGGAATGAACTTCCGGGTGATGCCCGAACTGCACTGGCTGTTGGGTTACCCCTTCGCCATCGGGCTCATGCTCATCGTCGGCATCGGCCTCTACGTGATCTTCCGCAAGCTGCGCTGGCTGTAGCAAGCTGCGCTGGCTGTAGCGCGCTGCGCTGGCTGTGGAACGCGACGCGAGCTCCTGCAGTCGCGCCTTTGACAGCGGGCCGGCAGTCACGGTCGGGCCCCGGCGGTAGCCTGTCGAGGTGGACTCCCCGCTCGATGCCAAGCTCAGCACAGCCCTCGGTGGGCGCACCGCGGCGGCGCTCGACAAAGGGCTCGGGCTGGTGACGGTCGGTGACCTGCTCACCCACTATCCCCGTCGCTATGCCCTGCGCGGGGAACTGACCGCGCTCGCGCAACTCTCGGTGGACGAAAACGTCACGATCGTTGCCGAGGTGCTCGGCGTGCAGGAACGCACGATGCGGGCGCGCAAGGGGTCGATCCTCGAGGTGACGATCAGCGATGGCAGCGACATCCTCTCCCTCACCTTCTTCAACCAGGCTTGGCGCAAGGCCGAGCTGAAGCCGGGGGTGCGCGGTATCTTCGCCGGCAAGGTCGGCGACTATCGCGGCACGATCCAGTTGGCTCACCCCGACTACGAGCTTTTCGAGACGGATGACACGGGTGGAGACTCCGAAGGCGGCGCGGATCGGGCGCGTAAGTGGGCCGAGCAGCCGGTGCCGATCTATGCGGCCACGGCAGCGGTTGCCTCCTGGCAGCTCGGCAAGGCCGTCGGGGTGCTCCTCGACACCCTGCCGCTGCTCGATGACCCCGTTCCGGCCGCGGTGCGGGGCGAGCGCGGCCTGATGAGCTATTCGCGCGCCCTCGCACTCATCCATCGGCCGGAGAAGGACATCGAGTGGCGGGCCGCGCAGAAGTCCTTGCGTTTCCAGGAGGCCTTCGTGTTGCAGGCGGCACTGCTGGAACAGCGGGCTCTGTTGAAGCTCCAGTCGGCGACCCCTCGCGTGCCGAAGCCGGGCGGCCTGCTCGAGCGGTTCGACGCGCAGCTGCCGTTCGTGCTCACCGGAGACCAGACCACGGTCGGTGCGGAGATCGCGGCGGATATCGCGGCATCTGCTCCCATGAATCGGCTCGTGCAGGGCGAGGTCGGATCGGGCAAGACCCTTGTCGCCTTGCGCGCGATGCTCGCCGTCGCCGACACCGGCGGCCAGTGCGCCCTGCTCGCACCCACCGAGGTGCTCGCCGGCCAGCACCTCCGTTCCATCGTGAAGACCCTCGGCCCCGACCTCGCAGCGACCCTGCGCCCCACCCTGATCACCGGTCAGCTGCCGGCCGCGGATCGGCGAAAGGCCACACTCGCGACGGTGAGCGGGCAGGCGCACATCGTCGTCGGCACGCACGCGCTCCTGAGCGAGAGTGTGGGGTTCTACGACCTCGGACTCGTTGTCGTCGACGAGCAACACCGGTTCGGAGTCGAGCAACGAGAGGCACTGCGTCGCAAGGGCACGGTGCCACCGCACGTGCTCGTGCTCACGGCGACGCCGATTCCGCGCACGGTGGCGATGACCGTGTTCGGAGACCTGGATGTCTCGACGATCGCCGAGTTGCCCTCCGGTCGCGTTCCGATCCAGAGCTTTGTCGTGCCGCTCGCCGACAAACCGGGTTGGGTGAACCGGGTCTGGGAGCGACTGGCGGAAGAGCTGGGCAAAGGGCGCCAGGGATTCGTAGTGTGTCCCGCGATCGACAGCACCCCCGGTGCGGACGCCGATCTCGAACTCGCACCGGGTGCAGCCACCGAGATCGCCAACGTCACCGACACCCTCGAGCGGGTGCGCGCGAACCCGCTCTTCGCCGGGCGTCGCATCGGGGGACTGCACGGCCGTCTTCCGAGCGACGAGAAGGATGCCCTGATGCGCGCCTTCGCCGCCGGAGAGATCGACGTGCTCGTCGCCACGACCGTGATCGAGGTGGGGGTGGACGTGCCCAACGCCTCGACCATGATCATCCTGGATGCCGATCGTTTCGGCGTCTCGCAGCTGCACCAGTTGCGCGGACGGGTCGGCCGTGGGGGAGTGCCGGGGCTCTGCCTCATGGTGACCAACGCGGAAGAGGAGACGCTGGCGCGCGAGCGGGTCGAGGTCGTGGCATCCACACTCGACGGTTTCGAACTCGCGCAGAAAGATCTCGAGCTGCGGCAGGAGGGTGATGTGCTCGGCAGCACCCAGTCGGGCGGGCGGTCATCGCTTCGGCTGCTGCGGGTCGCGAAAGACGGAGTGCTCATTACCGAGGCTCGCGCGATCGCCCAGGGCGTGCTCGCGGAGGATCCGTCGCTCGGCGGGCATCCCGCACTGCGTTCGGCTCTCGAACGTCGGCTCGACGAGGCGAGCCGGGACTTCCTCGCGAAGAACTGAACGGCTGTGCTGCGAAGTGTGGCGGCCGGTCACAAATCCGTAACGTCGGTGCCGTAGGCTCACGATATGAGCAGGATCGCCGTCGTCCCCGGTTCCTTCGATCCTGTGACCCTCGGTCACCTCGACGTGATCGAGCGGGCGGCGAAGATCTTCGACCAGATCCACGTTCTCGTCGTGCATAACCCGGCGAAGACCGCGCTCCTGCCGGTGGCGCAGCGGGTGGCACTCATCGAGAGGGCGGTTCTCGATGCCGGTTTCGAGGGCGACATCGTCGTGACCTCGTGGAGCGTCGGCCTGCTGGTGGACTACTGCACGGATGTCGGTGCGAGCGTGATCGTGAAGGGCATCCGCTCGCAGGTGGATGTGGCCTATGAGACGCCGATGGCGATCGTGAACCGCGATCTCGCGGGCGTCGAGACGATCTTCATGCTGCCGGACCCCGCGCACGCCCATGTTTCGAGCTCGCTGGTGCGCCAGGTCGCGGGTCTCGGGGGGGACGTCACCCCGTACGTTCCGAAGGCTGTCGCGGACTTCCTTCAGAACGGCTGACCCGCACTGCGGGGTCACCTTCGCAGCATCGCGGCGATCGGAATGCTGCGAAGTTGACCCCGTGGCGCCGGCTGGGCCAGCGGCGTGGCGGCACGCTGTGAAGATCGCTGTGGATCATCATCGTGATCCTGCTGCCGCTGATCGGATCCGTTCTCTGGTTCGCCATCGGCCGGGACTATGACCGGTCGATCGATCTCGGCAGCTTCGGCGATCCGCGGCGCAGGAACGTGCTGCCCCCGGTCGAGAGCACCACCGGGCGCGAGCTGGCGGCACTCGACCGCGAGATCGAGCGTCAGGAGCAGGATGACCGCATCCGCAGTCTCGAGGCGAAACTGCGTGCCCGCCAGGGGGAGACCACGTCGGAGGCTTCCGAATCCTGAGCAGCATCGGAAGTGTCTTCTGTTCTCAGAGACTATGTTCCCATTCGACAGGTTTGTTTCCGCTCGAGTGGGCACAGACCTGTCGAAAGGGAACAATCACCAGGTAGGGGAGACGATCGCGCACGTTTCGCCTCGTCTTCAGCGCCGAATCCGGGGAGCGTTTGGTGCCCTCGTGAAGTTGAGACAATGGAATGTGCCCTCTCCCCGTGCAGCCACCGGTACCGCTCACCTCGGCGATGTCCCCGTTGGATTCGCGGCGGCGCTCGAACAGTTCCCGCCCACCGAGGTGCTCGCGCTTGCCGCCTACGCCGAACAGCGCGGTTTCACCGGGGTGATGGCAGCCGATCGCTTCCAGCCGTGGGTGCCCCGCCAAGGCGAAGCCAGTTTCGTCTGGAACGTGCTCGGTGCCCTCGGGCAGACGACCTCCGGTGATCTCGGAACCGGCATGACAGTGCCCACATTCCGCTGGCATCCGGCGATGGTGGCACAGGCCAGTGCGACTCTCGCGGCGATGTATCCGGGGAGGCACTGGCTCGGGGTCGGATCTGGCGAGGCGATCGATGAGCACGTGACCGGTGCCTACTGGCCGGAGACTGCCGAGCGGATCAATCGCATGTTCGAGGCGATCGAGATCATCAAGAAGCTGTTCACGGCCTCACTGGCCGGGCGTGACACGAAGCACAGCGGCCCACACTTCACTCTCGAGTCAACCCGGTTGTGGACGATGCCCGACGTGGCGCCCGAGATCCTGGTGGCGACCTCCGGACCGGTGACGGCGAAGCGCGCCGGCCGAACGGTGGACGGAATCATCATCGACGGGGCGCCGATGGACAAGATCGCCGGCCTGTTCGTCCGCTTCGACGAGGGAGCACGCGAGGCCGGCCGTACCGGCGGCACGAAGGTGTTGCGGCTCCACCTCAGCTGGGCGTCGACGTACGAGGTGGCGATGGCGAATGCCATGACCGAGTGGCCGAACGGGGGGATGCGATTCCCGCGCTCCGACATCCGCTCGCCCTTCGAATTCGAGCAACTCGCCAGGTTGGTGCGGCCAGAGGACTTCGACGGGCGGATGCTCGTGTCGGAGGATCCGGACGCGCATCGAGCCTCGATCCAGTCGTTCCTCGACCTCGGCTTCGACCGCATCTACCTGCACAACGTCGGGCGCAACCAGCGCGAGTGGATCGACGTGTTCGCGCGCGACGTGCTTCCGAAACTGGTGCGCTAGTGCTGACAGTCTGGGCGATTGAGGGCATTCCCGAGATCGTGGCGGGGGACGACCTCGCGATCATCATCGGGGGTCTCGCGGGGCAGCTGGAGGAGGGCGACATCCTCGCCGTCACCTCCAAGATCGTGTCGAAGGCGGAGGGCCGGTTCGTGCTGGCCGCCGACCGGGAGCAGGCGATCACCGACGAGACCGTGCGCGTGGTTGCGACGCGGGTGCATCCCGGCGGCGTCACGCGCATCGTGGAGAATCGCCTTGGCATAGTCGCCGCCGCCGCAGGTGTCGACGCGTCGAACACGCCGGAGGGCACTGTGCTGTTGTTGCCGCTGGATCCGGATGCCTCGGCGCTGCGCTTGCGCACGGCTCTCGAGTCCCGCTTCGGTGTGCGCCTCGGGGTGATCATCACCGACACTCTCGGCCGGGCGTGGCGAGAGGGCCAGACGGACGTCGCGATCGGCGCGAGCGGTGTGCGCGTACTCGACGACCTGCGCGGCTCGATCGACACGCAGGGGCGCCGGCTCGACGTGACGATTCCGGCCACCGGGGACGAGATCGCTTCCGCCGCGGATCTGGTGAAGCGCAAGAGCGACGGTCTGCCGGTGGCGGTGGTGCGGGGGCTCGCACATCTTCTGGCAGACGATGCCGAGGGCGCGCGGTCGCTGGTGCGTCCGGCTGCGAACGACATGTTCCGGCTCGGAACGGACGAGGCCTGGAACCAGGGTTTCGAAGCCGGACGGGCATCAGGTGAGTAACGGGCCGCGCCCCGCCGGCGGACGAGACCCGACCACCACGGGCATCCGTAAGTCCGGGTCGCGCGCGGCGGAGACGCTGCCGACGACGGAGTGGGTCGTCGTGGTTCCGGTCAAAGGGACGGGCCAGGCGAAATCCCGGTTCGGCCCCGGCGACCATTCCACGCTCGCTGTCGCGATGGCCGCGGATACCGTGGCGGCCGCGATGGAAGCGGAAGGGGTCGCCGGAGTGTTGGTCGTGACAACCGCGGAAGCGTCCGGTATTTTCGACGACCTCGGTGCCTTTGTGATCGTTCAGGAGACCGCGGGACTCGCCGCTGCCATCTCGCTCGGAGTGGCGACCGCGGCCGAGATGACCGAACCGGGCCGCGGGATCGCCGTGCTTCTCGGCGATCTGCCTGCCCTGACGCCAACCGAACTCGGTGCCGCGCTGGCTGCAGCCCGGTCGCATCCGCTCGCCATGGTTGAGGATACCGCGGGTGACGGAACCACGCTCATCACGGCATCGGACGGTGCCCGCCATGCTCCGGCATTCGGTGTCGGATCGAGTGCCGCCCATCGGTCCGCCGGATATATGCCGCTCGAAGTATCTTC
>JBBRDX010000105.1:0-10657 GCA_038203515.1 Actinomycetales bacterium | reverse complement strand
CCCGGCATGGGGCCGATCCCCGGAGCCAAGTTCGGCGCGCCGAAGAAGGTGCAGGCGAAGAAGGGCTCGAAGTCGGGAAACCCGGCCAAGCGGGCCGCGGAGAACGCTGCCCTGGCGTCGGGGACGAAGCCATCGACGGGTGCCGCCGGATCCGGATTCGGACTCTCTGGCAGTGCAGCCAAGCCGGGACCCTCCGAGGAAGAACTCGCCAGCCTGCAGAAGCTGCTCGGCCGCGGTTAGTCGAGCGCTCCTGCCCGGGCGAGATTCCCCGACCGGGCGAGTGCCGGGCTAGATCGAGAGCTTCGCGCCTCGGATCGACCCGGCGATCGCAGTGGCGAGCTGCTGCTGCCCACGCACGGTCGGGTGGATCTCGTCCGACTGCAGCCAGGACCTGTGGCCGGCCAGAGGCTGGCCGATGTCGAGGTAGGTCCCCTTCACCGCCAGCAGTGCCGTGCGCACCTGCTCGTTGATGTCAGCCATCTGATCGGGGGCGACGGTGTGGTTCCACACGCTACTGATGCCGACGATCGTCGTGGTCGGAAGCTTGGCGCGCAGGCTCGAGACCACGGAAATAGTCTCGGTGCGCAAGGTGTCGTTGTCGGTGCCGAGATCGTTGCTGCTGCCCGAGATGATGACGAGGGCCGGATGCAGCGCCACCGCCTCGTCGACGAGGCCGGAGAAGTCATCCCCGCAATCGTTGTCATCGCCGGCAGCGACGAATCCCGCTCCGTCGCAGGCGAGGTTGGTGAGATTCCAGTTGTTGGACCCCGCGAGAATCGCCGGCCATGCCTGTGCGGCCGAGAGACCATGACCCTTCATGATCGAGTCCCCGATCGCCACGACTACGGGTCGCGTCGATGATGAAGCGGGGTTCGTCTCGGTGGCGGGCGCGGCGGGCGAGCATCCGGTGACCGCCAGCATCGCGCCGGCGAGCAGGATCGCGGAGGCGTGGGCTCGAATACGGTTCACAAACGCCAAGTCAACTCCGGCACCCTCTGAGAATGCCGCACGAGTCAACCTAGGCTTGGGGGATGACTGATGCACAGACCCGTCCTGTCCGACTCGGCGTGCAGATCGCACCCCAGCATGCGCCCTACGAGAAGATCCGCGACACGGCAGCCGAACTCGAGGCGCTCGGCGCCGACATCCTCTTCAACTGGGACCACTTCTACCCGCTGTCCGGAGAACCGGACGGCCTGCACTTCGAATCATGGACAATGCTCGCCGCCCTCGCCGAGCAGACCTCGCGCGTCGAACTCGGCGCGCTGGTCAACTGCAACAGCTACCGCAACGCGAACCTGCAGGCCGACATGGCCCGCACGATCGACCACATCAGCGCGAAGGGGACCGGCACCGGGCGCTTCATCTTCGGAACCGGCTCGGGATGGTTCGAGCGCGACTACGACGAATACGGCTACGAATTCGGTACGGTCGGCCAGCGACTGGATGCACTCGCCGCCAGCCTCCCGGTCATCGAGGAGCGCTGGGCGAAGCTTAATCCGCCGCCCACCCGTCACATGCCGGTGCTCATCGGCGGTGGCGGGGAGAAGAAGACCCTGCGAATCGTGGCGAAGCACGCGGACATCTGGCACTCTTTCAGTGACCCGGAGACGCTGCAGCGCAAGCTCGGAATCCTCGCCGAACACGGAGAAGCGGTCGGGCGCGATGTCTCCCGGATCGAGATCTCGACCGAACTGCGCGGGCGCACGCCTAACGAGGCCGACGAACTTCACGATCTCGGTACGACGCTGTTCACGCTCGGCATCAGCGGCCCGGACTACGACCTCGCCCCCGTGCGCGACTGGCTTGCCTGGCGCGACTCGAAGAACGCCTGACGTCGACAACGGTGCGGTGGACCATAAGCTGAGGCCATGACCCTCCTCACCGCCGTGGAGTCCGCGGCCGCCGTGCGCTCCGGCACACTCACCGCAGTCGATGCGACCCGAGCCGCGCTCGCCCGAATCGAGAGCGGTTCGCGGGTCGGGGCGTTCCAGCTGGTGCGTGCCGAGAAGGCGCTCGCCGAGGCGGCGGTAGTGGATGCCCGGGCCGATCGTTCGACGCTACCGCTCGCGGGAGTGCCGATCGCCATCAAGGACAACATCCCGGTGGCGGGGGAGCCGATGCGCGACGGGTCGGCGGCCACGAGTTCGGCGCCACAGTCGGTGGACCACGAAATCGTTTCCCGCCTGCGGGCGGCCGGGGCGATCGTCGTCGGCATCACGCGGGTTCCCGAGCTCTGCGTCTTCGGCACCACGGACTCCGTCTACGGCACCACGCGCAATCCCTGGAACCAGAAGCGAACCCCCGGCGGCTCGTCCGGTGGCTCCGCCGCCGCTGTGGCCTCTGGCCAGGTGCCCGTCGCGCACGGCAACGACGGGATGGGGTCGGTACGCATCCCCGCCGCCAACTGCGGCCTGTTCGGAATCAAGCCGGGCAGCGGGCTCGTGCCGCAGGACATCGGCGTCGATGCCTGGCTCGGCATGAGCGAGAACGGACCGCTCGCGACGACGGTGGCGGATGCCGCTTTGCTGCTCTCGGTGATGGCGGGACGTCCGGAACTGGCCTCGCCTCTCGAGCCGTCGCAGCCACTGCGAATCGCGATCGCGGCGGGGGAGCCCTCCCCGCTCGTCTCCCTCGACGCCGAGTGGCGCCGCGGACTCACCGAGACGGCCGACGCACTCCGGGCCGCGGGCCACATCGTCAGCGAGGTGACATTTCCCTACGACCCGAACCCGGTCCCGTTGCTCGCCCGCTGGTTCGCCGGCACCGCGACCGACGCCGCGACGCTCGACGCCGCGAAGCTCGAGAGGCGAGTGCGGGTGCACGCGCGGCTCGGACGGCTCGCGCGCCGCGCGGGACTGGTGAAGGATGCGCCGGTCGATCGGCTCCGGACCCGGGTGCACGGATTCTTCGCCGACTACGACCTGCTGCTCACGCCCACTCTCGCGCAGCCCGGCCCTCTGGCTGGGAACTGGCACGAGCGCGGCTGGTGGGCCAACATCCTCTCGAACATCCGCTACGCACCCTATCCGTCAACCTGGAACCTGCTCGGCTGGCCGGCGGCGAGCATCCCCGCGGGATGGCACGCGACGGCCCAGGTGCCCCTCGCGGTGCAGATAGTCGCGGAACCGCGGCCGGATGGCAGGGGAGAGGCGCTCATCCTCTCGCTCGCAATGCAGATCGAGCGGCTGCGCCCGTGGCCCCGCGTGGCGCCCGGATTCACTGACTAGAGAATCCCGACGGGCATCTTCCAGCCAACCGTGTGCGGATTCCGGACGTCGTGTCGCCCGCGGTGCCGGAGTGCCCGTGGCTGTGGATAGCCTGAGCACATGACGCGAATTCCCAGCCCCGGCGTGAAGCCGCGCGATGCACCCCCCGTCGCCTCGCGGCTCAGCACGTCGGTGCTGATTGCGATCATCGTCACCCTGCTCGCCTGGTCGAGCGCGTTCATCGTGATCCGCGGCGTTGCGCCACACTTCACCGTCGGTTCGCTCGCCCTCGCACGCTTGCTGGTGGGCACGGCGGTGTTGTCGCTGCTTCTGATCGGGCGCCGCTGGGTACGCCCGACCGGCCGCGAGTGGCTACTCATCGCGGTGTTCGGCCTGTCGTGGTTCGCCGCCTACAACGTGACCCTGAACATTGCGGAACAGTCGCTCGATGCCGGAACGACCGCGATGATCGTGGGAATCGGACCCGTGCTCATCGCTCTTGGAGCCGGCGTGTTCCTCGGCGACGGCGTCCCGCGATGGCTGGCGATCGGAGCGAGCGTCGCCTTCTTCGGCGTGGTGCTCATCGGTATCTCCAGCGGGATCACCCGAATCGGCGATGGCGCGGGTGTCATCTGGGCCAGTGTCGCCGCGGTCACCAACGCCATCGGGGTGATCTGTCAAAAGCCTGTCTTGCGGAGATTGCCGAACCGCCAGGTCACCTTTCTGGGCTGTGCGGTTGGGGCCATCGCGTGCGTGCCGTTCGCCGGGCCCCTCATCCACGACCTCGCACGGGTGCCGGTGGAGAGTATTCTCGGGGCCGTCTACCTCGGCGTGGTGCCAACGGCGATCGCTTTCAGCACCTGGGCGTTCGCCCTCTCTCGCATGCCCGCGGGTCCCCTCGCGGTGACGACCTACATCGTGCCGACGCTCGTTGTGATCGAGGCCTACCTGGTCTTCCGGGAGGTACCGGCGCCCGTCGCTGTCGTCGGCGGCGTCGTCTGCCTGGTGGGTGTCGCGTTGTCGCGCAGGCGCTCTCGGGCGCCGCTATCCTCGGTTGGTTCCCGAAACCCTGAAAATCTGCAAGAATGATTAGTCGAGACTTGTGCCGTTCGACCCTCTAATCCAACGGCGTCGTCTCCCATCAGAGCTTTTCTGCCGAGTGTGCACCCCACGCTCACGGCAAGCAGTTCGACCTCAAAAATCATCTCTGGAGAATTGTGGCTGTAAAAATCCGTTTGAAGCGCATGGGCAAGATCCGCGCTCCTTACTACCGAATTGTCGTCGCCGACTCGCACACCAAGCGTGACGGTCGTGTCATCGAAGAGATCGGCAAGTATCACCCCACCGAGGAGCCCTCGTTCATCGAGGTGGATTCGGCGCGCGCGCAGTACTGGCTCGGAGTCGGCGCGCAGCCGACCGAGCAGGTGGCGGTAATTCTCAAGCTCACGGGCGACTGGGGAATCTTCACGGGCGACAAGAACGCCGTCAATACCGTCAAGACCAAGGAATCGAAGGTCGACTTCGTCGCCGACGAGAAGAAGAAGCCCGTGCTCAAGCCCAAGGCCGAGGCGCCCGCGCCCAAGGTCGAGGCGCCCAAGGTCGAGGCTCCCGCCGCCGAAGCATCCGCTGACGTCGCTGTCGAAGCACCCGATGCTGACATCGCGCCCGCGGTCGAAGGTCTGAATGATGCCGACGCCGCTCAGGTCGAGGCCGTTTCCGACGCCGCTGAAGCGACAGCCGATGACGCGACCGAGGCTGACGCCGAGGCCGCCAGCGCCGACAAGGCGTAGGCAATGCTCGCAGCCGCCCTCGAACATCTCGTCAAGGGAATCGTTGACAACCCCGACGAGGTTCAGGTCGTAGCAAAGAACTCACCGCGTGGCGAAGTTCTCGAGGTGCGTGTGCACCCCGAGGACCTCGGCCGCGTGATCGGTCGCGCTGGTCGCACCGCGAAGGCGCTCCGCACCCTCGTTTCGGCCATTGCCGACGGTCGTAAGGTGCGCGTCGACGTGGTGGACACCGATTTCTAACCACTCGGAACCCAGCACACAGCCCGCAGCGGCCCCATCGGGGTCCGATCAGTTGCGGGTCGGTCGTCTCACCAAGGCCCATGGCCTCAAGGGAGCGATCAAGGTCGAGCTGTACACGGATGCCCCGGAACGACGTTTTGTTCCGGGCGCCGTGTTCACGCTCCAGGTGCCGACCTCCTCCCCCTGGCACGGAAAGACCCTCGAGCTCATTGAGCTCAAGTGGTACAACCTGCAGCCGGTGGCGTTCTTCAAGGACGTCTCCGACCGGTCCGCCGCGGAAGCCCTCATCAAGGCGATCCTCTGGATCGACCATGACCTCGCCGCTGCATCGGACGAGGAGGATGCCTGGTACGACCACCAGCTCGTGGGGCTCGCGGTCGTGCGTGACGGCATCCGCATCGGTACCGTCAGCCACGTCGACCACCTGCCCTCGCAGGACCTCATTCACGTGACGACCGACGCCGGCGAGGTGCTCGTGCCGTTCGTGAAGGCAATCGTGCCGACCGTCGACATCCAATCGGGCACACTCACCGTGACTCCGCCGGACGGGCTCTTCGAAGAGTTGCCGGACGATGACGGCGTGCCGGTTGCGAGCGATGCCGTTGGGGATGACTCTGGCACGGCCGACGCGGAGCCGTCGGACTAGGGGGCTTTCGCGATGCGCATCGACATCGTTACCATCTTTCCGGAGTTCTTCTCCGTGCTCGATGTCTCCCTGCTCGGGAAGGCCCGCCAGACCGGACTAATCCGGCTCGGCATCCACGACCTCCGGGACTTCACCCTGGACCGGCACCGCACGGTCGACGACACCCCCTACGGCGGCGGAGCCGGAATGGTGATGAAGCCGGAGCCCTGGGGAGAGGCCCTCGACAGCATCCTCTACGCCAGCGAAGTGCAGGGAGCGGATGCCCCGGTCGTGATCTTCCCCTCGCCCGCGGGAGAACTCTTCACCCAGGGGCTCGCCCAGGAGCTCGCGACCGAGCCTCGCCTGGTCTTCGGCTGTGGGCGGTACGAAGGCATCGACCAGCGTGTCGTCGACTATGCGTCTACCCGTGCCCGGGTGCGCCTCGTGAGCCTCGGCGACTATGTGCTCAACGGGGGAGAGGTCGCGACGATGGCCATGATCGAGGCGATCGGGCGCCTCATCCCGGGCGTCGTCGGTAACCCCCAGAGTCTCGTCGAGGAGTCGCACTCCGATGGCCTGCTCGAATACCCCAGTTACACGAAGCCGGGCGTGTGGCGCGGGTTCGAGGTGCCTCCTGTGCTGCTGAGCGGCAATCACGGGGCCATTGCCACATGGCGGCTCGAGAAGCAGCTCGAGCGCACGCGAGCCGTGCGGCCCGATCTGCTCCCGCCGGAGTAGCGCCGCACACGTTCCGTCACGTTCTCCGCAGGCATCCCCGGTCGCAAATGCAGGCATCCTCGGTCGCAAATGCAGGAGCGGATGGTGCGGATGAGGTGGAGCAGCCACTCTGGCCACTCCTGTAACAGGGAGTCCTGCATTGGCAACGGGCGGCCGCGCGAACCGGCAACGGGCGGCCGCGCGAACCGGCAACAGGCGGCCGAGCACACGACGGAGGGCGTGGGGAGTGGATGCGGCAGGAGGGGCGCGCTCAGCGCGCGGTAAGAACCACCGGCCCGGCATCCGTGATCGCGATCGTATGCTCGCTGTGGGCGGCGCGCGAGCCGTCGAGGCTGCGCAGGGTCCAGCCGTCCGGGTCGGTGAAGATGCGGTCCGTGCCGTTCATGAGCCACGGCTCGATCGCGAAGACCAGCCCGGTGCGCAGCAGCAACCCACGGCCCGGGCGACCGTCGTTCGGGATGTGCGGGTCTCCGTGCATCGTGCGGCCGACGCCATGCCCGCCGAAGTCCACATTGACCGAGTACCCCGCTGCCCGGCTGAGCTCACCGATCGCGGCCGAGATGTCGCCGATGCGCGCCCCCACCTGAGCGGCGGCGATACCGGCCGCGAGCGCGCGTTCTGTCGTCTCGATGAGGGCGACATCAGCCGGCCTCGGGGTGCCCACGATCACGGTCACGGCAGAGTCGGCCACCCAGCCGTCGACGGATGCCGCGAAGTCGAGGCTGAGCACGTCACCGTCCCTCAGCGCATAGTCATGAGGGAGTCCGTGCAGCGCGGCATCGTTCACGGAGGTACAGAGCACCTTGCCGAAGGGCATCGCTCCGAATGACGGGTGGTAGTCCACGTAACAGCTCGTGGCGCCGGCGCGGCGGATGAGCTGTGCGGCGAGCGAGTCGAGCGAGAGCAGGTTGACCCCCACCTGTGACGCTGCGACGAGTTCGGTGAGAGTCGCCGCCACGAACAGGCCCGCGGCGCGCATTTCGTCGATCTCTGCGGGTGTCCTGAGCTCGATCATCCGTGTCTCCCTTGTTAGGACCTGTCTGCGACACCGCGTGGGCGGTCTGTCTCCTCCGTCGAGCGTAAACTTTGTTCCATGTGGTACCGCCGGGTTCTGTTCAACACCCAGTTCGCCGCAACCATCGTGCTGCCGCTGTGGCTGCTGATCGGACGGGTATTCTTCGGCGTCATCCTCGGCTGGCACTACGCCATCGGCCTGTTCCTCGCCCCACTGCTCTTCATCTTCCTCGCGGTGGTGACGACCATCACGTGGGCGCGCAAGAGCACCCGCCGCGCAGGAGCCGTCTCGAAGACGGATGCCGCGCTCCTCTCGGGCTGGTACTTCGCTGTTCTCTGCTACGGCTTCTTCGTCGTCGATTCCGTCTACAGCACCGAACCCGGCACGTCGATCGCCACCCGCGCCTTCGGGCAGGGCTTTCGGGATGCCTCGTTCACTATCGCGGACATCGCGGGCGGGGTGATCATCATCATCGCGTTTGCCACGCTCTGGGTCGTACTGATCGAGTATCTCGTCGAGACGCGGCAGGAGGCGGTCACCCGCCTCACCGGACTCGATTATGAAGAGCTGCGTCACCGCAGTGAAGCGAGCCGCAGTGAAGCGAGCCGCAGTGAAGCGAGCGACGGATCCGCCGCCCGACCGGGTGGCTTAGTTCCGGGCGATGTGGCAGAATAGCAAATCGTGCCTACCGCACGGCTCTGCCACAGGGGAGCCGTCATCGATATCGGCACCACTTCCTTCTGGAGTAACACCCTAATTCGCGGTCGACCTGTGGCGGTTGCAGAGAGCGAACCACCATGCATATCCTCGACGCCGTCGACGCGGCTTCCCTTCGATCCGACATCCCGGACTTCCGTGCCGGCGACAACGTGAAGGTCCACGTGAACATCGTGGAAGGCACCCGCTCCCGTATCCAGGTCTTCCAGGGCGTCGTTATCGGCCGTTCCGGCGAGGGCGTGCGCGAGACATTCTGTGTTCGCAAGGTCAGCTTCCAGGTGGGTGTCGAGCGCACCTTCCCGGTGCACTCCCCGGTGATCGACCACATCGAGGTCGTCACCCGCGGTGACGTACGCCGCGCCAAGCTGTACTACCTGCGCAACCTCCGCGGCAAGAAGGCGAAGATCAAGGAAAAGCGCGACGCCCACTAGACGCGCCGTTCCACCAGAGTTTTCACTGAGCTCCCCACCACCTAAAATGATGGGGAGCTCAGGGGTTTAATGACAGACATCGATCCAGCCACGTCCACCGAGGATGTGGCCGAAATTCGGCGCCGCAAGTCTCGCGGGGTGAGACTCTTCCTCCGCGACATCGTGCTGATCGTGCTGGCCGCGGTCGTCATCTCGGTCGGAATCAAGGCCTTCCTCATCCGGTCGTTCTACATTCCCTCCGGCTCGATGGAGAACACCCTCCAGGTCGATGACCGCATCATTGTGAACGAGCTGGTGCCTCGGATGGTTCCCCTGCAGCATGGCGATGTGGTGGTCTTCACGGATCCGGGCGGCTGGCTGCCACAGAAGACCGTCGTGCAGCAGAACGGTTTCGTGGCGGGCGTGGACTGGCTGCTTTCGGTGGTGGGACTCAGCGCTCCGGACAGCAACGACCATCTCGTGAAGCGCACGATCGGCCTGCCGGGCGACACGGTCGTCTGCTGCAACGCCTTCGGACAGATGAGTGTGAACGGCATCCCCCTGGTCGAGTCCTACCTCAAGCTGCCGGATGGCGTCACCAAGGTCGCCGCCAACGACTTCTCGGTCACCGTGCCGAAGGACTCGCTCTGGGTGATGGGTGACAACCGCTACAATTCCGAGGATTCTCGTGCGCACGTCACTACCCCCAGCAAGGGTTTCGTGCCGATTGACCAGGTCGTCGGCCGCGCCTTCCTGATTAGCTGGCCGTCGAGCCACTGGACCTGGCTCGACGACTATCCGAATGTCTTCGGTGGTGTCTCGGCAGCAAACCCGGGCACCGGCAAATAAGTGGCCGTCGCCTCTCCCACCCTCGATTTCGAGACGCAGCTGCACGGTGGCGGTGCCCGATTCGTGATCGGTTGCGATGAGGTGGGCCGCGGTGCGATCGCCGGCCCGGTGGCTGTCGGCCTCTGTGTGGTGGATGCCACGGTCGGTGCGATGCCACTGGGACTCCGGGACTCGAAGCTGCTGAGCGAGAAGCGGAGGGAGGCGCTCTCTCCGCTGGCGGCATCCTGGGCTCTGTTCAGCGCGGTGGGACTCGCCACGGCGACGGAAGTGGACGAGGTCGGTATCGTCGCGGCCCTCGGACTCGCGGGAAAACGGGCGCTCGTGTCGTTGCATGAGGCGGGGGCGCGCGTGCACGAATCGGTGATCCTGCTCGATGGCAGTCACGACTGGTTCACCCCAGCGCTGCAGAGTCCGTTGAGGCTCACAACCCGCGTGAAGGCAGACCGGGACTGTGCGTCGGTGGCCGCGGCATCCGTCGTCGCGAAGGTGCACCGCGACCGGCTCATGATCGATGCCCATGGATCGAGCCCTGGCTACGGCTGGGCGTCGAATAAGGGCTACGGCAGTGCCGACCATTTCGCGGCGATCGCCCAACTCGGAGCCACCGACTTCCACCGTCGCACCTGGTTGCATGCGGGCGAATCCGCTCTGCGTGACTGAACTAGAGTTGAGCCAGCATGGACGAAGACGAGTTCGAAGACTACGACCGCGAGGTCGAGCTGGCGCTGTACCGCGAGTACCGGGATGTCGTGTCCCAGTTTCGCTACGTGGTCGAGACCGAGCGTCGTTTCTACCTCGCCAACGAGGTGGAACTGGTGCGCCAGGACACCGACCACGATTTCTACTTCGAGCTCACGATGAATGATGTCTGGGTGTGGGATGTCTACCGCTCCGACCGGTTCGTGAAGTCCGTTCGCGTGCTCACGTTCAAGGACGTGAACGTGGAGGAGCTTTCGGCCAAGGAGCTCGAGCTCCCCAAGGAACTCGCCCTCGACGAGTAGGGTGCTCCAGCGCCCGTATCGAGACCCCTGCCTCCGGTGGTCGAGTAGGGTGCTCCAGCGCCC
>JBBRDX010000104.1:0-10663 GCA_038203515.1 Actinomycetales bacterium | reverse complement strand
AGGGCGCGTATCGAGACCCGGCAGCCCCGGGAGACCGGTCTCGATACGGTCGCTGGGCGACCTACTCGACCACCGGCAGTGCGCCAGGGCGCATATCGAGACCCGCCGCCGTGCCGATACCCAGCCCCCGCCAGAGATAATCAACAATGCCCAAAACCATCATCATCACCGGAGCAAGCGACGGCATCGGCGCGGCAGCCGCCCATGCCCTCTCCGACAGCGGAAGCACCGTCGTCATCGTCGGCCGCTCTCCCGAGAAGACGGCGAAGGTTGCAGATGCCCTCGGCGCCGACCACTTCATTGCCGATTTCTCGAGACTCAGTGAGGTGCGTCGCCTTGCCGCCGAGCTACGCGAGCGTTACCCGCGCATCGACGTTCTCGCCAATAATGCCGGCGGCATCTTCGGCAACCGCACCATTACCGAGGACGGCCACGAGCTCACCCTCCAGGTCAATCACCTCGCTCCCTTCCTGCTCACCACGCTGCTGATGGACCGCCTCATTCTCAGCACGGCACGCGTGATCAACACCTCGAGCGTGGCGAACCTCAGCGGCAACCTCGACATCGACGACCTGGACCTGGCGACCCGGTTCACTCCCGGGCGCGCCTATGGCAACGCAAAGCTCGACAACATCCTCTTCACCAGCGAACTCTCCCGCCGGTACGGTGCCGAGGGCATCACCACGGCGGCGTTCCATCCGGGGGTCGTCGCCTCGAACTTCGCCAGCGATTCCACCAGCCCGCTGCGCATGCTCTACCGCAGCGCGCTGCGTCACACGCTGATCTCGTCGGAGAAAGGCGCCGATACCCTGGTCTGGCTTGCAACGACCACCCCCGGCCGCGACTGGACATCGGGGGAGTACTACATCAAACGCAAGCCCGGTCGCACCAACCGGCAAGCGGATGACGCGCAGCTCGCCAGTGCCCTCTGGGAGCGAAGCGCGGCAATGGTCGAGTAGGGAGCGCAGCGCGGCGCTGGTCCGGGTCCCTCCGCCGCCGCCACGTATGTTCCCTTAAGTCAGGTCTGTGCCGGTTCGAGCCGGGCCAAAAGCGCCGCAGAGTAACAATCATCACGTTGTGGAGGCGTCATAGCGGCCGCGCTCGTCGAGTAGAGCGCGCAGGCCAGGAGTACCGCCTTCCATCGCAGCTTCGACTGGTCACACCACTTCACGCCCTCGAGTCGCGCAAACCCTTGATCATCGGTAGCCGATCGCGCACCGTGGGGAGGAGCGACCGCAGCGAGATAAGCATCCGGAACTGTAATTCCCTGCACGGCCAAATCGGTCTCGGTAATCACGTTCACAATGCCGCCAGACGGCTCGCGTCGGAGCACGCCACATCGAGGGAGGGGAGTCGATTACCGAATCGACGACGTTGGAATCGTGAACCTGACAAGTCCTGTTGCAACGGCCCTGTCATAAAGCGCCCTTCGCTAGTTATCCTTCTATGAGCCTGCCTGCACTCGAACCAGGTCCTGTTGCTTCCCGTGTTTCGGCAACGCCAGAATGACCAGAGCGAGAATGGTCCCATGACAGATGAGAAGCCGTTCGTCCCGTTCCCTCCGACCCCGCAAGGCTTCACGGGGTTTCCTATGCCCGTGACTGTTCCCGCACGGCTCCACGTGGATCTATCACCTCAGCCTTGTCGGTGAGAATGGCGGCGGCCTTGACGAATCACAGCAGATAGATGCCGATCACGCGGCTTTCTCTCGCCGGGTGAAAGAGCTCGGCTGGAAAGAACTACAACCCAAATTTATGCTGACTCCTGCTCATATCCTCGCGACTGTGACTGCGTGGGGTCGTACTGGAACTGAATAACGGCGTTCGGCGAGCGCTCGCACAGCACGCCGCGGTTGACATCGAGCCTCACGTGCTCAGACAGAAGCGGGTACGCCATCCAGGGTGATGATCGCCTGCACCGGCGCGTGGTCCGAGGGCCAGCCACCATCGAATCGGGCAGTGTTGATTCCGGTCCTGGCGACCGTTATACCCGGGGTCGAGAGGATCCAGTCGATGCGCTTCCGGTCGAGCCGAGGGGGGTGGTAGTCGGGGAAAGTACCCCAGGCATCGGTGACGCGATCGATCGCGACATCCCACGTGTCCAGGAGCATGTTCCCGGCGGTAATGGCCTGGTATGGAAGCGAACCGACGCTCGTGTTGAAGTCACCGGTGACGACGGTGGGAAGGGACTCCGACGCAACGAGCGCCCTCACCAGCGTGGCGGAATGAATGCGTGCATTTCGGGACCGGTGATCGAAGTGGGTGTTCAACGCCCGGAACTCGAGTCCGGTGACCCGGTCCCGGAAAGTGGCATCCATGACCACCCGGGGAACCTTATTGCCCCAGGTGGTGGAGCCGGCGACGCTCGGAGTGCCGGAGAGTGCCGTCTGGTCCCACTGCAGCAGCCGGAGCCGACGGACATCGTAAAAGAGCGGACAGCCCTCGCCCTTCTTATCGGCGTTCCGTCCATAGCCGATCGAGCGGTACCCCTCCCCGAGTACCCGGCGAAGATATCCGGCTTGATCGGGAAGCGCCTCCTGAACGCCGAGAATCGTGGGCCTCTCCAACTCCAGCAGACGGGATACCAGCGGCCGTCGCCTGCTCCAGCGATCAGGATTGCCGGGCAGCAGGTGCGGCATCCGTCGACGGATGTTGAAACTCATCACGTGCAGCTGCGGAGCCGTGACGGGGCCAAGAAGGGGGGTCTCCGTCACGCGTCAAGCCTACGGTCGCCGCGATGCCGCGGCGGCCACGGGCTAGCCTTCTGGAATGGTCGAATCGCTGGCAGACATCTCCGACATCCCCGCCGGCACCTATCGGCACTACAAGGGTGGCCTGTACGAGGTGATCGGCGCGGCTACCCACTCGGAGACCGAAGAGCCGCTGGTCGTGTACCGCGCACTCTACGGAGCATTCGGCCTGTGGGTGCGTCCGCGCGAGATGTTCCTCGGTGATGTCCACGTCGATGGCCGGAGCATGCGGCGGTTCGCGCCGGTGCAGAGCTGAGCCGACCAGTACACATCCGTGCTGTGGCTTGACGATTGGAGCGTTCACGACAGCTCCGAGGCGATTCCCCCCATCCGCAGTCGCTCCTGCCGGGCACTGAGACGGCGCCGGAACCAGGGGGCATCCGTCATCCGGGTCAGGATCGGACCGGCGATAACGGTCAGAAGCACGTAGGCCGTCGCGAGCGGGGCGAGGCGCGGTTCGATACCGGAACCGGCGGCGAGACCGGCGATCACGATCGAGAACTCACCGCGGGGCGTCAGGGCGAAACCGGTTCGCCACCGCCCCGGCACACCGATGCCCGCGCTCGCCGCCGCACGATAGCCGGTGAAGGTCTTCGTCGCGATCGTGATCACGGCGAGGATTGCGGCGGGCAGGAGAACCGGCGGAATGCTGGCCGGCTCGGTGGAGAGCCCGAAAAAGACGAAGAACACCGCTGCGAAGAGATCACGCAGGGGAGAGAGAAGTCGCTGGGCGTTATGGGCCACGCGGCCGGAGAGTGCGATCCCGACCAGAAACGCACCGACCGCCGCCGATACATTCACCTCCTGCGCGATTCCCGCCACCAGCATGGTGAGCCCGAGTACACCGAGCACCAGGGACTCAGAGTGGTTGGCTGCGAAGAGTCGCGAGACGACACGTCCGTGCCGAAGCGCGAGGTAGAGAATCATGGCCACGACCAGCAGAGCGACGACTAACGCCGTCGCTCCCGCGAGCACACCGGCACCGATCACCAGTGCTGAGAGCACGGGCAGGTAGAACGCCATCGCAAGATCCTCGATGACCAGGATCGACAGGATCGTCGGTGTCTCCCGGTTGCCCAATCGACGCAGGTCCCGCAGTACCTTGGCGGTCACTCCAGAGGAAGAGACCCAGGTGATGCCGGCCAGCGCGACGGCGGCCACCGGACCCCACCCGAGGATCAGGGCACACGTCGCGCCGGGCAGCGCGTTGAAAAGAACGTCCAGGATGCCTGCCTTGCGCGACTGCTTCAGGCTGGTGATGAGCTCGGTCGGCGAATATTCCAATCCGAGCATGACCAGCAGCAGGATGACGCCGAGCTCGCTCCCGAAGGTGAAGAACTCATTACCTGCGTCGAGCGGCACGAAGCCGCCAACTCCGAACGCCAGACCGGCGAGCAGATAGAACGGGATGGCCGAGATGCCGATCCGGTCGGCGAGACGCGACAGCAGGCTGAGACCGAGCAGCACGGCCCCGACCTCGATGAGGAGCAGGGCGCTGTCATGCATCGGCGGAGGGGGTATCAGCCGTCGGTGAGCACGCGAGCGAGGGCGTCGAGCCCGGGACGGGTTCCGACCGCGACGATCGTGTCGCCGGCGGCGAGGGGAGTGTCCGGGGTGGGCGAGGGGATGACATCCGCTCCCCGCACGATCGCGACGATCGAGGTGTGCGTGCGTGTGCGGGCCTTCGTGGCGCCGAGCACCTCACCGGCGTAGGGCGAACCGGCGGAGATCAGGAGCTGCTCGGTGAAGAGCCCGGCGGCCTGTTCGCGGATGCCCGCGAGCTGACCGAGCATCAACGACGCCCCGAGCACATCGGCAAGAGCGGCGGCCTCGTCGTCGGTGAGGGCGATGGAGTCGACGGCTTCGTCCGGGTCGTCGACGCCGAACAGTGCGAGCTCTCGCTCACCCGACCGGTGAGAGACCACACCGATGCGGCGACCCTTTTTGGTGATCACATCATGGCGAGTTCCGATTCCCGGCAGATCGACCTTCTCGCCTCGTACGCTCACGCGGCAACCCTAACAGGCGACCCGGTCGCGTCTCTCGGACGGGGGCGATCACGCCAGCAGATACGACGCAACTGCAGCGACGCAGCATCCGCCGATGAGCGCCGTGAAGAGGAGGAGCCAGATCGGCGATGGGATGCCCGTTCGGCGATAGAGGAGATATGCATCCGAACTGGCGAGCTGGTCTCGACGCCGGAGATGCACACCGATAACTGTGCCGAGAGCCCGCACCGCGCCCACGAGAAGAGCAATCCCGATCACCAGGAGCGCGTAGCCCTGAGCCGTCGGGGTTGCGAAAAACCAGAGGAGCGCGCTGATCGCTGCGGACACGAACACGACGACCAACCCGAACACATTGCGGATCACAAACAGGGTGAGTATCAGGACGATCCCGCCGGCAAAGAGTGCGACTGCGGTGTATCCGGTGAACACGCTCCAGAGCTGGGCCGCACCGACGACAGCTGGCGCCGGATAGCCGAATATTCCACTTACGACGGTACCGAACACGCCACGTCCACTGCTCAGCGCGTCACCAGAATGATTGCGACGGATGCGGATGCCGTGCACCGCCCTCCCCGTGAGGATTGCGGCAACCGCATGCCCGAGTTCGTGTACGAGCGTCGCGAACAGTCCGAAATACTGCCAGGAGACACGCGGGATGCTGAGTGCCGCAGCGGCCGCCAGGATCGCGACCGCCACCGGCAACGGGATGGTGACCGGCACCGTTCGCGCGAGGAGAGAGGGCAAGGAGTCGATGGGCTCCAGTCTGCCATCGTCGGGTCAGCTCCCTGTCCTCTCTTCCGCCAGCTCCCCTATGGCACCACCACCGCCGCCAGCCGCAACGCTCCGGCCGTGTAGTCGAGCTCGGTCGCCTGCGACACACCCGTCGGAACGATCGTGTCCATCACCTTGGGCACTGTGTTGGGGTCTGCCGAGCAGAGGGGGGTCGACGACGCCACGGCGCACACTCCGAAGCTGTATCCGCCGGCAGTGGGAGTGAAGCCGCGGGTCTGATCTGCCCCGTGCGTGCCGTCCTGCCCGGTGAGGGCCACGGTGAAGCCCCATCCAGATGTCGGCGTGCCGCCGAGCGCAGTCTTGCCCACGCTGAAGGTGATGTAGCGGCTGACCGCATTCGCGGCGACCGTCACGGGACCCCGAGACGCGCCAGAGGCATCCACGAACCTGTTCGTGCCGAAGCCCTGTGCCTCGATCAGTCGGCTCCACGGGGAGAGAGTCGAATAGTTCATCCCCGGGTAGGACGACGCACTGGAGGTGGGCACGGCGCCGGGTTGCGACACGTAGACATCCACCAGCTGCGCGCCGTTCGTCGAGTTGAAGGTGGGGGTGAGGTCGGCGGTCTGCACCCGGAAGGTGACCGTCGAACCGGTGTCATAGACCTGGAAGCGGTCGAGATCGAAGGCTCCCGCGTGGAAGTCCCCGGCCTTCGGGTAGGTGTAGTTGCCCGGCCCGTTGTCATCGCCGATCGGGTCGTCAATGCTGTACAGCAGCGTGCCGTTCACGACGTCGTTGACCACGGAATGCACCACCTGCGCGGTGCCGCCGTTCGGCGCCGTGCTGGTGATTACAAAGACGTTCGTGCCGGCAGCGGAGGTCACATCGGTGGTGAATGAGCCATCGGCACCCGCGATCAGATGTGTCAGTGTGGTGACACTGTTCGCGTCCGTCGCGACATCTGCGATGTCAATCGATGCCCCGGCAGCGGCTGTACCGGTCACGGTGGTGATGGTCCCGGTGGCGGAGCCGTCGATTGGCGCCGTGACAGTGAGCGGTGTCGAGCCCTGGCTGTGCGTCACGTAACGGTCGCGCACCTCGGCGGGCTGTTCGAGACTGAGTCCAGCCGCGAGATCAGACGTGAGGCGAACCTGCGAGGCCGATCCCCAGGTCAACGGCGAGGCCGATCCATCCGCCTGGCCGTTCACGAAGCCGATGGATGCCGTGGCCGGGTCGGTGCCGAACGGCGAGGCGGGCACATCCGCCCGGTCCCACACCTGCTCGGGTACGAGACCCGGACCGGAGTTCATGCGGTTGATCGAGACTAGGGCCGCGGATGCCTCCGATTTCTGCCCCTGGGCGAGGTACTGTTGCGCCCGCTCGGCTCCCAGCACAGGCCACGGGTGGCCGGTGCCCGAGAAGTTATTCGTCCACGGCGCGCCGGTGACTGTGCAATTCGTGCCAGCGCCGACGAAGCAATCACCGTAGCCGTCACCGTTATAGCGCAACCAGCCGGGGCCGCTGTCGGTGGGACGCTGGATCGTGGCATCCATCACGACCAGCGAGTTGAGGATCACCGGGTCGGTCGCGGGCAGGATTCCGAGGCGCACATACTCGAGGAATCCGGCATCCGCGACCGCGCGCTGGTCGAGCGTGGGCCCGCCGTTGCCCACGTTGTAGCTGAGCGGGAGGTTCGGGTCACCGGTCTTCGAGAGACGGATGAAGTACGGAGAGCTCGAGAGCGGGCCGTTTGTCGTCACACCCCAGGCCTTGATCGTGCGCTGGTATTGGTCGGCGGTCGCGCGCCAGACCCGCGCGCTGGCCGGGTCGTGATGTTGGTCCGCGATGGTTGCTGCGGCGATGAGCCCGGCGATCTCGGCCGCGATGGTGGAGGGGGAGTAGCCGGTCTGCTCCTCCCAGCGTTCGACGCCGAAGCTGGGTCCGTGGCTGACGAGGAAGTTCGCGGCGCTCTTCACATGCGGCCAGAGCTGGGTGTCCCCGGCGAGCCCGGACTGCAGCGCCATCAGGATCGGATACGCCGTCTCATCCAGCTGGTCGTTGAATGCGTCGGCGGCTTTGGTGCCGTCGAGAAGTGAGTTTCGGGGCTGCGATCCGTTGGCCTGCTGGCTCTTCAGCAGCAGGTAGCGCACCGTGGCCTGGGCGGTGGAGATATCGCCGTCGGTGTAGAGGGCGGTCCACGCTTCGTAGAGATCCCGGGCGAACACCTCCTTGTACCCGCCGACGAAGAGGTTGTTCGGGTCGTTCGCCACGACGGACTGTCCCCACGGAGCATCCAGTCCCGCAACTATCGCGCCGGGGTAGGTCTTGTCTTCCGATGCCTTCACCACGTTCGCGGACTGGTAGTAGTTCCTGATCGCGGCAAGCCTCTGGGGGTCGCTGAGCCCGGGGGCCGTGAGCACGGGAACCTTCAGTCCGGCGTCATAGCGAACCCAGCCGGCGCGGTAGCTCGCCTGAAGGCGAGGCTGGGTGGAAGACGCTGTCGCACTTGCCGTCGCGACGGCGGCGGCCTGCGAAGTTCCGAACCCGAGCGCAAGCACGGATTCACCATCGCGGTTGCGCTGTACGCCGACGGTCTGTTCGACGTTGCCGCCCGTGGCGGTCGTCGTCAGCGGACCGAGTGTGTGGGTCGAATCGAGCTGGGTGAGCCCGTCGCTCGCCGTCCCGACAAACCCGCTGCTCGCCTGGATAAACGGCTGGTCACCGGTGAGAGCGACATAGGAGGGCACCGCGTAGGCCGTGCGATTGGCCTGGCTGGTCGTCCTCGTGTCGAACGACACCGGGACCGGCTGCGCGGTGCTGGTATCGATCACGGCGGTATCGGCACCCCCGTTGGCCGGCCCGCCGCCCCCGTTTCCACCGGCGTTAGCGTCGAGGCGTGCGTAGAGGGAATAGTTGCGGGCCGCTTTCGTGAGCGGCTGGAACTTCGTTCGCACCACGACGCTGTTGCGCGAGGGATCGGTGAAGTAGGTGTTCACCAGTCGATAGGCACCACTCTTCGCGGTGGAGGTGATCGTGCAGACAGTGCCCGTGATGTCCGAAGACACGGTGTAGGTCGTGTCGCGGCTCTGCAGGTCGGTAAAAGACGAACCGTCTGTGACGAGATACTGCATCGTCTCGACGTTGGTCGCGTCGAGGGTGGGCGCGTAGACGTCCGAGAGGATGCCTTTCGCCACAGTGAACCAGATCTTGGATTCGGTCGTACGCGAGGTGCCGACACAGTCCTTGCGGGATTGGCCCTGGTGACTCGTGAGGCCCGGTGAGCCGACGGCCTCCGCGTTCGCAGACACACCGGCCGCGGATGCCGACACCGATCCGAGGGACAGTGCCGCAAGAGCGAAAGCGGCGATGATGGCGGGCACGACACAGCGACGTCGAATCATGGGGGCTCTCTCCTTCGAGAATGTTCTAATTCCACAAGGTAGGCCCGCCCGGGCCGCGGGTCAACACCCAATCTGTCTACCGACGGAACCCTGGTGACAGGGGCACTACTTCGGGTTGGCAGTGCCCCGACCGCTCACCAGGGCCGGGTCCGGCGCCGGGAACGCTCCACCGCGATACTCCGGATTCGCGCTCAGCGAGGTCATCGTGTTGCGGAAGATGTTGAACTTGGTGCTGTAGCCGTTGGTGCCGGCGATCGTGGTCTTGCGCAGCGAGCGGTGCCCGCCATCCGTGTTGCCCACCCACACCGCGAGGGACATCTTCGTGGTGGTCGCGACGAGCCAGTTCTGCGCGGAATCATCCGTGGTGCCGGTCTTGCCGACGATCGGTACGCCGTCGCGCGGGAGGCCGGGTGTTCCCGTGCCGGATGTCATGACGGCGGTCAACGCGTATGCCACGGTCGCGGCCACGTTGGGCGCGACCGACTGGGTGCACGTGCGTGGCTGCCCCGGGGCGTCCTTGCCATCCGGACCCACGACCTTGTCGATGATCGTCGGCGCGCAATAGAGTCCATTCGCGCCGACAGTGGCGATGGCCGCGGCCATGGTGAGCGGGGCGATCTCGTTGGTACCGATGATCGCGGCAGGCTGGGCGCCGAGTTCTTTACCGTCGGCCCGATGCACACCATAGGACTTTGCCGTGTCACGGATGTCACAGACGTCGAGTTTTTGCGCCATGGTGATGAAGGCGAGGTTGACCGAGTTCTTCGTGGCTGTCGCCACCGTCATCTGCCCGCCCTCGCCGGGGGAATCGTTGTGGAAGACGAAGGGCGCCTGGCCGTCGGAGTTGATGCATCGCGAATTGAAGGTGCTCAGGTTGAACGCCCGTGACGTTCCATCGACGACCTCGCTGAGGGTGTGCCCCTTCTTCAGCCACTCCGTGAGAGTGAAGATCTTGTAGGTGGATCCGGTCTGGAATCCGGATGATCCCCCATAGGCCTTGTCGGTCATGTAATCGACGGCCGTAGTGGTCGCCCCCCCGCCGTCTTTCGAATTGTCGAAACCCTTGTTCTGCGCCATAATCACGATGCGACCGGTGCCGGGTTGCATCGCGACGGCGGCCGCCCCGAGCGCGAATCGCGTCTCGTCCGGTGGAGCACTCGCGATGAGGTTGGCCTGGGCGACATCCTGCTGGCCCAGGTCGATGCTGGTGTAGATGCTGTACCCGCCGTTCGCCCAGGCCGCGGCGCGGGCGGCCTCCGTGTCTCCGAGAGCGGCGAGCGTCGGGACCAGTCGCAGTGCGAAGTCGCAGGCGAACTTCGCGTCGGCTGCGTAGAGGCATCCGTTGTTCGGCGTGCGCAACTTCGGTTCGATCGGCGTCGCGATCGCCGATTGGTAGGCGGCGTCATCGATGTACCCCAGATCGCGCATGTCGAACAGGATGAGGTCGCGACGATCCTTATTCGCGGCATAGAGCGAGGGATCGCTGAGGTTGCGCGCGTTCGGCTGTTGCACCATCGCAATGAGACTCGCAGCCTGGGGGAGCGTGACGTCTTTGGCGCTCACGCTGAAATACTTCTGAGCCGCCGACTCGATGCCATAGGTGTTGCCACCGAAACCGGCGATGTTGAGGTAGCCGAGCAGTATCTCCTTCTTCGTGTAGCGCTTCTCCAACCCGATCGCGAACTTCATCTCGCGCAGTTTGCGGTTGAGGGTGTCGTCGATCGCGGCCGCATAGGCCGCCTTCTTCTTCGCCGGATCGTCCACCCGCAGGGCGC
>JBBRDX010000103.1:0-10706 GCA_038203515.1 Actinomycetales bacterium | reverse complement strand
GCGCTGTCGTGGCGTATCCCACATTCATCTGGAGTTAGCAGTGGCCAACGTTCTCGAAAAGGTGCTCCGTGTCGGCGAGGGTCGAGTCCTTCGGCGATTGGAGCGATACGCGCAAGCGGTCAACCACCTGGAAGACGACTTCAGCCAGCTCAGCGACGAGGACCTGAAGAACGAGACCGTGGAGTTTCGCGAGCGCTACTCGAACGGGGAGTCTCTCGAGGACCTGCTGCCCGAGGCTTTTGCCGCCGTGCGTGAAGCCGCCAAGCGCACCCTCGGCATGCGCCACTTCGATGTTCAGCTCATGGGCGGCGCCGCACTTCACCTTGGCAACATCGCCGAAATGAAGACCGGAGAGGGTAAGACCCTCGTGGCAACCCTCGCGGCCTACCTCAACGCCATTCCCTCGCGCGGCGTGCATGTGATCACCGTCAACGACTATCTCGCGAGCTACCAGTCCGAGCTCATGGGGCGCATCTATCGCACTCTCGGGATGTCCACCGGCGTCATCCTGTCTGGCCAGACTCCGCTCGAGCGCCGCGAGCAGTACGAAGCCGACATCACCTACGGCACGAACAACGAATTCGGATTCGACTATCTGCGCGACAACATGGCCTGGCAGGCCAGCGACATGGTGCAGCGCGGACACAGCTACGCGATCGTCGACGAGGTCGACTCGATCCTCATCGACGAGGCGCGCACTCCACTGATCATCTCGGGTCCGGCATCCGGCGAGGCGAACCGTTGGTTCGCGGAATTCGCGAACCTCGCGAAGAAACTGGTCCCGGATGTCGACTACGAGGTCGACGAAAAGAAGCGCACCGTCGGGGTGCTCGAGCCCGGCATCGAAAAGGTCGAGGACTATCTCGGCATCGACAACCTGTACGAGTCCGCCAATACGCCGCTCATCTCCTTCCTCAACAATTCGATCAAGGCATCCGCCCTGTTCAAGAAGGACAAGGACTACGTCGTGATGAACGGCGAGGTGCTGATCGTCGATGAGCACACCGGCCGCATCCTGATGGGTCGTCGTTACAACGAGGGCATTCACCAGGCGATCGAGGCGAAGGAGAACGTCGAGGTCAAGGCCGAGAACCAGACTCTCGCGACCGTCACGCTGCAAAACTATTTCCGCCTCTACAAGAAGCTTTCGGGCATGACCGGAACGGCCGAGACCGAGGCCGCCGAGTTCATGGGCACCTACAAGCTCGGTGTGGTGTCCATCCCCACCAACAAGCCGATGCAGCGCATCGACCAGTCCGACCTCGTCTACAAGAACGAGGAGGCCAAGTTCGGCCAGGTGGTCGAAGACATCGTCACGCGTCACGACAAGGGCCAGCCCGTACTCGTGGGCACGACGAGCGTCGAGAAGAGCGAATACCTCTCAAAGCTCCTGGCCAAGCGTGGCGTGAAGCATGAGGTGTTGAACGCCAAGAACCACGCTCGTGAAGCCGCGATCGTCGCCCAGGCCGGTCGACTCGGATCCGTCACGGTGGCCACCAATATGGCCGGCCGAGGTACCGACGTCATGCTCGGCGGCAACGCGGAGTTCCTCGCCGTCGCCGAGATGAACCAGCGCGGCCTCAGCCCGGTCGACACTCCGGAGGAATACGAGAAGGAGTGGGACACCGTCTTCGACCGGGTCAAGGGTGTCGTGCAGGAGGAAGCCGACAAGGTCGTCTCCGCCGGTGGTCTCTATGTGCTCGGCACCGAGCGTCACGAGTCCCGTCGTATCGACAACCAGCTGCGCGGACGTTCCGGGCGCCAGGGCGACCCGGGTGAGAGCCGTTTTTACCTGTCCCTCACCGACGACCTGATGCGGCTCTTCAACTCAGCCGCCGCAGAATCCCTGATGGGGCGCGGCAGTGTGCCGGATGACCTGGCCATCGAGTCGAAAGTGGTGAGCCGCGCCATCCGCAGTGCCCAGAGCCAAGTGGAATCCCGCAACGCGGAGATCCGCAAGAACGTGCTCAAGTACGACGATGTGCTCAACCGCCAGCGTGAGGCGATCTATGGGGATCGTCGTCACATCCTCGAGGGCGACGACCTGCAGGACCGCACCTCCAAGTTCCTCGAAGACGTGATCACCGAGGTCGTGGACGTGCACACCTCAGACGGGCACGCCGACGACTGGGACTTCGAAGCACTCTGGACCGAGCTCGGCACGCTGTACCCGGTGTCGATTACGATCGATGAGCTGCTCAGCGAGGCCGGATCGCGCAACAGGGTGACCACCGCATTCCTCACCGAGGAGATCCTCTCGGATGCCCGCGTGCAATACGAGGCCCGTACCACCACGCTCGGCGAGCCCGCCATGCGCGAGCTCGAGCGTCGTGTCGTGCTCTCTGTGATCGACCGCCGCTGGCGTGATCATCTCTATGAGATGGACTATCTCAAAGACGGCATCGGCCTGCGCGCGATGGCGCAGCGCGATCCCCTCGTCGAGTACCAGCGCGAGGGTTTCGCCCTCTACCAGAGCATGATGGGCCAGATCCGCGAGGAATCCGTCGGATTCCTGTTCAACCTCGAGGTCGAGGTGACCGGAGGAGAAGCCACCGCCGCCGTTCCCACGGTCGCGGCGAAGGGTCTCTCCGGTAACGCTGCTCCCGTCGATCGACTCAGCTACTCCGCGCCGAACGCCGACAATCAGGGTGAGGTGGAGGTGCGCAATGCGCGCGGCCAGCTCGACCGGGCGTCGACGGCCACGGCGCAGGAAGCGCAGGATGCGTCCGGCGGCGGATCGTCCTTCGGCAAGGCCGCGACCGCCGAGGGCCAGCGTGGCGCGTTCGGCCAGAGCGTGACCGGCGCTGCGCCGGCCAACCGCGCAGAACGTCGCGCGCAGGACAAGCGCAAGGGCTGATCCGACTGTCCCGGCGCGACATCGCCGATTCGCTGAGCGTCAACGACCTCGCGCTCCTCACTGCACTGCTTAGGCTGGACCCATGAAATCTAAGTTCCTGCTCATCATCGGGCTCGCTGTCGGTTATATCCTCGGAGCCCGTGCGGGCCATGAACGATACGAACAGATCAAGCGTGTGACCGAACGGCTGTGGGAGAGCCCCCGCGTTCGCAAGACCCGCACCGAGATCGAGGACTACGCCCGCCAGCAGGCGCCGATCGTTCGGGCGAAAGCGGACTCGATTGTGAAAGCGACGCCGGTGGCATTTGCGGACGGTGCTCGTGCCACGGCGGACGCCGCACGCACGGTCGCAGACCGCACGGCGACGGTGGCCACCGACATCGCGGACCGTGTCGCCACAGTGGCGAAGGATGTCGTCGGCAAGACCTCGACGATGTCGCGCGATGTGGCCGATCGCACCACCGGCATGGCGAAGGATGTCGCGGACCGTACGACGGAGACGGCCGAGGAATTGCGTGAGCGTCTCTCCAGCACGGCGGCCGAACTACGTGAACGCGGTGAAGAGGCGCGCGACCGGGTCGTGGTCAGGGCCAGCGAATCTCGCGATGACGCCCTTGCCGAAGTCGACGACGATGACGAGTTTCCGGGCCGCTAGACCAAAACCGGGCCGATCGCTTCTACAGCACGTTGATCGCGGTGGCCCGCCACCGGTTGTCGAGCCCTTCGAGCCGGAGGGCCACCGCGCGCGTTCGCGCCCGCCCACGCACGATCACAACCGCTTCGACGACGCCGTCACGAGGTTCGCAGATCGAGGTCGATCCGACTGAGAACGTGGGACGTCGCACGACCTGGCCCGTCGCCTGACGGGCGCGGGTCGACAGTACGACCCGCTTGAGCAGGTGGCGATAGACGTCGTCAGTGACCCAACGGGAAATCTGCTCCAGCTCGCGGGCGCCGGCCAGGATTTCGATCACACAGCGTGTGAGGTTCTCGAGCAGCGGCTGCGGATCGGGGAGGGTGGACCTCGAAGCGGGCTGCGCGCCGAAGAACTCGTCCGATTGGAAGGGCGATCGGATGACTTTGCTGGGAAGCCCGCCGAACGGCGCAGTGGGTGGGCTGTGCCGTGCTGGCAGTGCATCGCTCATGTGTGCATCCCAGAGGGTGAGGAGAGGAGATCGGTCTACCCCCATACTGGGGGTGAGCACACTAAACCAGTACCGGGGGCATGCTGTCCATACCCCAACGCGGGGGTGTGGATAACCTGCTCGATCGGGGCGTTCAGGTCGGTAGCGTCGCTTCATGCGCTGGGACAATCTGTTCGACGATCTCGAGGGCCAGCTCGAGCAGGAGCTCGGTGCCGAGGAGACCGACCTGCGTGCGGAGGAGGAGCGGCTCCGTCTCGGTCGACTCTCCCTGCGCGATCGTCTTCTTGCGCTGGCCGCCGGCGCAGATGCCGTGCCGGTGCGGGTATCGCTCACCGACGGTTCGACGGTCGACCTGTCTCCGCGCACCTTCGGCCGGGATTGGATCTCGGGGGATATCGTTGATCACTCGTCCTACCGAGCCCAATTCATCCTGCCGCTCGCCGCGATCGCCGGCCTGCGGCTCACGCGATCGCAGGTGAGTGACAGCCTCGAGGATGCCGCCACCCCCGAGAATGAGCGGGGGCTGTCCCGTCGGCTCGGCCTCGCCTTCGTACTGCGAGATGTGTGTCGGCGCCGACAGTCCGTCGAACTCGTGCTGGACGGTGGGGTGATCACCGGCACGATCGACCGGGTAGGTCGAGATCACCTAGACCTCGCGGTGCATGAGGCGGGTACCGCACGGCACGAGAGCCTGGTGTCTCACTACCGGGTCGTGCCGTTTTCGCGGGTACTTCTCGTGAGGCTGTGACCGCTAGTCGAGCGGTGCGGTACCGGGAGTGCCGCGCAGGCCGAAGGAGTACTCGGAGAGACTCGCGTAATCCGATTGCTGCCAGAGACTCATCCGCCTCGACTCCTCGTACTTCGCATCGATGTACGACTCGAGCACCGACCGCTCCACCCGCCAGTGTCCGTGACCACCCACCTTGATCGCGGGCAGCTCCCCCGATCGCACCAGCGCATAGGCCTGGCTTGCGGAGATGTTGAGCACGTCGGCGGTGTCGGCGAGAGTCAGGAAGCGACCGAGAGCGGCGTCCTGGCTGGGGGAGTCCGAGTGGGTCATGCATCGATTATGAATGCCGCACAATCTGCGCGACGGGGCTGTGGATAACTTTCCCGCCGATGCGCCACGGTCGCGAGCATGGAGTCCTGCGGCGCATCCGCACAGGAGAGTGAGGCATGTGGTGAGCACGGTACAGGCGCCGAGACGCACGACAGCCCCTACCGGGGACGGCCGGAGCCGGGCAGGCTCCGAGCGAGCTCCGCGGTCGTTCTGGTTCGACCCCCGCTTCGCGATCGGCATCGTGCTCGTCATCGTCTCGGTTCTCGGCGTTGTCGCGGTGGTCACCGCCGCAGACAGCAGCGTGCTGGTCTATGCCGCCCGCACAGCCCTGAGCCCCGGCGATCGGGTGAAGACTTCGGACCTGGATGCTCGCAGCGTGCGCCTTGGCTCCGTCGGCGCACAGTACCTGGCCGACGGAGACATTCCCCGTGGGGGATTCGTTGTCACCCGCCCGGTATCGGCGGGGGAGCTGGTGCCGACCTCTGCTGTCGGCGATGTCGCCGGCGTCGCCGCGGCATCGATCGTGGTGAGCGTAGACGGTGAACTTGCCCGCTCCGTCGGCGAGGGCAGTGTCGTCGACCTCTGGAGCGCGAGGGAGACCGAGAACAACGTCTTCGGGCCGCCCTCCGTGTTGGTCGACCGCGCGATGGTTGTGCGGCTCATCGCCCGGGACGGTGTGATCGCAGACCGCTCGGTGCGGTCGGTAGAGCTCCTCGTGCCGCGCACGAAAATCGCCGCGGTCCTCGAGGCGATCGCCAACACTGATGCCCTGTCTCTCGTGCCCACGAGCATCCCCGCGAAGGGCTGACCGGTGTCGACAGTCGCACTTGCCCTGCCCCTCGAGCTCGAAGACAGCACTTCGATGCAGCTCGTGCGGCACGGCTTCGAACTCTCGATCCGATGTTCCACTGCCGACGAGCTCGCATCTCAGCTCGTGCACACGGCGCCGGACTTCGCGATCGTAGCGGCATCCACCCGCTATCTCAACGACCGGTTGATGGTCGAAGCGGATGCCGCGGGCGTGCGCATCGTCGCGCTCGTCGCCTCCGATGCCGAACGCCGCTACACCGCGAGCCTCGGTCTGCTCGAGGTGGTTGCCGCCGACGCCGCATGGTCGGAGATCGAAATGCTTCTGGTGGGAAATCCCGGCCCCGGCGAGGTGATAACCGAGCTCCGCAGCGGAACGGTCATCGCAGTCTGGGGCCCGGCCGGTGCTCCGGGGCGTACCTCGATCGCCGTCTGTCTTGCTGCCGAGCTCGCGGCATCAGGGGCGACCGTCGTAGTTGCCGACGTCGACACGCACAGCGGGTCGATCGCGCCAGCCCTCGGCCTTCTCGATGAAGCGCCCGGCTTTGCAGCGGCCTGCCGGCTGGCCGGAGCGGATTCCCTCACGCAGTCCGAACTCGAGCGAATCGGCCAGCGCTATCTCACCGCACGCGGCAGCTTCTGGGTGCTCACCGGCATCGGTCGACCGAGCCGTTGGCCCGAGCTCTCGGGCGAGCGGGTCACGGCGGCCATCACGGCCTGCCGGGACTGGGTCGACTACACGATCCTCGATACGGGGGCGAGCCTGGAAAACGATGAGGAGATCAGCAGCGACCTGTTCGCACCGAGGCGTAACGGCGCGACCATCGCCGCGCTGCGGGCCGCCGACGAGGTGGTCGCGGTCGGTGCGGCAGACCCCGTCGGGCTCTCGCGCTTCCTGCGAGCACACGTCGACCTGTTGGAGACGATTGATACTGACCGTGTCACCGTGCTGATGAACAAAGTACGCTCCAGTGCGATCGGGCCAGGGGCATCGGGGCAGGTGCGCCAGACACTCCAGCGGTTCGGCGGTATCTCGAGTCCCGTACTCGTGCCGTACGACCAACCGGCCTTCGACGCGGCGATCCTCACCGGCCGTACCATCGTGGATGTCGCCCCGAAATCCCCGGCGAGAGCCGCGGTTGCTGCGTTCGTGCGGGAGCGCCTGCTGCCGCAGCCCGAACGCCCGGCACGACGCGGCTGGCGGCGGCGCCGCCGTGCTGCAGCCCCTGCCTGACCCGGCCCGGCTCGACTGGTCACTCGGGCCGGCTGCTAATAAACCGCGAGGTGGGCGAGGAGATCGTCCTTCTTCATGCGTGAGTAGCCGACGACACCGGCCGCGCGGGCATGTGCCCGAAGAGCAAGGACGTTCCAGGCGGAGGACGGCGCATCCGACGTGGTGGCGGGCGCGCGGCGTGTGCGCACCGGAGTGGCCCGCCTGGCGTCGGCGCCGTTCTTCACCGCTTGCTTCTTCACTGCTTGCTTCTTCGGGGTCGTCGCCTCTGCGGTCACGCTCTTAGTCGATTTCGCCGCTCTCTTCTCGGCCTTCGCCACCAGCTTCTTCAGCTCGGACTGTGACCCCTTCTTCCTGCTGTCCCCCTTCTTCGCAACCGACTTCTTCGTTGGCTTCAGCTTCTTTGTCGACTTCAGCTTCTTCGCGACCGACTTTTTCGAGTCTTTCTGTGTCACGTGCGCTCCTCACACCTTGCGCGGTGGGACCCGCGCATCCGCCCCATTGTCCCGCATTCCGGTCGGAGAGCGCAGGATCTCTTTCCGCGTGGGCCCGAAATGGTTAGCCTGATCGACATGGGCGGCGATCATCCGATCCGCGCGGTGGCTGTGTCGAGTGCCGAGTTCTCCCGGCTCCTGGTCGAGCCGGGATTCGAGGCAGCGCTCAGGGCCGCCTGGCAGGGGCCGGGTTCACTCGACGATGCCGTGCACTGGCGCCGGTTCCCCGCGACGTCGGCGCCCTCCGGACGCGCGGATCCTGCCGCACAGCTGAGCGAACTGCGGGCACGGGTCTACGGGCGCCCCCGCGGGGAAGAACCGATCGTCGAGGTGCGGGATGCCTCGGGCTCCGTCTGGCTTTCAGGGAGCGAGGCGCGCCTACTGCTTCTCGAGCGCCAGCTCGAGCACGACGGCCGTGTGCTCGATGACGCCGTCGGCGCGGCGCGCCGGAGGATCACGCCCAGCGTCGTCGAACCCGATGATGCGTCGCCCGCACGCGGGCGTTTTGCAAGAGTGTTGCGACTGCATCCGGCGCGTGTCTTCCCGGCAGCCGCCGCGGTGCTTGTGGCGCTGGTGATCCCTGCGACCGCGTCCGTTCTCGCCCCTTCCCTCACGCCCTCGGCCGGCCTGTTGAAGGTGTTCAATCGGCCACAGGGCGCCATCGATGTCGCTCCACGGGTGTTCAGCGGCGGGCAGTCCGGGTCCACACAACGGGTACGCGACACGACCCGTCTTCTCGGGGTCTATTACGGTGTCAAGGTGTTCGCGTATCGCAACTCTGCCGATGACGTGTGTCTCCTGAGCGCCGCTCCGGGGGATCACGATGTCACGGCGTGTGCCTCCGTGCGGTCCTTCGCCCTCTCGGGACTTTCCATTGCACCGGTGAACTATCACGTGGACTACACCGTGGCGGATGCCGCGGCAGGAGTGACCGCGACATCCCGTCTCGCGTTCTGCTGGGGGCCGGACGCCGACCTCACCGTGCGCGTGGTCGGCTGAGACCGACCCGCTCGCCAGCGCGCCTAAACTGGGGCTCGTGTCGACGCTCTCAGACCTCGTTCTCGCCCAGGGCCGTTCCGATGACGCCGACGTTGAATGGCTCCACCTCCTCGTCGGTGACTGGCAACTCCTCGCCGACCTCGCATTCGCCGACATCGTGCTGTGGGTTCCCACCCGCGACGACGACTTCGTCGCGGTCGCTCACGCTCGCCCGTCGAGCTCGGCGACGCTCTTCTATCGCGACTTCGTGAGCCAGGCGATCAAGCCGGAGTGGAAGGGGCAGGTCACCGAGGCGTTCCGATCCGCACAGATCGTGGACTCTGCCGCCCCCGACTGGTACGAGGAGACCCCAACCCGGGTGCGCGCGGTGCCGGTGCTCCGACGACTGTCGGTGACGGGATCGCAGACCACGGAACATCCGATCGCCGTCATCACCCGGCACACCAATCTCAGCGAAGCGCGCACGCCGAGCCGCCAGGAACTCACCTTCAACGAGTGCGCGAACGACCTGTTCGCGATGATTTGCGCGGGCGACTTTCCCGACCTCGGTGCCCCGACGGGCCCGCGGCGCGGCGCACCGCGGGCATCCGATGGGCTCCTGCGGTTGGATGTGGACGGTATCGTCATCTTCGCCAGCCCCAACGGGCTTTCGGCATTCAACCGCATGGGCTTTGCCGGCGAACTCGAGGCTGAGTCACTCCCGGAGGTCACGACGTCGCTGCTCAGCGGCAAGCTCATGGTCGACGAGGCACTGCCGTTGGTGGTCACCGGCCGCGCTCCCTGGCGCACGGATATCGAAGCCAAGGGGGTCACGGTCTCGCTGCGTGCCATCCCGATCCGGGATCGCGGCGAACGGGTCGGCGCGATTGTGCTGTGCCGGGATGTCACGGAGCTGCGCCACCAGGAGCGGGAGCTGATCACCAAGGACGCGACCATCCGCGAGATCCATCACCGGGTCAAGAACAACCTCCAGACCGTGGCGTCGCTACTGCGCATCCAGGCAAGACGGTCTCATTCCGACGAAGCGCGGGATTCACTCAACCAGGCGATGCGCCGGGTCGCGGCCATCGCGGTAGTGCACGACACGCTGAGCGAGGGCCTCACCCAGAACGTGGATTTCGACGTGGTCTTCGACCGGGTGCTCAAGCTCATCGCGGAGGTGGCGTCCACTCACAACACGAAGGCGCATCCCACCTTTACCGGCAGCTTCGGTGCGCTCCCGAGCGAGTACGCCACGCCGCTGTCCCTCGCGCTCACCGAACTCGTGACCAACGCGGTAGAGCATGGCCTCGCCGGTCGCGAAGGCAACGTAGAGATCATCGCCGACCGCAGTGAAGAGACTCTCACCGTGCAGGTGCGAGACAACGGAGGAGGCTTGCCCGAGGGCAAAGTCGGCTCCGGTCTCGGCACCCAGATCGTGCGTACCCTCATCCAGGGGGAGCTCGGCGGCACTATCGACTGGCACACCATGGTGGGCAGCGGCACAGAGGTGACCATTGAGATCCCTCTGGCCTGGTTGACGAAACCCTAGCTCCGGTGGTCAAGTAGGACGCTCCGCACCCGTATCGAGACCCGTATGGTCGAGCAAGATGCCCGGTGGTCGGGTAGGGATGCCCGGTGATCGACTAGGGCGCTTCGCGCCCGTATCGAGACCCGTATCGAGACCTAAGAGGCGCGCCGGGCGCGAGCAGCGCGGCGCTTGAGCGCGCGACGCTCGTCTTCGCTCAGTCCGCCCCAGACGCCGGAATCCTGGCTGGTCTCAAGCGCGTACTGGAGGCACATCTCGGTGACGCTGCATCGAGCGCAGACAGCTTTCGCCTTGTCGATCTGGTCAACGGCCGGACCGGTGTTCCCGACGGGGAAGAAGAGTTCGGGGTCGGCCGTGAGGCATGCGGCTTTATCGCGCCAGTCCATCTGGGGGTGCTCCTTTTGTTGCGAACGCAGGGCCATAGAGCCCTGAGCAGGGTCGTAAACCCAAGCTTGGGGAAAGTTTTCCGGGGGTTTTGGTGGATGCTCACGGCCCTGTGAGTGCAAATCAACCTCACATAGAATCTCATACTGGTTGTAGCAAATCAATAGTCGGACGGGGTTCCACAGCTATGAGTGAACCGAG
>JBBRDX010000102.1:0-10743 GCA_038203515.1 Actinomycetales bacterium | reverse complement strand
GTTGCCATCGAAGAGCAGAATTCGTCGGGACGCGTCGAGCGTGCTCACCGCTCGGAAGGTGTCGGCCAGGCTCGCGGAGGCCAGGGTGGCGGCCTGTTCGAGGCTCAGCGGGGGATGCAATCGTGTTTTCACCCGCCCCGGAATGCACTCCTTGGCGATGATGATAAGCGTGGTCAACGGGTGTTCTTCCTCAACAGCCGCGACATATCGGTGATGGCCACGACGGTGCCGCGGATGGTACCGGTGACTTTGGAACGACCGATGCGCGGGGAGTATGGGGTTGCTTTCTCGACGATCGTCCACCCCGCGCGCGAGGCCTTCAACACCATCTCGAGCGGATAGCCGCTTCGACGGTCGGTGAGATCGAGGGTGAGCAGGGCTTCCCGGTTCGCCGCTCTCATCGGCCCGAGGTCGTGTAGGGGCACTCCGGTGGCGCGGCGCATCAGCCACGCCAGAACGACGTTCGCGAAACGCGCATGCGCTGGCCAGGCTCCCGGGGAGGTCGGGCGACGGCGGCCAAGGGCCAGATCGGCGGCGCCGCTGACAACGGCCGCAACGAGAGGCTCGAGATCCCGGGGATCCATCGAGGCGTCGGCATCACAGAACGTGACGATCTGAGCTGTCGCCGCGAGCAGCCCGGCATGGGCGGCTGACCCGAACCCCCGGCGCGGCTCGCGCACGACCAGGGCTCCGGCGGCTTCGGCGATCTCAGCCGACCGGTCGGTGGATCCATTGTCGACGACGATCGCGTGGTATCCCTCCGGCAGGCGGGAGAGCACCCAGGGCAGGGCGCCCTCTTCGTTCAGGCAGGGCAGAACGATGTCGACGAGAGGAATGGTCACTCTGACAAGACTAAGAGGCGCCGAGCGCCTGTCCGGTCCCTAAGGCTTACGAAATGCTGACCGATCACAGTGGCGCTCCCTTCCATCGCTCGATTCCCGGGTTGTCCACCTATCCTGATCGGGTGAGCACGTCATCCACGGCACAGGCCGCGCCAGCCGAGGCGGCGAGCACGCCCGCGCCGCGTGACCAGCTCGCGCCGTGTGACAAGCTTCGGGATCGCCGCATCCTGGTGGTGGATGACGATGCCACCGTCTCCGAGGTCGTGTGCAGTTACCTGCGCTCGGCCGGGTTCATCGTGGAGAGTGTGGCCGACGGCCTGAGCGCCGTCGAGACGGCCGCGCGCATCCGCCCGGACCTGGTGGTGCTCGACCGGATGCTACCGGGAATCGACGGGGTCGAGGCGTGTCGCCGCATCCGTGCCGATCGGGCTGTGCCGGTGATCATGCTCACGGCGCTGCGAGAGGAAGAGGATCGTATCGACGGCCTCGAGGCGGGCGCCGACGACTACCTCGCCAAGCCATTTTCGCCGCGCGAACTGGTGCTGCGGGTCAAGTCCATCCTGCGCCGAAGCCTGCCCGAGTTCTCACCGGAGTCGATCCTCGATTCCGGGGACTTCCGGCTGGACGTGTCCTCTCGCCAGTTGCGACTGCGTGGGCAGCCGATCGCGCTCACGATCCGCGAGTTCGACCTGATCGCCTTCCTGCTGAAGCATCCGCGCCAGGTCTTCAGCCGTGAGGAGCTGCTGCGCGCCGTCTGGGGCTGGGAGTTCGGTGATCTCTCCACCGTCACCGTGCACGTTCGTCGGCTGCGGGAGAAGATCGAGCTGGATGCCGCCCACCCCACCGTGCTCAGCACCGTCTGGGGCGTCGGCTACCGCTTCGATATCGAACCGGCGGTGAGCCGATGAGCACGACAGACCTGCTCACGGTCTCCCTTCTCGCCCTGGGCTGTGCGGTCGTGGTCGGCGTGGTCGCCCTGGCGGTGCTGCGATTCATGACCCGCACCTCGCTCGTGCTGCAGCTGTGTGTCGTGGTGCTCGCGGCGGTGCTCTCGATCACCGGGGGCGTGTGGCTTGCCGCCACGGCGATGCTCGTCACACCCCAAGATCTGATAGTGCTCCTCTCCGTGGCAACGATCGCCGGAATCGTCTCTCTCTTCCTCGCCGTGCTGCTCGGCCGTTCCCTGGTGCGCAACAGCCGCCAGTTGATCGCTGCGACCAGGCGCATCGGCACCGAAGAGGCGATGGTCGAGCAGGTGCGGCACTCGAGCAACGAGTTCGCGGCCCTCGCGCTCGAACTCACGGCGACCAACAGCCGGCTCGCCGAGTCCCGTGCCCGCGAAGCGCTCGCGGAGAATTCGCGGCGGGAACTCGTGGCGTGGATCTCACACGACCTGCGCAGCCCGCTCGCCGGTATCCGCGCCATGGCCGAAGCGCTCGAAGACGGCATGGTCGACGAGCCGGAGCGGTACTACGTGAAAGTGCGCAGCCAGGTCGACCGCATGAGCGGCATGGTCGACGACCTCAATGAGCTGTCTCGCATCCACTCGGGATCGCTGCGGCTGTCGATGCAGAAAGTGTCGCTCTACGACCTGATCAGCGACGTGGTGGCCGAGCTCGGCCCGTTCGCCGAGTCCCGTTCGATCTCGCTCGTGGGTGACGGTGCGCGGGAGCTCACGATCCTCGCGGATCCGAGGGAGCTCTCCCGTGTCGTCGGCAACCTGGTGATGAACTCGATCCAGCACTCCCCCGCGGGCAGTCCGATCACGGTGAGCGCTCGTCAGAGTGATGATGGACTCGCCGTGATTTCGGTCATCGATGCCGCCGGTGGAATCCCGGAGAAGGACCTCGGACGGGTATTCGAAGCCGGCTGGCGCGCGAGCAACTCCCGCACTCCCGAGACGGCGACGACGCGATCCGGCGGCGCGGGGCTCGGGCTCGCGATCGTGCAGGGGATAGTGCAGGCCCATCGCGGCCGCGTCGTCGTGCAGAACGTGCCCGGTGGATGCCGCTTCGACGTGTTTCTTCCGCCGAGCCCCTCGGGAGACACACCCTCGTCGTTCCAGACGGTGACCGCATGAGCGTCCGAATTGGCGGAGACACTCGCCCCGAGACCGGGCTGGCCCCGCGCACCGCGACCGCCTGGGCCGCGTTCGCCGGAGTGGTGTCGGCGGCCGTAGTGCTCGGGGTCGCGGAAGTCGTCTCGCTCTTCGTCGGCGCTGCCGGCAGCCCGCTGTTCGCGGTCGGATCTCTCGTGATCGATCTGGCGCCGGCTGGCGTCAAGGAGTTCGTGATCACGATCTTCGGCACCGGGGACAAAGCGGCGCTTCTCACTCTGATGGGCATCCTCATCGTCGTGATCTCGGCGGCAGCTGGCGTGCTCGAGTTGCGCCGCCCACCCGTCGGCGAGATCGTGATCGGCATCGGCGGGATCGTCGCGGTCATCGCCGTGGTGACCCGTGCCGGGGCGACCGGATTCAGCGGGATCCCCACCAGTGTTGGAGCCGTCGCGGGAGTGGTGGTACTGCGGCTCGCAATCGAACGGCTCGGCCTCTGGCAGCGGGCGGCAGAGCGTCGGGCATCCGCCATGGCCGCATGGATAACTCCGGGCAGCCCGAGCAGCCCGGCCGTCGAACCGCAGCTTGAGCGGCGCGGCTTCCTCACCCTCGCTGTCGTCGCCGGTGCGGCATCCGTCGTCGTGGGCACCGGGGCGCGGCTGATCAATGCGAGCTCGAACAGGGTGGCCGCCATCCGCACCAAGCTCACGCTGCCGAAGGCTGCCGTTCCCGCGGAGCAGGTGCCCGCAGGCGCCATGCTCGACGTTCCAGGGATCTCGCCGTTCGTCACGTCGACCGCGGACTTCTACCGCATCGACACAGCTTTGCAGGTGCCGTCCATCGATCCCGACAAGTGGATGCTGAAGGTCACCGGCATGGTGGAGAACGAGGTCTCCCTGAGCTTCGCCGAGCTGCTGGCGAAGCCCCTCGAGGAGCATCTCGCCACTCTCACCTGCGTGTCGAACGACGTGGGCGGCGACCTGATCGGCAACGCGCTCTGGCTGGGCTATCCCATTCGCGACCTGCTCGCGCAGGCGGTACCGAAAGCGGGAGCCGACATGGTGCTCTCCACAAGCGCCGACGGGTTTACCGCGGGCACGCCGCTGTCGGTCCTGCAGGACGCCGGCACGAACGCGCTGCTCGCGGTGGGGATGAATGGGGCGGCGCTGCCGCTCGAACACGGCTTTCCCGTGCGGATGGTGGTGCCGGGCCTCTACGGCTACGTTTCGGCGACCAAGTGGGTGGTCGAGCTCAAGGTGACGAAGTTCTCCGAAGACCAGGGCTACTGGACTCCGCGCGGCTGGGACGCCAAGGGTCCGATCAAGCTGGCCTCCCGAATCGACACCCCGTTGCCCGGGGCCGCGATCTCCGCGGGCACCGTCGCGATCGCGGGTGTGGCCTGGGAGCAGCACGTGGGCGTGAAGACCGTGGAGGTACAGGTGGACGACGGCCCGTGGGTCGAGGCCACTCTCGCCGACTCGATCTCCGCCGACACCTGGCGCCAGTGGGTGTACCGCTGGCCGGCGGGTAAGGGCTCGCATAAAATCCGGGTGCGAGCGACGGATGCGACCGGCAAGACCCAGGGCCAGGCCTACCAGCCGCCGGCCCCCAACGGCTCCGAGGGCTGGCATTCGATCACGGTCAGCGTCAGCTGATGTCAACTCGCAGAGGTGCTGGCCTCAGCCCAGAGGTGCTGGCCTCAGCTCGCTGGCGCTCGCAGCGGCGCACTCGCGAACTCGGCCATTCCCGTATCGAAACTCACCGTCGGGCGCCAGCCGAGTTCGGACTTCAGTCGCTCGGATGACGCCGTGATGTGCCGCACGTCACCGAGGCGGTACTCACCCGTGGTCACCGGCTCGGGCCCGCCGGAGTAGCGGCTGAGGGCATACGCGAGATCCCCGATGGTGTGCACGATGCCGCTCCCGACGTTGAACGCGCGAAACTGTTCGCCCGCTCCTCCGGTCGCCTCGATGGCGCTGAGGTTGGCGGATGCCACGTCCCGCACATGCACGAAGTCCCGCCGCTGCGCGCCGTCCTCGAATACGCGTGGCGCCTCACCGCGTTCGAGAGCCGAGCGGAACAGTGAGGCGACGCCGGCATACGGCGTGTTCTGCGGCATCCCCGGTCCGTAGACGTTGTGGTACCTCAACGCGATCGCCCGGCCTCCGGTGGAGCGTGCCCAGGCGGCGGCAAGGTGTTCCTGCGCGAGCTTCGAGGCGGCGTACACGTTGCGCGGGTCGAGCGGGGCGTCTTCGGAGATGAGTTCCGGCAGCAGCGGGCCACCGCTCGCGTCCAGCGGATCGAAGTGCCCGGCATCGAGGTCTTCGACGCGTCGGGCCGCCGGCCGGGTCGAACGCCCGGAAGCGTCCCGGTAGTTGCCTTCGCCGTAGACCACCATGGAGGATGCCACGACAAGCCGCTCGACACTGGACTGCGCCATTGCGGCCAGCAGCATGGCCGTACCGAGATCATTGCTGCCGATGTAGTCCGGCGCATCTTCGAACGATATGCCGAGGCCCACCTTGGCGGCCTGGTGGGAGACGATATCCACTCCGAACAGGGCCACGGCCAGGGCATCCGGATCCCGTACGTCGGCCGCGATGAACTCGACGCGCGGGTCGGGGCGATAGTCCCCGCCGTGCACATCCGGGCGAAGCGAGTCGAGTACCCGCACGCGCCAGCCCTTCTCCAGGGCGGCATCGACGATCGCGGAACCGATGAAACCGGCACCGCCGGTGATTAACACCGTGGTCATCGCGTTTCCCTCGCCGAGTCTGTTGGGCGGGCCAGTACCGGTCGGGCCAGTACCGGTCTGGCCAGTACCGCCTCGACCTCGGCCGGATCGATGCTCTGCCTCGGACTGTACCCCTCGGGGAGCGCGCGGATGATCGTCTCGATCGCGGCGACGATGCGAGGCTGGGCCTCGGTGAGGCGTCGCAGCACGAGCTCATGGCTCACGGCATGCGGATCGTTCTCGCCCGGGCGTGGGGTCAGTCCCGCGTCGCTGTCGGTGACGTAGGACAGGTTCACCGTGTCGATGTTCAGCTCGGCGGCGAGCGGCACCTCCGGGTACATCGTCATGTTGACGGTGTGTGCCCCTGCCGCGGCGAACCACAGCGACTCGGCGCGGGTGGAAAATCGTGGACCCTGGATCACGACGACCGTGCCAGAGGTCTTGATGGTCTCGCTGGCCAGTGCGCGCTCTCCGGTCAGTGCGCGAGCGGCGATCTCGTGCAGCTCCGGCGCGAAGGGATCGGCGGCAGCCAGGTGCTGCACGGACCCCTGGTCGAAGAAGGTGTCGGGGCGGCCGTTGGTGCGGTCGATGAACTGGTCGGTGAGCACGAGAGTGCCCGGCGGATAGTCCGCAGTCACACCTCCCACAGCAGAGGAGGAGAGGATGACGCGCACCCCAAGACTTGCGAGGGCCCAGATATTCGCCCGGTAGTTGATGAGATGCGGTGCCACCGAATGGGTGACGCCATGCCGGGTGAGGAAGGCCGCGCGGCGTCCGCCGAGCTCGCCAAGCGTGACTTCCGTCGGTCCGTAGGGAGTCTCGATCCGGCGCTTCTCGCTCTCTGCCGGGTCGAACAGGGAGTAGAGGCCGGAACCCCCGATGACGGCGACGGTGACTGGAGCATCCATGACTCCATTCTCCCAGCATCCGGGGCTTTCCCTCCTGCCGCCCTCCTGCCGTCCTCCTGCCGCGCTGCTGCCGTCCTCCTCTCCCATCGACTTGGTAGACGTTGTGACTTCCCCAGCGGCAAAGTCGCAACGTCTGCCAAGTCGATGGGCATGTGGATGGTTCGAGCGCGACTGTCCCGTATCGGGGGACCATTCAGGATGCCGAAGCGCGAATCCCTTCCGACGAAGTTCATCGGCGTACCTTTTGCCGCCTCCGAGGCGCGAGCCTTCGGAATCTCCGCGTCTCGACTGCGCGCATCTGATCTCCGCGCGCCGATCCGCGGCATCCGGGAGCCTCGCGTCTCGAACGACTCGTTCGAGACGCGGATCAGCAGATATGCCGCCCACATGGCTGATGACGAATACTTCAATCACGTCACCGCCGCGAGGCTATACGGGATTCCATTGCCGCGCCATCTCGAAAATCCGCCGATCATCCACGTCAGCGTGCACGAACCGGCCTTCCCGCCCCGAGTGCGCGGCATCATCGGCCACCGTCTTTCTGTGCCAATAGCGCCCCGCTTGCGTGGTGGGTTGCGGATGATCTCGCCGGCACGAACGTTCACGCAACTTGCCGCGGTACTCGGCCACGACGACCTCGTCATCGCGGGCGACTTCCTGGTCCGACGGAAGACGCCACTGTGCACGATGGAGGAGTTGGTCGCCGCAGTGACGTCCATGGGGCCAGCACGCGGAGCACTCGCGGCACGACACGCCCTGCCGGAGCTGCGTCAAGGAACGGATTCGCCGATGGAGACGCGAACCCGGCTGATGATTGTGCGCGCGAAGCTGCCCGAGCCGATGATTGGTCACACGGTGCGAGATGAAAACGGCGATTTCATCGGCACACCGGACCTCGCCTACGTGAGGGAGCGGATCGCGATCGAGTACCAGGGGAGCGACCATTGGACGAATCCCGCCGTATTCGCGGATGACATAGAGCGGCGAATCCTGTTCGAACGGGCTGGCTGGTTCGTCATCCTTGTCATCGCGGATCACATCTTCCGCAATCCGCACTGGACTACGGAGCGCATCCGCATTGCCCTGCGGGATCGCGCGGATCTCCCGCCACTGCGCTGACGCCACGGCACCAACGCCTCCCGGCCAATCGACTTGGTAGACGTCGTGACCCAGTGGCCGCGCAACCCCCAACGTCTACCAAGTCGATTGGCCGAGATGCCGGATCCGGGAGACCAACCGATTGCGCCCGCAGCGAGCACCGCCAGGCGCATACACGCGCACCCGGTAAAGTCGACGGAGTGGCACATCTCTTGGGCGCCGAGTCCCTTCACCTCGAATATCCCACCCGTGTCATCTTCGACAGGGTCACGATCGGCCTCGATGAGGGCCACCGGATCGGGGTCGTCGGGCGCAACGGCGATGGCAAGTCGACTCTCCTGCGCTTGCTGAGCGGGCGCATCGAACCGGATGCCGGTCGTGTCACGCGCCGCAACGGCGTCACGCTCGGGATGCTGGACCAGGCCGACCTGCTGCCAGAAGAGCTCGTGGTCAAGGACGCCATCGTCGGCGACAAGGACGAGTACGAATGGGCCGGGGACGCCCGCATCCGCGATGTCATCGACGGCCTGCTGCTCGACGTGCCGTGGGAGGCCACGATCGGAGAGCTCTCCGGAGGCCAGCGCCGCCGCGTCGCCCTGGCGAAACTGCTCGTGGGCGACTGGGACGTCATCTTCCTCGACGAGCCCACCAACCACCTCGACGTCGAGGGAATCGCCTGGCTCGCCGGTCACCTGAACACGCGGTGGTCGCCGACCCAGGGCGGGCTCATCGTCGTGACCCACGATCGGTGGTTCCTCGACGAGGTCTCCACCGACACGTGGGAGGTGCATGACCAGATCATCGAACCGTTCGAGGGGGGCTACGCCGCGTACATCCTGCAGCGGGTCGAGCGTGACGTACTGGCCGCGACCATGGAGTCGAAGCGCCAGAATCTCGCTCGCAAGGAGCTCGCCTGGCTGCGCCGCGGCGCGCCGGCCCGCAGCACGAAGCCCAAGTTCCGGATGGATGCCGCGTACGAGCTGATCTCGAACGAACCGCCTCCCCGCGACACCGTCGCCCTCAGCCAACTCGCCACTGCCCGTCTCGGCAAGGATGTCGTGGACCTGCTCGACGTGGGTGTCACCTACCGCGGCGCGACGGATGCGGACGGCCGCACGACCGGCGGCACCGAGATCCTGAAAGACATCGAGTGGCGCGTCGCACCGGGCGAGCGCACCGGCATCCTTGGCGTGAACGGCGCGGGAAAGTCCACACTGCTCAGTCTCATCGCCGGCACGCTGCTTCCGACCAGCGGTCGGGTGAAGCGCGGCAAGACCATTCGCGTCGCCATCCTGAGCCAGCAGCTCGGAGAGCTCGCGGACATTCTCGAGGACCGGGTGATGGATGTCATCGCCCGCCAGAAGAGCTCCTACGTCACCGGCGGCAAGGAACTGACCCCTGGCCAGCTGCTCGAACGCATGGGATTCATGTCCGCCCAGCTGAGCACCAAGGTGAAGGACCTCTCCGGCGGCCAGCGCCGACGCCTGCAGCTGCTGCTCATCCTGCTCGGGGAACCCAATGTGCTGATCCTCGACGAGCCGACCAACGACCTCGACACCGATATCCTCGCTGCCATCGAAGACCTGCTCGACTCCTGGCCCGGCACGCTTCTCGTCGTGAGCCACGACCGGTACCTGCTCGAACGCGTCACCGACAACCAGTACGCGATCCTCGACAAGCGGATGCGGCACCTGCCCGGCGGCGTCGACCAATACCTGCAGTTGCGGTCCCAGCAGACCACCAAGGGCCAGACCGTCACCGAGTCGCACAGGGCCTCGCCCGGCTCGACGCCCGCGGGGGTCAACTCGAAGGGCCGTACCAAGCTCACCGGCGCCGACTTGCGCAACGCGCAGAAGGAACTCGGATCGGTGAGCCGCAAGCTCGAGAAGGTCACCACCCAGATCTCCTCCATCCATGACCGCTTCGCGAGTCACGACCAGGCTGACTTCACCGGGCTCGCGGCGTTGCAGGGCGAGCTGAAGCCCCTCGAGGATTCGATGGCGGGACTCGAGCTGCGCTGGCTCGAGCTCAGCGAGGTGCTCGAGGCGTGAGGGAACAGGGGCGTCAGTCCCCAGCGGTCGCCGCAACTAGTGTCGTACCGTGCACACCTCCCGATCTCGCGTTGCCGGGCTCGGTGTCTACCTTCCCGAAACTACGCGCTCCACGAAGCAGACCGACTCGGATCTCCGGCGCCACAACCCGACTCTGAAGCTCGCCACGGGCATGATCGGACGCATTGCCGGCGTCAAGTCGGTGCATCTTCGGCCGCACGGCTGGCAGACCTCCGATCTCGCCGTCGCCGCGGCACGTCGCGCTCTCGACGACTCGCCCGGACCGATCGACCTGCTCCCCTTCGCCAGCGCCAGCCAGGACCTGATCGAACCGGCGATCGCCGAGGCGCTGCCGGTGACGACGCCGTCCCCGCTGATACTCCGATCGGTCGTGGCACCGGATTCGATCGGCCCGGTCGCCGTGCGCGCGGGGGACCGCGTGATCCTCGCCACCTTCGCGGCAACTCGTGCCCTCGGCCCCTTCGATCCGGCGACCAACATCTCGGCGACCCTTGGCCAGCTGTGGTTCGGAGCCGGGTCGCACTTCTGCCTCGGCGCACCGCTCGCCCTGGCGCAGATCCGGCTCGTGGTGGATGCCCTTCTCGACGCGGTACCGCGGGGCGACCTGCACGTCGTTTCCCGCCAGCCCGCGCGCGGCGTGCTGATTCCGGCCTACGCGAGGGTGGTGATCGGCCGGTGAGTGTCGATTTACTCGAAGCTCTGCTGGACTCCTGCCGCGAGCATCCGGGCGCCCCTGCGCTCAGCCAGGGACGACGCACTCTGACCTACCGCGAGCTGGATCGCCGCATCCATTCGGTCGCCGGCTCGCTCGGGTCGGCGGGATTCCTGATCGGCGATCGCGTGCTGTTCTCGGTGCGGCCCGGTCTCGACGGCATCTGTCTGGCCCTCGGACTCATCGCGGCCGGAGGTGCCGTCGTCTTCGCCGATCCCGGGGTGGGGAAGGACATGTTCCGGGCGCGGGCCGCGCTCGCCGCCCCGCGCTGGGTCGCCGCAGAATCGCTGCTCTACCTGGCGTCATCGGGACCGCTGAAGC